>CAZVZP010000008.1:24221-31628 GCA_964631625.1 uncultured Hyphomicrobiales bacterium | reverse complement strand
GGGAGAATAAACGGTGTGGTCTCTTGCTGCCCTTGATGCGCCCCCCGCGAGGCGGCAGGGGGCTACGTTCTTTAATCCCTCTCCCCTTGCGGCAGGGGGTAGGGGGAGGGGGCGGGTTCCACTCAAGCGGACTACGCTTCTAGCGGGCGAGCGCCGCGCGAATGTCGCGGGCCATCCGGGCCGGCTCGAACGGCGGGGCGAGATGGGCCCGGTATCGTCCGCGTTCATCGAGCACGAGGATGTAAAGGGAATGATCGACCGGCGCGCTTGGCGCGCTGCGCACGGCGGCGATGCGATACGAGCGGGCGAGGGCGTCGATCTCGCTCGGCGGACCGGTGAGTGCGACCAGCCGCTGATCGAGATTCGCGGCGTACGCGCCCAGCCGTTCGCTTGAATCCTCCGCGGGATCGAGTGTGACGAAGAGGGGCGTCGCGCGCGGGTCGCCCAATTGATCGAGCGCGCCCAGCATCGCCCGAAGCGCCTCTTCGACGCTGGCGCCCGAGCGCGTCGCGCCGAACAGGATCAGCGCTGGCCCGCCCGCGAAATCCCCCGATCGTCGCGGCGCGCCGGTCTGATCGATCAGCGCGAAGGGCGCACCCAGCCGGCCGATCGTCGCATAGGATTCGCCGGCCTCGCGCCGCGCCCGATTCCACGCCCCCTCGCGGGCCTCGAACGGCGCGTTGAAGGCCTCGATCAGCTCGCTTTCGGGGCCCCTTTCGTTGGCGTTGAAGCTCAACAGAATGAGAAACCCCAACGCGACAATTTCGGATTCCGGCGCTCAGGCATCGCTTTTCCTCTCAATGCCGGGCGTCCCGCTTGTTAACCATTGCTTCGAGCCTCTTGTCTAGGCTCGGGCGCCATGCCCGAAGGGATGCCCGAAGGGATGCCCGAAGGGATGCCCGAAGGGATGCCCGAAGGGATGCTCGAAGGGATGCCCGAAGGGGTTGCCTCGCCCGGCCTTATGCCCGGGGCTCTCGCTTCGTTGTTCGGCGCGGATAGCCCGCCGGCCCCGCTGCTCTTGCTTCTGGCCTTCGCGCTCGAGGCGGCCTTGGGCGGCGTTCTGTTGCGCTGGCCCTGGCATCCCGAACGGCTCTTGGGGAGCACTACGGTATTCCTCGAAGGCCGGCTCAATCGGGCCGAGCGCAGCGAGCGCACGCGGCTCGTGCGCGGCGTGGTGGCGCTCGCAGCGGTCGTGGCCCTTGCCGCGGCAACGGGCGTGCTTGCCCATGCGCTGTTTGCCGGCATCGCCTATGGCTGGCTCGCGGAGCTCGCCCTGCTCGCGCTCTTCCTCGGGATGCACCGGCCGCTCGCTCAAGGGCGCCGGATCGAGCGCGCCTTGCGCCGAGGGCAACCGGAGGATGCGCAATGTTCGCTCGAAGGTCTTGCGCACCCGCACGCCGCCGCGCCGCGCTCGACAGACGCTCATGCGCTGGCGCGCCGTGCGATCGAGGACTGCGCCCAGGGCCTCAAGAACGGCGTGGTCGGCGCCGCCTTCTGGGCACTCATCTTGGGCTTGCCGGGACTCATGGCCTATCGCGCCTTGATTGCGCTGGCGCAGAGCGCCTTAGCGCGCGGGGCCGAAGGGGCGGCTTTCGGCTTCGCCGCGAGCCGGGTTCTCGCGGCCGCGAACTTCGTCCCGTCTCGTCTCGCCGGCTTGATCGCTTCACTCGGGGCCGTGGCTGCTCCGAAGGCCAGGCCGGCAGCGGGCCTGCGCGCCGCGTTCACGCGCGCGCCGTTGCCCGAAGCCACGTTCGCCGCCGCGCTCGATCTCTCGCTCTTGGGGCCTTCCGGCGGCAACGGCTGGGTCGGCTCGGGCCGGGCGCGGGCGCTGCCCTCGGACGTCGCGCGCGCGCTCGTGCTCTACCTCGCGGCCTGCCTTCTCGTTGCGCTCGCGCTGGCCTTGCTCGGCCTCGCCGCGCTCGGCCTGCTGCAAGCGTGAGCAGCTCCGCGGCGCGCTATCGCGGCCCCTATTGGCTCGACGGGCCGGAGGTGGGGACTCCGTTGGGGCCGGGTTCAACAATCTCGTTGAGCCCTTCGTTGTCCTTGATCTGATCGTAGACGTAGTCGTCCCAGTTCGCGGCATTAACAGGGCAACCTTGCAGCATATCGATGCTCCTTTCAGTTCGGGCGTCTTGCCCCGGTTAGACTGTAACTGTCCTTCCCCGAGCGGCCGTCGGGGCCCAGATCGTTGAATCGCATGTAACGGCTCGGATCTTCTTCGAATTTCCCGAGCGGGAATATATTCAAAATGAAGAAACGACCCTCCATTCGCACGATCTCGCCCAGGTATTCGTACGGCCATGGGTCTTGCACGTTGTAGCTGTCGTATTTCGTAAATAGCGTCCACTCGAGCTTCTTGCAGGTCGCAAAATCATATGTAGTAAAAACCACATATTGTCTCACGATGTCCCGTGGGCCCAGGTAATCCTCGTTGATCGGGCCCGCGTAATCCTCGCTGCGAAAGGCGTAGACGCTCTGTTCCTCGCTCTCTCCCTGCCCGTGAGAAAGCTCGTACGAGCCAAAATTTCTCTGTGCGACGAACTCGAGCCAGTCGTCCTCAGTGAGGTGGAGCTGGGGTTTCAGTCCAGGACACGCTCCCAGCATCGCGGTGTAGGTCGGAAGGTTGGGATCATCATCGGACCACTCGATCGGCGGGATGAACTCGAAGTCGCCGGCCTTAAGATTGCCGTAAAGCTCCTGGCAGCGTTGATCAGGCTCACGCGTCGTCGCACAATTAGAGGTCGCAATAAACTCGAAGCGCTCGAGCAGATGCTGCAGGTTCGCCTGGGCCCGCTCGATGTAGGCCTGTTGCTCTTCGGGGGTCAGGGCGTAGGAGGCCGCATCGCCCTCCGCCCACGCGGCCGACGCGGCGAGAAGCGCGGCGGCTATCGTCGCGGCCGTGAGCACGAGCACGGCAAGGGCGATGCGCCGCCAGGCGTGCGCCGCCGCAACAGCGCCGAGCGCGCGGATCATGGCCGCGGGCCCGGTTTAGCGAGGGCGAACGGCGCTCCCGATGGTGCCCCTATAGCGGCGCGCCGGAGAGCTCGGCGAGCGCGCTCTTGAGCGCCTGCGCGCCCGGATGGGAAAGCTTGCGCAGCATGATGATCTCGCGGGTCGTGGCCGGCGTCCCGTAGTAGGCGCTGTTCCAATCCTCATCGCTCAAGATCATCGCGCCCTCGATCGAAAGCCCGCCGAACAGGCCCTTGCTGCGCGAGTAGGCGTAGAGGTCCGCGGCGAGGTTGGTGGCCGTGCCGGCCTCGCGCTCGCCGCCCAGGGTTCCGATCACGAGGCCCGCCTCGGCGCTCAAGGTGACCCGATTGGCGAGCAGCGCGTTGAGCGCCTTCTCGCTCGTGACGACGATGACGATCTCGGCCACCTCGGCGCCGATCTGGGCGCCGATGCTGGCCGCGCCCAGGTCGATGAAGGCGGGATCCGACCAGGTGTTGGTCTCGTGGTCGCGCGCGGCGATGATGCCCGCGCCGCCCGCACCCCCCAGGATGAACCCGGCCTTGATCAGAGCGGGCACGATGACGACCCCGCGCGCCCGCTGCATGAGCGAGTGCAGCGCCTCGAGCGCGGGATCTTTCTTCATGGACAGCGCCGTGTTGGCCGCCTTGTCCACCAGGAGCTGCTGGTCGGACTGGGCCTGGGCGAGGGGGGCGATGAGCAGAAGCGGAACGAGAACGAGAGCGGCCAGGCGGATACGGACAGAAGGCATCACGGACTCCGTCGAGTGGTTGGTCCCCGCCCACGCCGCAAGACCCGCAGGCTGCACGGCGCTCGCCTAAGCACCATACCATCGAAACGGGGGCAGCGCCCAGTCAGGACAGCGAAAGGCGGCGCCAGCCCCGGCCCTCGTGGCCGAATCGGCAGCGTTCGGGCGCGATGATCTCGGCCAGAATCTCGGCCGAGTCGACAAGCCGCGGTCCGGGCCGGTTGAAATAAGCGTTGCCGTCGGTGGCATAGACGCGGCCCGCGCGGAACGCCGAAAGAGCGCCGAAGCGGGAATCGGCCAGGAGCTTACGCGCGTCCGCCTCGGTGCGCTCAAGGTCGTAGCCGCAGGGCATGAACACGACGATGTCGGGGTCGGCCTCGAGCAGGGCGTCGGCCGCGATCACCGGCGCGTGCTCGCCCGCGCGGCCCAGGACATCGCGCCCACCGGCCCGCTCGACGAGCTCGGGCACCCAGTTGCCGGCGCTCATGAGGGGCGCGCACCACTCGATGCAGGCGATGCGCGGGCGCGCGCCGCGCGGGCGCGCGCCGGCCGGTTGGACCATCTGGTCGAGCCTGGCCAGGCGCGCGCGCCACTCGGCGATGCGCCGCTCGGCCTCCGCCGTAACGCCGAGGGCCTGGGCAACGCGGCGCGTATCCTCGAAGACGTCCTCAAGCCGCATCGGCGCGAGAGCCAAGATCGTGGGCCGCGCTCCGAGCAAACTCGCCGCCGCCTCCTCGACCTGGGCGAGGCTGACCGAGCACACCTCGCAGCGCGTCTGCGTCACGATGTGGGTCGGCACAAGGCGCGCGAAGGTCTCGATGTCGAGCGCGTAGATCCCGAGCGCCTGATCGAGCAACGCGCTCACGCTCTCGTGAATCTTGGCGCTCGATTGATCGGTCGAAAAGCGGGGCCGGGTCAAGGGAGGCAGCGCCACAACCTCCGCGGGGAAGTCGCATTCGTGGGAGCGCCCGACGATGTGGCGGGCGAGCCCGAGCGCGGCCACGATCTCGGTCGCCGAGGGGATCAAGGTGATAATGCGGGGCGCCGCGGCCATCTCTAGAGCGCTATTGGATTAAGTGGAAGCGCGCCCCTCCCCCTACCCCCTCCCGCGCGGGGAGGAGGACGAAATAAGCAGCTCCCTCCCCCCTCGTGAGGGAGGGCCGGGGTGGGGGCATCGGCAAATTTGACGCTCATCCGTGATGCCATTTCGCCAAATAACGCTTTAGGCGAGCGCGGCGAGGACGATGAGGAAGAGAATCTCGCCGCACTGCTGGCTGGCGCCCAGCGTCGCGGGCTCGGCTACGGGGCGGCGCGCGATGGCCACGAGCGCGGCGGCGCCCGCCGCTCCGGCCACGAGCGCCGCGAGCCCGTTGGCGCCGAGCGCGATCAGCGCGATGAGCGCCGCAAGGCCTCCCGCCGTTACGATGTCGGCGAGCGAGGGCGGCGCGCTCGCGGGCATGGCCGCTGCGGCTGCATCCTCCGGCTGCTCGCTTTCCGCCGCAGGCTCGGAGCGCTCATCCCCCGGCGCGTTTGCCACCGGCGCGCTCGCCGCGGGCGCGCTCGCCGCCGTCTCGCTCTCGGCTACGGGCTCCTCGGGCCCCGCCTCGCGAGGCTGCGCCGCAACGGCGCGCTCAAGCGGCGTCGCAGGGCTCGCGGGGAGATAACGGGCCAGCGCGGGGAGTGTGGCGCGCGAGACGGCGCCCGCGGCGACGAGCGCCGCGATCACGAGCCCCGGCTGCTCGAGATCCGCAATCGTCGCGATGCGCGCGCCGAGCGCCATCAGAAGCGCGATCACGCCGGTCGGGCCGAGCCGGAGCGTGCCGCTGTCCTTTCCGCGCTCGGCGAACTGGCAGAGCTGCGTTTCGTGCAGCGCCCCGGTGAGTAGCACGAGGGCGCCGGTGGCAGCGAGCGCGGCCAAGAGCGGCGGCAAGCCGAGCCCGGCCAGGATCGCGTAGGCGATGCCGCCGGCGAGCCCGAGCGCAGCCCCGACCAGGGGAAAGGCGCGCGCGGCCGATGCGAGCGTGCGCGCGGGCGGGGCCGCGCGCCGATCGAACGGGTGGAAGCGGAGGAACAGCGCCGAGGCGCTCCGGATCTGGCTCCACCACAGCCGGCCGTTGAAGAGATCGGCCGGACCGAAAGGGGGGCCGCTGCCCCGGGCGTCGCTCATGGTCGCGCCGTCGTTGTCGTTCCTTCCGGGGTTATAGGCCAGAGTTTGCGGCGATGCCATGGCCTCGCCCCACGGGCTCGAATGGCCTTTTGCCCATCCGCCGGCTCACCTAAACTCGCGCACAGCTTGCACGCAACGCGTTTGTCGAACCGAGGCCTCATGGATGCGACATTGGAGCAGGGCTCGCCGCTCACCGGCTGGATGCAACGGGAGGGCCCGCGCGCGCGAATCCGCCTGCGCACGCTCCTCCTCATCCGGTGGGGCATGGTCTTGGGCCAACTCGCGGCCGTGCTCATCGTCCATCTCGGCCTCGGATATCGCCTGGCGCTCGAGCCCGTGGTCGCGACGATCGCGGCCCTGGCGCTCCTCAACCTCGGACTCTGGCTGGCGCTGCCGCGGGCGACCCGCGTGGGCGATCTCGGTGGCGCCGCGCTCTTGAGCTTCGACATCTTCCAGCTCGCCACGCTCCTGGGGCTCACGGGCGGCCTGCAGAATCCGTTCTCGCTCCTGATGCTCGTGCCCGTCACCATCTCGGCCACCGTGCTCAGCCTGCACTCGACCGCCGTGCTGTGCCTGCTCGCCATCGCCTTCGCGAGCGCCATCACCCAGGTGCACCTGCCGCTGCCTTGGGAGACGCGCTGGGTCGAGCTGCCCGATCTTTACGTGCTCGGGCTGTTGAGCGCGCTCGTGCTCGGCATCCTGGTCATCGCCGGCTACGCCTGGCGGATCGCGGAGGAGTCGCGGCGCATGGGGGATGCGCTCTCCGCGACCCAGCTGGCGCTCGCCCAAGAACAGCGCATCTCCGCGCTCGGTGCCTTGGCGGCTGCGGCGGCGCACGAGCTCGGCACGCCGCTCGCCACGATCTCGGTCATCGTCAAGGAGATGACGCGCGAGCTGCCGGCCGGAAGCACGCTTGCCGGCGATGTGCGCCAGTTGCAGAGCGAGGTGGCGCGCTGCCGCGAGCTTCTGGCCCAGCTGCCGCGCAAAGGCGCCAGCCTCGAGGTGGCGCCGGTCGAGGCCTTGCGGGTAGGCGCCCTCGTCCGCGCGGTGGGCGAGACGCGCCAGCGCGAGGGCATCGCGCTCGCCGTCGACGCCCGGCCCGAGGACACGGCACCCGGGAGCCTTGAACCGCTCGTGCCTCACCGGCCCGAGATCATCCACGGCCTCGGCAATCTGGTTGACAACGCCATGCGCTTCGCCAAGGCTCGCGTCGAGCTCCGGTTGCGCTGGAGCGACGACCAAGTCGGCTTGACGATCATGGACGATGGGCCCGGATTCGCGCCGGGGATCTTGAGCCTCCTCGGCGAACCGTATCTGCGCCGGGAGCGGGACGAGGGGGGCATGGGACTCGGCGTGTTCATCGCCAAGAACCTGCTGCAGCGCACGGGAGCGGTCTTGAGCTTCGCCAACCGGCGCACCGGCGGCGCGCAGGTCAGCGTGCTGTGGCGGCGCAAGACCGTCGAGGCGCGCGCGGCGCTGCCGCGCGATCCGGTGCCCGGCGCTTAAGGCCGCGACGTGAGGGGTC
>CAZVZP010000008.1:23138-24211 GCA_964631625.1 uncultured Hyphomicrobiales bacterium | reverse complement strand
GTGAATTACGACCAGGCCGTCAAGGACGGCTTCAAGCCGATGAGCGCCGCCGAGACACCCGCAATCCCCACCGACCGCACGCTGCTCGTGGTCGACGATGACGAGGTGTTCCGCACGCGGCTGAGCAGCGCCCTGGCGCGGCGCGGCTTCATCGTCGAGAGCGCGGCGGGCGTCGAGGAGGCGGCGCGCAGGGCGGCGACGTTCCGGCCCGCCTTCGCGGTGGTCGATCTGCGCATGCCCGACGGCAGCGGGCTCGATCTGGTGGAGACGCTGCGGGCCGCGCGCAGCGACGTGCGCATCGTGGTGCTCACGGGCTACGGCAACATCGCCACCGCCGTCGCCGCGATCAAGCAGGGCGCGGTCGACTACCTCGCCAAGCCGGCCGACGCCGACGACGTCGAGGCCGCGCTGCTGGCGAGCGGCCGGCCGCTGCCGGCGCCCCGCGAGCAGCCGATGTCGGCCGACCGCGTGCGCTGGGAGCACATCCTGCGGGTCTACGAGCAGTGCGATCGCAACGTCTCGGAGACGGCGCGGCGCCTCAACATGCACCGGCGCACGCTCCAGCGCATCCTGGCCAAGCACTCGCCGACCGAATAGCTCGAGTCGCCTCGAGCCTTCAGAACTTGCGCTCCGGCACGAGCGCCGCATCCATTGCGCTCGAGCGCAGGTATTGCGCGAGGATGTGCATGATCGACTGGTGCGTGTCCTCGACGACGCCGTAGTTGTCGCCCTCGACATGGAGATTAAGGCTCGCGAGCCGCGCCGAGCGCCCGCCCGAGAAACCCGTGAGCGCGATGCTGTCGATGCCGTTCGCCCGCGCCCATTCGAGCGCGCGCACGATGTTCTCCGAATCGCCCGAGGCGCTGATGGTGAGCAGCATGTCGCCCGGCCGCGCGCTCGTGCGCAGCTGGTAGGCGAACACGTCCGCGTAGGCGATGTCGTTGGCGATCGCGGTCAGGAGCTCGAGATTGGCCGAGAGGCTGACCACGCGGGGCAGGATCGCCGTGTCGGTCTGAATACCCTTGGCGAAGTCGCAGAGCAGGTGGTTGGCGATCGCCGCCGAGCCGCCGTTG
>CAZVZP010000008.1:0-23128 GCA_964631625.1 uncultured Hyphomicrobiales bacterium | reverse complement strand
TGGCGGCGACGGCCAGCGGACGCCGGTCGCTCCGGAACCTCCCCGATAGTTCCTCGGCGAAATGCATCGCGTCGCACATTGATCCGCCGTTGCCGCAGGCGAAGAGCCACGAGCCGCGCTTGAACGCGGCCAAGAGGCGCTCGGCGGCGCGGGCAAGGAGCGCGCGGTCGATCGAGCGCCCCGCCGCGCGGATGCGCTCGAGATAGGCGTCGCAATAGGCGCCGATATCTGGATAAGGAGTATCCGGGAAGCTCACGGCACGCCCTCGCTCAATGGCGCCTTTTTAGCAGAGGGCACGCCCTCCCGCCACACTCAAGCCCCTGGCGCGCTGGCGCGCAAGCGCGAGCGGTTGAGCGCGAGCCACTGCATCGCGATGAGCGTCGAGGCCGCCTGCACCGGTCGCGCCCAGACCTCGCGCCAGGCCTCCTCGAAAGGCAGGGCGAAGGCGCGGATGTCTTCGTGCTCGCGGGCGGCGCCGAAATCGCCGCCCGCGCCATTGGCCTCGACGAGGCCGCAGTAGAGCGTGATGCGCTCGGAGGTGCCGCCCGGGCTCGCCAAGTAGTGCGCGATGAGGATGAGCTCCCCAAGCTTAAGGCCCGCCTCCTCCCGGGCCTCGCGGCGTGCGACGTCCTCCGGGCTCTCGGCCTCCTCGATGATGCCGGCTACGGGCTCGAGCACCCAGGGGCGTCCCGGCGCGCCGATGGCGCCGACGCGGAACTGCTCGATGAGCACGACCCGGTCGCTCGCCGGATCGTAAGGGATCACGGCCGCCGCATGCCCGCGCTCGAACACCTCGCGTCGCAACGGGGCGCTGAGGCCGCCCCGGTAGAGCCGGTGGCGCAGCGTGTAGACGTCGATCTTGAAGAACCCGTCGTAGGCGCGCCGCCGATCCAACACTTCGTAATCCGCCACGCGCTCTCCTCCCGATCAGTCGCCGCCGCTCTGAAGTTCGCGCAGGGCCGCCGCGAAGGTATCGTAGGCCGACTTGCCGAACAGCACGAAGACGATGCGCTCCGGCAGCGCCTGCGGCCAGGCGAGCGCCTCCTTGAGCGCGATGCGCGCCGCGTGCTCGGCGGGAAAACCGAAAATGCCCGTGCTGATGGCGGGAAACGCGATACTCTTGAGCCCATGGGCACGGGCGAGTTCGAGAGCGCTCTGGTGACAACGGGCGAGCCGATCGTCCTCACCCCCTCCGCCGCCCCGCCACACGGGCCCGACCGCGTGGATCACGAACTTGGCCTTGAGCCGGTAGCCCTTGGTGATTCGCGCCTCGCCCGTGGGGCAGGGGCCGAGCCTGCGGCATTCCGCCTCGAGCTCCGGCCCCGCGGCCCGATGGATCGCGCCGCAGACCCCGCCGCCGGCGAGCAGCCGTTCGTTCGCGGCGTTCACGATCGCATCGGTCTCTTGCTTCGTGATGTCGCCTTCGGCGAGGACGACGCGCGCGCTCATGACATCCCTCGGGGCCACTCTACGAGAGATCGGGCCGCGCGCCAATCGCACGCGCCTGTGGGCGGAGCGCCCGCGCGTGCGTGATTTTCAGCGCGCCGGCCGCTCGCCCGCCTACGGGCGGCGCGGCATGGCGGCGACCTCGCACCCGCTGGCCACGCTGAGCGCGCTCGAGCTGTTGCGCGAGGGGGCCAATGCGGTCGATGCGGTGCTCGCGGCCGCCGCGGTCTTGGCCGTGGTCGAGCCGCAGTCGACGGGCATCGGCGGCGACTGCTTCGTGCTCTACAAGGCGAGCGGGGGGCCGCTGATTGCGCTCAACGGCTCGGGCTACGCGCCGGCCGGCGCCAACGCCCGGGCGTTGCGCGAGCAGGGCGTACGCGCGATCGGCCTGACGAGTGCCCATGCCGTGACCGTGCCGGGCGCGGTCGCGGCCTGGGCGAGGCTCGCCGAGGATTACGGTACGAAGCCGCTTCCCCGGCTGCTCGAGCCCGCGGCCGCGCTCGCGGAGGAGGGCTATCCGGTGTCTCCGCGCGTCGCCTTCGATTGGCAACGCGAGGCGGACAAGCTCGCCGCCGAGCCCGCCGCGCGCGCGGCGTTCCTGCCCGAAGGGCGCTCGCCCGAGCCCGGCGAGACGCACCGTCAGCCGGCGCTGGGCCAAACACTGCGGCTCATCGGCCGAGACGGCGCGCAGGCGTTCTACGAGGGCGCCCCGGCGAATGAGATCGTGGCGCTCTTGAATGCCCGCGGGGGCCGCCACACGCTCGAGGACTTCGCCGCCTTCGAGCCCGAATACGTGAGGCCCGTGAGCACGAGCTACCGCGGCATCGAGGTCTTCGAATGCCCGCCCAACGGGCAGGGCGTCGCCGCGCTCGTCATGCTCAACATCCTCGAGGGTTTCGATCTCGCCCGCTTCGATCCCTTGGGGCCGGAGCGTTTTCACCTCGAGGCGGAGGCCACGCGCCTTGCGTTCCGCGAGCGCGATCGTCTCATCGCGGACCCGGCGCAGGCGGAGGTGCCCGTGGACGCGCTCATCTCGAAGGAGCGCGCCGCACGGCTGCGGGGCGCCATCGACATGACTCGCGCCCTGGAACGGCTGCCGCCCTCGCTCGTGCCCGGTTACCCCGATACCGTCTATCTCGCCGTGGTCGATGGTGAAGGGAATGCCGTCTCGTTCATCAATTCGCTGTTCCACGGCTTCGGCTCCGGGCTGTTCGCACCGGGTTGCGGCGTCATGCTGCACAATCGCGGCGCCTCTTTCTCGCTCGAGCCGGGGCATCCCAATGCACTCGCGCCGCGCAAGCGGCCGCTCCATACCATCATGCCGGCGCTGGCGATGAAGCAGGGCAAGGCGCTCATGCCCTTCGGCGTCGTGGGCGGCCATTACCAGCCGGTGGGTCAGGTTCATGTGCTGTGCAACATGCTCGATTACGGCATGGATCCCCAGGAGGCGATCGACTGCCCCCGCGGCTTCTCTTTCGAGGGCCTCTATGCCCTCGAAGCGGGCGTGCCCGAGGCCACGGCCACGGCCTTGCGTGCTCGGGGGCACCGGATCGCGCGCGCGAACGAGCCGTTGGGCGGTGGCCAGGCAATCTGGATCGACCGCGCGCGTGGCGTTCTGATCGGCGGCTCGGATTCGCGCAAGGACGGCTGCGCGCTCGGGCTCTGATCTAGCCGGTGTGGCAGCCCACGATACGTGCGCGCTGGCTGACCAGTGCATAGAGCGCATCGATCAGCGGCGTCACGACCCCCACCATTCGGCCCAGCTCGGCCACGCAGCCCAAGAGCGCCTCGAGCTCGAGGCTGCGCCCCCGCTCGAGGTCCTGCAGCATCGAGGGTTTGTGCGCGCCCACCCGCTCGGCCCCTCGGATGCGCTGCTCGATCGAGACGGGCATCGTGATCTTAAGGCGTGCCGCAACCTCTTGCGCCTCGCGCATCGTGGCGGCGATGAGGGCACGCGTTTTGGGATCACGCGCCATCGCCTCGAGCGTCGCGCCGGTGAGCGCCCCGATCGGATTGAACGCGAGGTTGCCCCAGAGCTTGACCCAAATCTCGGTGCGGATGTCGCGCCGGACCGGGGCCTTGAACCCGGCCTCGCTCAGAAGCGCGCTCAGGCGCTTCGCCCGCTCGGAGAGGCTGCCGTCGGGCTCGCCCAAGGGCAGGCGGTTAAGCTCATGGCTCGAGACCACCTCGACGATGCCCGGCTCGACGATCTCGGCCGCCGGATAGACCACCGCGCCGATCACGCGCTTGGGTCCGAGCGTGCGCCATTGCACGTCGCCCGGGTCGAGCGAGGCGAGGCGCCGCTCGCGCCACTCGCCGGCAAGCCCATAGAAGTACCACCAGGGGAGGCCGTTCTGGAGCGTCACCAGCGCACTGCCTTGGCCCAAGAGCGGCGCGATGGCCGGGCACGCGGCCGCCACCTGCTGCGCCTTGAGCGCCAGCAGGACGTAGTCCTGTGCACCCAACCTCTCGGGCTCGCCCGAGACGGGCACGTCGAGGCGCCGCTCAAGGCCCCCGCGCTCGCGCAAGAGGAGCCCGCGCTCGGCCATGGCGCGCAAATGCGCGCCGCGCGCGATCAGGGTAACGGGCGCGCCCGCCTCGAACAGCCGCGCGCCCACATAGGCGCCGATCGCGCCCGCGCCGAAAACCGCGATGCTCATGGGGCAAGACCCAGCGCGTGGGCCAACAGCTCGGCCAGCCGGCTGCGCTGCAGCTTGCCGGTCGGACCGAGCGGGATGGCGTCGAGCAGTTTGCGCGGCACCTTGAAGGGGGCGAGGCGCTCGGCCAAGTAGGTGCGCAGCCGCTCGGCATCCACCGGCGCGCCGTGGCGCAGCACCACCGCCACCGCCACATCCTCTCCGAGGGAGGCGTGGGGGATGGCGAAGGCCACCGCCTGCGCGATCGCCGGGTGGGTTGAGAGCGCCTCGTCGATCTCGCGCGGCACAATCTTCTCGCCCCCTCGGTTGATGATCTCCTTGAGGCGGCCGTCGAGCGTGAGATAGCCCTCGCCGTCGAGACGGCCGAGATCGCCGGTGCGCAACCAGCCGTCCCGGAAGGCCTCGGCATTGGCCGCGGGGTTGTGGTCGTAGCCTGTCATCACCGACGGCCCGCGGATCACGATCTCGCCCCGCTCGCCCGCTTGAAGCCGTTGCCCGGCCTCGTCCATGACGGCGATCTCGCAGCCGGTGGCGCGGCCCACGGTGCCGGCCTTACGCACGGCGGGCGGCAAGGGGTTGCTCGCCATCTGATGGGCGGCCTCCGTCATGCCATAGGCCTCGATCACCGGCGCCTCGAAGCGGGCCTCGAGCTCGCGGCGCGTCGGCTCCGGCAAGGCGGCCGAGGACGAGCGCAGGAAGCGGAGCCTTGCCGCGGGTGCCTCGCGCGAGCCGCGGAGGCGCGTAAGCCGCATCTGATGCATGGTGGGAACCGCGCTGTACCAGGTGGGCCGCGCCGCGCCGGCCCATTCGGCAGCACCAGCGCGACCCGGTCGCCGTGCGAAAGCCCGCTCGCGGCAAGTGTCTGCGCCAGGGCTTCGCCCGCCGATCGCAGGGCCGCGTAGCTCAGCGGCTCGCCGTTGGGCGAGCCGAGCGCGGGCGCCGCGGGCTCGCCCCGCCTCAGCACTTCCTCGATCGTCGGAGAATCGTCCACGCTCACGACGGCGGCATGTCTCAAGGGATCGCGCGCCCGGGTTCATCCCGCGCGATCGCCGGCTCCGGTTTCACGCGAGGTTATTGGAGCGCGCGCGGCGGGGCCGCGTCAAACCGCAAAATCGATGGGATCGAGAATGCCGAAGTAGGCGATGCCGCGCTCGGCCGCCAAGCGGTAGGCGGCGAACCCCTCGTGCGGCATCACGTCGGTGCGCGCTTCGGCCGAGGGACGCAACGCCTGGGCAATGAACTGGGCGAGGAAGGCGGTGGAATGAAGCAGCAGATCGCTCGGCCGGCGCGAGGACGCACGCCGCTCCTCGATGCTGCCCACGGGGCGGCGCAGCGAACGCGGCTCCTCGCTGCCCTGTGCGTCCCGCTCCACCGCGACGCCGGTCTCGCGCTGGAACTCGCTGTGCGAATCGAGCCGCGCCACCAGCTCCGCAGGCTGGGCTGGGCGTGCGCCGTAAAGCGCCTGTGCGTTGAGTGCGTTCGCGTAGGCCTCAACGCCCGGGGCGTAGTAGGAGGAAACCGCCAAGCTCATGCCGCGTACGCTCTGCCCGTCCGTGCGTCAAGAAATAACAATAGAAGCTTACCCGAATTCGCCGGATTTAGCAAGTTTTTTTGAGATATTTCAATGCCTTATTAACCACGACCGTTAACCGAACGGGGCTTAGCGAGGGCGCCGGCCAAGGTGGGCGGGGGGTGCTTCGTTGCGCCCGCCAAGACCCATGCTAAGTTGGCCGCTCAAACGACCACTTGTCAGCGATTCTCAGCGTTTAGGGAGGGGATGGCAGCGGCCATGTCGACGATCTTCGCGCCGGAGAAATTCGATACCAACAACCTCGAGGCCTACTGGATGCCGTTCACGGCCAATCGCCAGTTCAAGGCCCATCCCCGCCTCCTCGTCTCCGCCAAGGACATGCATTACACGACGCTTGACGGGCGCAAGGTCTTGGACGGCACCGCAGGGCTCTGGTGCACGAACGCCGGGCATTGCCGCGAGCCCATCACCCGCGCGATCGCCGAGCAGGCGGCGCGCATGGACTACGCGCCGGCCTTCCAGATGGGCCACCCCTCCTCCTTCGAGCTCGCCTCGCGCGTGGCCGGCCTGCTCCCGGGCGATCTCGACCATGTGTTCTTCACGAACTCGGGCTCGGAATCGGTCGACACGGCGCTCAAGATCGCGCTCGCCTACCACCGCGCGCGGGGCGAGGGCACACGCCAGCGGCTGATCGGGCGCGAGCGCGGCTATCACGGAGTCGGCTTCGGCGGCATCTCGGTGGGCGGCATGGTGGCCAACCGCAAGACCTTCGGCATCGGCGCCATGCTCGCGGGCGTCGATCACCTGCGCCACACGTACGAGCACGACAGAATGGCGTTCCGCCGGGGGCAACCCGAATGGGGCGCCCATCTCGCCGACGATCTCGAGCGCCTGGTCGCGCTCCACGACGCCTCGACGATCGCGGCGGTGATTGTCGAGCCCGTGGCCTGCTCGACCGGCGTGCTGGTTCCGCCCAAGGGCTATCTCGAGCGGCTCCGCGCGCTGTGCGATGAGCACGGAATCCTGCTCATCTTCGACGAGGTGATTACGGGTTTCGGGCGGCTCGGCGCGCCCTTCGCCGCCGACTATTTCGGCGTCCTTCCCGACCTCCTCACCATGGCCAAGGGCTTGACCAACGCGGCCATTCCGATGGGTGCCGTGGCCGCGCGCGCCCACGTCTACGAGGCCTTCATGAACGCGCCGGAAAACACGATCGAGCTCTTCCACGGCTACACTTATTCGGGCCATCCCATCGCCTGTGCGGCGGGGCTTGCGACGCTCGACGTCTATCAGGAGGAGGGCCTGTTCACGCGCGCTCACGAGATCGGGCCGTATTGGGAGGAGGCGCTGCACGGCCTCAAGGATTGCCGCCACGTGATCGACCTGCGCAATCTCGGATTGATCGGCGCCATCGAGCTCGAGCCGATGGAAGGCCGGCCCGCGGCGCGGGCTTTTCAGGCCTTCCTTAAGGCATTCGAAAAAGGTGTGCTGGTGCGCACGACGGGCGATACGATCGCGCTCTCGCCGCCGCTCATCGTGCAGAAGAATCACATCGACCAGATTTTTTCCACGCTGCGCGAGGTGCTGGCCTCGATCGCGTAACGCGTTAACCAACGCCCCCGCGCGTCCCGGCCTCCGTCGTTCGAGCGCCGGCGGCGGGCGCCAGCGGCGGGCGCCGGCCATCCTTCAAGTCTTTTTTAACGGCGGCCCGCAATGATCGTGGGCGGGTCCGAAGGGGTGCCGTTCGCACCCCGGATCCGCGAGACTTCGAGCGCGATACGTGGCACCGATCGGGGGTCGGGCAAGCGGGAGTCCTATGCGCGCTGCAAGCGAGAACGAGCTCGAGCGTCTGCGATTGGGCGTCGCCCTCTGCGGCGACGCCGTGTACGAATGGGATCTCGCCTCCGGCGCCATGACCTGGACGCCGAACGCGCTCGAAGTGCTGGGGACCGCCGACGGCGAGCCGCTCGACACCTTCGAGGCCTTCCTGGCCCGCGTCGAGCCCGAGGACCGCACCGTCCTCAAGCAGGTCCACGCCCGCCATTTCGACGACCGCCAGCGCTTCGAATGCGAATACCGCTTCCGACGCGGCGACGGCACGTGCGTGCGGCTCCTCGATCGCGGCATTGTGGAGTTCGATCACGCCGGGCAGCCGGAACGGATCATCGGCGCGGTGCGCAACCTCCAGCGCGGCCGGCCCGCCGATGCCCAGCTTACGCGCCTTGCCAACTTCGACGAGCTCACCGGCCAGTACAACCGCACGCGGCTGCGCGAGGCGCTTTGCAGCGCCTTGGCCTTCAGCCTGCGCCACCACATGCCGGGCTCGTTCCTCCTCGTCGGCATCGACAACTTGACCCTCATCAATTACACGCACGGCCAGGCCGCCGGCGATGCCGCCGTGCTGGCCGTGAGTCGGGCGCTCGATTCGTGCTTGCGCGCGAGCGACGTCGTGGGCCGGGTGGGCAACGATCAGTTCGGCATCGTGCTCAACGGCTGCAAGGGCGAGCAAGTGCCGGTGATCGCCGAGAAGATTCTGGATGCGGTGCAGCGCGCGGCCTACGAGGAGCGCAAGAGCCATCTCCTGCTGACGGTGACGATCGGCGTCGTGCTCTACCCGGAGACGGTCCGCGAAGCCCACGACGCCATCGCCAAGGCGGAGATCGCGCTCGAGCAGGCGCGCCGCGCCGGGCGCAACTGCTACGCCGTGTACAATCTGAGCGAGCAGGAATCGCAGACGCTCCGGGTCTCGCTCTCGACCGCCGAGACGGTCCAGGCGGCGCTCAAGGAGAATCGGCTGTCGCTCGACTTCCAGCCCGTGGTCGAGGCGCACACGGGCAAGGTCGCCTACCACGAATGCCTGGTGCGCATGGTCGAGCCCGATGGCGCCCGGGTCTCGGCCGGCAACTTCATGCCCATTGTCGAGCAGATGGGCTTGGCCCGCCCGCTCGACCGGCGCGTGCTCGAGATGGTCGTGCGCGAGCTGGCCGAGCATCCGGACGTTCATCTCGCCATGAACATCTCGGGGCTATCCGCGGGCGATCCCGCGTGGTTCCGGCTGTTCGACGGCCTGCTCAAGGATCATCCGGACGTGGCCCCGCGCCTCATGGTCGAGATCACGGAGACCGCGGTGCTCGAGGACATCCGCGAGGCGGTGCGCTTCGCCCACATGGTGCGCGAGCGCGGCTGCCGCATCGCGCTCGACGACTTCGGCGCGGGCTACACCTCGTTCCGCCATCTGCAGGAGATGGCGGTCGACGTCGTCAAGATCGACGGCTCGTTCATTCGCTCGCTCGGGCAGCGCTCCGATGCGCGGCTGTTCGTGCGCACGCTGCAAACCTTCGCCGACGGCCTGGGGCTCGCGACCGTGGCCGAGTGCGTCGAGACCGCCGAGGTCGCCAATCTCGTGACCGGCCATGGCGTGCACTATCTGCAGGGCTATTACTTCGGGCGGCCGACCCCCCATCCGCCCTGGCGCGAGGCCCCCGCCCCGGCCCACGAGCCGCACTATCCGGCGCTCAAGCGGCGCTCCTCGCTCGCCGGCTGAACGCGAGCCTACGCCCGCTCGATCAAGCGCGATCCTTGCGCGCGAGCCGCTCGAGCTCGCGCTGCATGGCGTCGATCTTGGCCTTGAGCGCCTCGATCTCATCGCCCGCCGGCTTCGCCTGCGGCTCGGGTTGAGCCGGCGCCTCGCTCGCGTCCGCGCCGTTGCCCGACCCCGCCCCGGGCATGAACAGGTTGAGCGCGCGCTGGATCATCGCCATGTTCTGGCGCCCCATTTCCTCGAGCGGCTGGAGCGGCAGCAGTCCGCCGAACGCCTTGGTCATGTAAGCGCGCATCTCCTCGCGATGGCGCGCGAAGTTGTCCATGCTGAGCTCGAGGTAACCCGGCAGGAAGGCTTGCAGACTGTCGTCGTAAAGGCGGATCAATTGGCGCAGGAAGGCGAGCGGTAACAGCTTCTGCCCCTTGCCCTCCTCCTCCACGATGATCTGGGTCAACACCTGGCGCGTGATGTCCTCGCCGCTCTTGGCGTCGTAGACCACGAATTCGGCGCCCTCCTTGACCATCCGGCAGAGATGGTCCAGCGTCGCGTAGCTGCTCGTGGCCGTGTTGTAGAGACGGCGATTGGCGTACTTCTTGATGATGACCGGCGCTTCGCCTTTCGGCTCGTCCTTCGCCATGGAGCCCTTGATCAACCGCTTCGCAGCTGCCCGATCCGCCGGCCGCGAGAGGGCCGGAACCCTTAAAGTCTGTCAGGATTTGCCGCGCTGCGCAAATGCGCTGTTGCGCTGCGGTAAGACGGCCTCGCCTTCCTCGGCCGGGACGGCACCCTTATACTTGGGCCGTGGTGAGCGAGCCCGACCCCATCGCCTTGATCGAGCGCTTCCTCGACCTGTGGGAGAGGCAGGCGCAGGCGTTTGTGGCCGACCCCACGCTCGCGGCATCGTTTCTGGCCGCGCTCTCGACGCTGGCCGCGGGACGCCCCGATGAGCGAGCGCGCCGCGGAGGAGCGGGCCGGGCCTCGTCCGCTGCCGCTCCACCTGATGGCGGCGTGGTTGATCTGGGCGAGCTCGCACGCCGCCTTGCCGCTTGCGAGAAGCGGCTTGCTCGTCTGGAAAGACGAGCTCGCGGCGGAGGGCCGGCGGCTCGCCCGCGCGCTCGAACGAGAGCCCGTCGCTGAGCTCGCCTCGGCGCTCGGCGTTGCGGGAGCGCGCCGTCTGGCGGCGATGCTCGAGGGCATCTCGGCCTACCGCGCCCATCCCTATCGGCGGCGCTTGCCCGAGCCGCCCGTGCCGTGGCGCGAGGGCAGCAGCCGGCTCCTCGACTACGGCGGCGCGGAGCGCGCAGGTCCGCCCATCGTGTTCGTGCCCTCGCTCGTCAATCGCGGCTACATCCTCGATCTCTCCGAGCGGCGCAGCCTGCTGCGTTTCTTGAGCGCGCGGGGCCTTCGCCCCTTGCTGCTCGAATGGGGCGCACCGGACGACACCGAGCGCCACTTTGCCTTCGACGATTACATCGGGGGCCGGCTCGAGCGCGCGCTCGATTGGGTCGCCTTGGCGGGCCGGCCGATCGTGCTCGCCGGCTACTGCATGGGCGGGCTCATGGCGCTCGCCGCGGCGCTCTCTCGCCGCGACATCGCGGGGCTCGCGCTCTTGGCCACGCCCTGGGACTTCCACGCCGAGCGCGCCGAGGACGCGCGCCGCTTGGGCCAGATGATGGCCGCGCTCGAGGCGGTGCTCGCGCCTTCTCATCCCGTGCCCGTCGATCTCCTGCAGGCGCTCTTCGCGCTGCTCGATCCCGCGCGGGTGCCGGCCAAGTTCCGCGCCTTCGCGGCGCTCGATCCGGCAAGCGCCGAGGCGCTCGATTTCGTGGCGCTCGAGGACTGGGCGAACGACGGCATCCCGCTCCCGCTCGCGGTGGCGCGCGAGGTGTTCGTGGGCTGGTACGGCGAGAACCGCCCGGGGCGCGGCCTGTGGCGCGTCGCCGGCCGCGCGGTCGATCCTGCGCGGCTCGCCGTGCCGAGCTTCGCGGTGATCCCTAAGAACGATCGCATCGTGTCGCCCAAGGGCGCGGCCACGCTCGCCCGGGCCATCCCCGGAGCGAAAGTGTTGAGCGCGGCCTTGGGCCATGTCGGCATGGTGGCGAGCGCTCGCGCGCCCGAGGCGGTGTGGCAGCCGCTCGCCGATTGGCTTTTAAGCCTTAAGGCCGCCGTCCCGGCCCAGGCGCGCGTCCGGCGCCGGGCTCGCCGGCCGCCTGCGACGGCGCTCCGGGCTTGAGATTGCGCGCGAGATGGGTCATATGAGCGCCGGCCGAGGCGGCGAGCTTCGCCGGGCCGTCAAGACAATCGTTCGGGCGCGGGATCGCGCGGGCCGGCAAGTGGGTGGCTGGCGGCACTGTGCGCCATTGGCTCCCGCTGGGACGCCGGCTTTTTTGACCGGTTAAGACCGGTGCATTCGCGGTCGGCCATTGTGCCCTCAAGAGGGGAAAGCCGCCCTAAGGGAGAAATCGATGGGACGCGTAGCGTTGGTCACGGGCGGCACCCGCGGCATCGGCGCGGCCATCGCCGAGGCGCTGAAAACCGCCGGTTACCGCGTGGCCGCGAACTATGCCGCCAACGAGGCGGCGGCGCGTGAATTCTCGGCGCGCACGGGGATCGCCGCCTACAAGTGGAACGTGGCTGATTTTGCGGCCTGCCGCGAGGGCGTCGCGCGCGTCGTGGCGGAGCTGGGACCGATCGAGGTGCTGGTCAACAACGCGGGCATCACCCGCGATACGACACTGCACAAGATGAGCCCCGAAGCGTGGCGCGAGGTGATCGAGACGAACTTGACCTCGTGCTTCAACCTCTCGCGCCTCGTCATCGAGGGCATGCGCGAGCGGCGCTTCGGGCGCATCGTCAACGTGGGCTCGATCAACGGCCAGCGGGGCCAGCTCGGCCAGACCAATTACACCGCGACCAAGGCCGGCATGCACGGCTTCACCAAGTCGCTCGCGCGCGAGGGGGCCTCGCGCAACATCACGGTCAACACGATCGCGCCGGGCTACATCGACACCGACATGGTGCGCGCGGTGGCGCCTGAGATCGTGGGCAAGATCGTGGCCGAGATCCCCGTGGGGCGCTTGGGCCGGCCCGAGGACGTGGCCCGCGCGGTGGTGTTCCTCGCGGCCGATGAGGCTTCCTTCATCACCGGCGCCCTCATCCCCATCAACGGCGGGCATCACATCGAGTAGGCTAGAGCAATATCCACTCAGATTGAACCGTCCGGTTCAATCTGAGTGGATGAAATTGCTCTAGATTTAAAGACGATAGAGCAGCTTTATCCGGTCGTTGGATCGCTGAAAGCGATTCCAACCGACCGGATGCTGCTCTAGCCGCCGGGTGCGGTGCGAGGTTCGAGGAGGGGATACCATGCCCACGGTGGCGATGATCGAGGAGAAGGACGCCGAAGGCGTCGTGCGCGACGTGTACGACGACATCAAGCGCACGCGCGGCATCGACTTCGTGCCCAACTTCTGGAAGACGATCGCGCATCATCCGCCGACGCTCATGCGCCTGTGGGCGGAAGTGAAGGCCGTGATGGCGCCGGGCGCGCTCGATCAGCGCACCAAGGAGATGATCGCCGTTGCCGTCTCAGCCACCAACGGCTGCGAGTACTGCGTGCTGAGCCACACCGCGGCCGCGCGCAAATTGGGCCTGAGCGATGAGATGCTGGGCGAGCTCATGGCCGTCGTCGGCCTCTTCAACAAGACCAACAAGCTGGTCGAGGGCTACCGCGTCGAGGTGGACGAGGCGTACAAGGGTTAGAGCGGAATTCGATCGAGTGGGTGCATCCCCTCCCCCTGCCCCCTCCCGCGCGGGGAGGGGGGAAACAAAAAGCTCCCTCCCCCCTCGCGGGGGAGGGCTGGGAGTGGGGGGTCGACCGGCAGCCTCAAGGCAACCGTGCGTGATTCCACGCCGGTGGATTTTGCTCTAGGCCGCCTCCTTCGGCACGGTTTCGCTCATCGAGGGGCGCTTGGAGACTGCCGTGAACCAGGCGGCGAGCTTGGGCGCACTTTTCCGCCAGTTCTCGTCGGCGAAGCGGAAGTCGAGGTAGCCGAGCGCGCAGGCGAGGGTGATCAAGCCGATGTCGAAGCCGGCAAAGCTCGGCGCCTCGTTCTCGAAGGCGGCGATGGAGCGGGCGACCTTGCCCGTCTGGCGCTCGTCCCACTCCTGCGAGCGCAAGGGTTCGGGGCGCCTTCGCTCGTACATGCGCAAGACCGCGGCGTCCAGGAGGCCGTCGGCCTGGGCCATGCGCCTGAGCGCGGTCCAGCGCGCCTTTCCTGCGGACGGGAACAGCTTCGCACGGGAATGAAGCGAGTCGAGGTACTCGCAAATCACGCCCGAGTCGAACAAGGCCTCGCCCTCCTCGGTGATGAGCGCCGGGATCTTCTCGAGCGGGTTCTCGGCCCTGAGCCCGCTCGATGGATCTGCGGGGTTGGTCGGCACCGGCGCAATCTTCGCGGCCAAGCCGGTCTCGAGCGCGACTACGCGCACCTTGCGTACGAACGGGGAGATGGGGGCGAACCTGAGCTTCATCATCGGGGAGCCTCCTCTAGAATCGGTCCTTGCGCCGGCGCACCTCGGCGAACACCTCGACGGGCGGAGCCGAGCGGAGCTGGAGCCTCGCGCGCAAGGCCTCGCTCGCATCCGCGCGCAGGAACGGGTTGGTCTCGATCTCCTCGGAGAGGAGCGAGGGCACGGTCGGCTCGCCCTTGGCGCGCAGCGCCCGCACGCGCTCGGCCCGGCGCCGGAGCGCCGCGTTCTCGGGCTCGACGGTGAGCGCAAAGCGCGCGTTGTTCTCCGTGTATTCGTGCGCGCAATAAACGCGGGTCTCGCCCGGAAGCGCCCTAAGCTTCTTGAGGCTCGACCACATCTGTTCCGCCGTGCCCTCGAACAGCCGCCCGCAGCCCAACGCGAACAGCGTATCGCCGCAGAACAGCGCCTTCGAGCGGGCGAACCAATAGGCGATATGCCCGCGGGTGTGCCCGGGCACGTCGAACACCTGGGCTTCCTCGGCGCCGAAGGGGTAGCGCTCGCCGTCGCTCACCTGAACGTCGATCCCCGGGATGCGCTTCGCATCGGCCTTCGGCCCCACGATGATAAGCCCGTAACGCTCCTTGAGCTCGAGGTTGCCGCCCACGTGGTCGGCGTGGTGATGGGTGCTGAGGATGTGGGTCGGCGTCCAGCCCCAGCGCTCGAGCGCCGCGATCACCGGCGCCGCATCGGCCGGATCGACGATCGCCACGAACCCGCTTTCGGGCTCGCGCGCCGCGTAGATGTAGTTGTCGGTGAAGGCCGGAATCTGGCGGATGTCGAGCATGGCCGAAAGCATAGCATCGGGGGCGTGGGCAGGCGAGGAGGCCGGGCTGTGATAGAATGATTTTGATGCGCCCCGACGTGTCCGAGCTTCATGCCTTCTACGAGACGCCGCTCGGCGTGGTTGCGCGCCGCCTCTTGCGCCGGGCGCTGCGCCGGCTGTGGCCGGACATCCACGGCCAGTCGCTGCTTGGCCTCGGCTACGCCACGCCGTACCTGCCCGTCTTCCGCGAGGAAGCCGAGCGGACGCTGGCCCTCATGCCGGCGAGCCAGGGCGTTATGGCCTGGCCGGCGCACGAGGCGCGCCTCGTCGCGCTGAGTGAGGAGACCGACATTCCCTTGCCCGACGGCTCGATCGACCGCATCTTGCTCGTGCACGCGCTCGAGTTCACGGAAGAGTCGCGCGAGCTGTTGCGCGAGGTGTGGCGCGTGATGAGCGGGAGCGCGCGGCTCTTGATCCTGGTGCCCAACCGGGCCGGGCTGTGGGCGCGCACCGAGCGCTCGCCCTTTGGCCAGGGGCGCCCCTTCAGCCCCTCCCAATTGGGCCAGCTGCTGCGCGAGACCCAGTTCACGCCGACGAGCTATCGCTGCGCGCTCTATCTGCCGCCCACCCGCTCGCGTCTGTTGCTGCGCCTCGCCTCGCCGCTCGAGCGCCTCATCGGCCGCTTCAGCCCGCCGATCGGCGGCGTCATCCTGATCGAGGCGGCGAAGCAGGTTTACGCGGCGCGGCCCGAGCGAAGGCGCGCCCTGCGCCGGCGCCTCTATGTGCCGGTGCCGGGCGGCGGCGTGCCCGCGGGCGCCCGCGTGCCGCTGCCCTCGCCCCGTTCGCTCGGCGAACCGCGGCCCCTCTAACGCGCCCGCGTCAGCACGAACACCGCGTTCTCGCCGAACAGGTTGGCGAGCCTCGGATGGCGCCCGAACGGCACCATGCGCCCTTGGCGATCGAGCGTTAAGCGCCGCTCGATGACGAACCCTTCGTCCTCGCAGAGGCGAATGAAATCGCGGATCGTGCATGGGCGGATGTAGGGGGTGTCGAACCAGGCGAAGGCGGGCCCGGCGGGGATCCGCCCCTCGAGCAGAAAATGGAGCCGCCGCTTGAGCACGCCCACGTTGGGAAAGGACACGATCGTGCGCTTGCCGATGCGCAGGAGCTCGCGCAGGACCTCGCGCGGGTGGCGCACCGCGGGCAGGGTCTGGCTCAAGATCACGACGTCGAAGGCCTCGTCGGGGTAAGCCTCGAGGTCGGTATCGACGTCGCCCTGAATCACCGGGAGCCCGCGCGAGACGCAGGCGTTCACCCCCTCCTGCGAGAGCTCGATGCCGCGCCCGTCGACGCTCTTCTCGTGCACGAGGAAGTCGAGCAGCTCGCCCTCGCCGCAGCCCAGATCGAGCACCCGGGTGCCCGAGGGAATCATGGCCGCGATGACCGAGAGGTCGGGGCGAAGTGCGCGCCCCGCGCCGGCGGCGACGGCGCTCATGGCAAGCGAAACCCGCGATGGCGCGCGGCGCCGTTCAGGAACCCCGTCAAGATCTTGTGCAGCTCGGGCTCGTCCAGGAGAAAGGCATCGTGGCCCTTGTCGCTCTCGATCTCGGCGAACGAGACGTTCGCGGCCACTGCATTGAGCGCGCGCACGATCTCGCGGTTCCCCGAGGTCGGATAGAGCCAATCGCCGGTGAACGAGAACACGCACCAGCGCGCCCGCGTGCGCCGGAAGGCCTCGACCAGCGAATCGCCGTGCTCGGCCGCGAGGTCGAAGTAGTCCATCGCGCGCGTGATGTAGAGGTAGGAGTTGGCGTCGAACCGGTCGGTGAAGGTGATGCCCTGGTGGCGCAGGTAGCTCTCGACCTGGAAGTCGGCGTCGAAGGCGAAGCTGTAGGTGGTGCGGTCCTGGAGCTGGCGGCCGAACTTGCGGTGGAGCGAGGGCTCGGACAGATAGGTGATGTGCGCCGCCATGCGCGCGACCGCGAGCCCGCGCACGGGTCGCGTGCCGTGGATCAGGTAGTCGCCGCCGTGCCAATCGGGATCGGCCATGATCGCCTGGCGCCCG
Source organism: uncultured Hyphomicrobiales bacterium (assembly GCA_964631625.1). Lineage (GTDB taxonomy): Bacteria > Pseudomonadota > Alphaproteobacteria > UBA828 > JAPUJA01 > CAZVZP01. The sequence continues at coordinate 6,592 of CAZVZP010000008.1, read as the reverse complement.
ACCTCGTGGAAGGCGATGTTCTGCGCGGAATGGCGCGCCGCGCTCGCGATCGGCACCGCCGCGAACACGCGCTCCGGATAGCATACGGCCCACTCGAGCGCCTGCATGCCGCCCATCGAGCCGCCGGTGACGCAGAACAGCTCCTCGATGCCGAGCGCATCGAGCAGGAGCGCCTGGGAGCGCACCATGTCGCGCACCGTGATCATGGGAAACGACAGGCCGTAGGGCTTGCCCGTCGCCGGATTGATCGAGGCCGGCCCCTCGCTCCCCATGCAGCCGCCCAGCACGTTGGCGCACAGAATGAAATAGCGGGTGGTGTCGAGCGGCTTGCCCGGGCCCACCATGACCTCCCACCAGCCGGGGCGGGAGGAGACTTCGGGCGGAGGCTGGAGCACGTATTGATCGCCCGAGAGCGCGTGGCAGACGAGGATGGCGTTCGACTTGGCTTCGTTCAGTTCGCCGTAGGTCTCGTAGGCCACCTCGAAGGGACCGAAGGGCAGCCCACAGTCGAGCCGCAGCGGCTCGCGCGTGCCGAGCTTGAGCGTGCGGAACGGCTTCTGCTCCCCGCCCTTCTCGGGCTCGTGCGCCCGCCCGGGCCGGCTTATCTCGCTTGCCACGTCATCTGTCCTGTGCGTTCAACGAAGCATTCCGTCGTGCTAGGAAGTGCTAGGAGTGGGGCGTGCCGCTGTCAATGTTTTCTTTGATTTTGGGCGCTTAGCGGCTACTAGTAGGCGCCTTGGCGGACCTTGCCTTAAGGGATGTTCGATGGCCGGCGCCGCGCCCCGCCTCGATGAGCTCAGGGCCGAAATTGACGGACTCGACGAGCGCATCCAGGAGCTGCTCGAGCGCCGCACCGAGCTGGCCGAGCGCGTCTCGGCGCTCAAGCGCGAAGCGGGCGAGCACACGCTCTTCATGCGCCCCGGGCGCGAGGCGGCCGTCGTGAGGCGTGTTCTCGCGCGCCATCGCGGGGCCTTTCCCAAGGCGGCGCTGTTCCGCATCTGGCGCGAGATCATCAGCGCCACGCTGACGCTCGAGGGGCCGCTTTCGCTCGCGCTCGAGGCGGGCCCGGCGGGGTGTTCGGAGTTGGCTCGGCTTACGAACGATCATTTCGGCAGTACCGCTCCGCTGAGCCGCTGCGAGAATGCGCACGCCGTGGTCGATGCGCTGGACGGCGGCACCGCCAACGTCGGGATCGTGGCGTTTCCTCGGCCCGGTGAGCGCGACCCGTGGTGGGCGCGGCTGGCCAAGCGAAGCCCCGCGCCGATCGAGGTGGTAGCACTCTTGCCCTTTCTCGAACGCGGACAGGCGCCGCGCCGTCGCGCGCTCGTTCTGGCCCGCACGGCGTTCGATGAAAGCGGCGATGACCTGACGTTGGCGGCGCTCGAGGTGGGCGCCGCGCTCGTGCCCGAGGCCGTGGGCGAAGCGCTCGCGGCCGCGGGCTTCTCCGCCGAGGTGGTGGCGGACGACGGGGCGCGCCGGACTCTCGCCCTGCTTCAGGGCTTCGTGGCGCCCGAGGATGCGCGCTTCGGCGTGCTCAGGGCGGGTGCCGTGGCGCAGCGCCTGTCGCTGCTCGGCGGCTTCGCCCGCCCGATCGTCGAGGGCTAGGGAGCGAGCGCCGTGAGGGGACCCAAGCCGCGCGCGCATATCCTTGCCATCGATCCCTATGTCGGCGGCCGCTCGACGATCGAGGGCAAGGCGCGCGTCATCAAGCTCTCCTCGAACGAGTCGGCGCTCGGCCCAAGCCCAAAGGCGCTTGCCGCCTATGCGAATTTCGCCGATCGCCTGGCCCGCTACCCGGACGGCAGCGCCCAGGAGCTGCGCGAAGCGATCGCGGCCTACCACGGCCTCGATCCCGAGCGCATTGTCTGCGGCAACGGTTCGGACGAGCTGATCGATCTCTTGGCGCGCGCCTACGCGGGCGAGGGCGACGAGGTGCTGTTCTCCGAGCACAGCTTCCTGATCTTCTCGATCGTCGCGCGCGGCGTCGGCGCGACGCCGGTGGCCGCGCCCGAGCGCGGCCTGCGGATCGATGTCGGCGCGCTGCTCGGGAGGGTGACGAGCAAGACCCGAATCGTCTTTCTCGCCAATCCCAACAACCCGACGGGAAGCTACGTCGCGAGGGAGGAGCTCGAGCGGTTGCGCCGGGAGCTGCCGAGCGAGGTGCTGCTCGTGATCGACGGCGCGTACGCCGAGTTCGTCACCAAGGCCGATTACACGCAGGGTTTCGAGCTCGTGGATGCGGGCGAGAACGTCGCCGTCGTTCACACCTTCTCGAAGATCTACGGGCTTGCAGCGCTTCGCCTCGGCTGGGGCTACGCGCCGGCCTCGGTCGTGGACGTGCTGAACCGCTTGCGGGCGCCCTTCAATGTCTCAGGGCCAACCCAGGCGGCCGGCATCGCGGCGGTGCGCGATGGGGGCCACGTCGAGGCCGCCCGCGCCCACAACGAGCGCTGGCGCGATTGGCTCGCCGCCGAGTTGTCCGCGCTTGGCTTGCGAGTGCATCCGAGCGTGTGCAACTTCGTGCTCGTCGAGTTTCCGGACCGGCCAGGGCGCGACGCGGCCGCGGCCAACCAGCATCTCTTGAGCCGCGGCATCATCGTGCGCGCGGTCGAGAAATACGGCCTGCCGCGCTGCCTGCGCATCTCGATCGGCCTCGAGGACGAGGTCCGCGCCGTGGCCGAGGCGCTCAAAGAGTTTCGGGGCTAGGGGCGATGGCGGCGCAAGTGTTCTTCGCACGAGTCGCGTTCATCGGGCTCGGGCTCATTGGCTCCTCGCTCGCGCGGCGCATGAAGCGCGATCGGCTGGCCGGGTCGATCGCCGGCTGCGCCAAGACCGAGGCGACACGCTCGATCTCGCTCAAGCTCGGCTTCATCGACGAGGCCTTCGCCGACCCGGGGGAGGCCGCGCGCGGAGCCGACCTCGTGGTCTTGTGCGTGCCGGTGGGCGCCAACGCCGCGATCGCCGAGCGGCTTTCGCCGGCGCTGAAAGCCGGCGCGATCGTGAGCGACGTGGGCTCGGTCAAGAGCGCGGTGATCCGCGATGTCGCCCCGCATCTCCCCCAGGGCGTGCACTTCGTTCCGGCCCATCCGGTCGCGGGCACCGAGTTCTCGGGGCCGGAAGCGGGTTTCCCCGAGCTGTTCGAGGGCCGCTGGTGCATTCTGACGCCCCTTCCGGGCGGCGACGCCCAAGCCACCCAGCGGGTGAGCGCGCTGTGGCAGGCCGCGGGCTCGATGGTCGAGATCATGGACGCCGCCCACCACGACCTCGTGCTCGCCATCACCTCGCACCTGCCGCACCTCATCGCCTACAACATCGTGAGTACGGTGGCCGATCTCGAGGAATCCTCGAGGCAGGAGGCGTTCAAGTACGCGGCCGGCGGCTTTCGCGAGTTCACGCGCATCGCGGCCTCGGACCCGGTTATGTGGCGCGACATCTTCCTCAACAATCGCGAGGCGGTGCTCGAGATGCTGGGCCGTTTCAACGAGGATCTGACGGCGCTGCAGCGGGCGATCCGGCGCGGCGACGGGCAGGCCCTCGAGGACCTGTTCCGCCGCACTCGCGCCATCCGGCGCGGCGTCATCGAGGCCAAACAGGCTTGAACGGTGCCCCGCGGGCTACGGTGCCCCGCGGGCTACGGCGCCTGCGGGCTACGGTGCCCCACGGGCTACGGTGCCCCGCGGGCTACGGCGCCTGCGGGGCGCTCGGCGGCTCGAGAAACTCCGTGATCGGCGGCACCTCGAAGAGCTCCACGGTGCCCGCGGTGAAGCGCCCATTCTGCACCGTGAGGGGCAAGCGCACGCGGCTCAAGCTCTTGTCCTCGTTATCGGCGTTGCGGGCCAGGATGGCGAAGGCCATCTTGTAGATCACCGCATCGCCGAGCTCGATCTGGTCGTGGGCGACGAGCTCGTCGATCGTCTTGTCGTAACCCGCGATATCGGCGGTAAACGCGCCCAAGGGCCGCATGCGCTCATCGAGCGAGAGCGTGCCGGAGGTGGCGAGATCGAGCGGCCCCCAAGCGAGATCGAGCCGGGTTATGACCAGGGTTCCGCCGGCATCGCGCCAGGCCGCGAGCGCTTCCACGAGCTCGCCCTTGGGCAGGGGCCCAAGCAGCGTCGCCGCGAGGTCGAAGCTCTCGATCTCGGTGCCGAGCAGCACTCTCGAGCCCAAGGGCAGGCGCAGGCCCGAAAGCTCGACCGTGGCCTCGCCCGTGCGCGTCTGATAATCCGCCTCCCCCGCCCGCTCGAGCGCGCCCGCGACGTGCGCGCTGCCGATCGTGATCGCTCCCTCCTCGGCCACCTGCTCGACCGAGACGTTGCGCCCGGTGATGTCGAGGGCGTAGACCTTGCCCTCGTCGTTGATCGCGATCTCGCCGACCGCCTCCTCGAAGCGGCAGAAAACCTCGCCCGAGCCCACCATGTCGAGCGCGGCGAACTCGCCCTTGCCCTCGGTCTTTAGCTCGATGCGGCGCGGCGACCAGGGCCAGGCGGAAAGCCGGAGCCGTTCGCTGGTGGCGCGCCAAGCCTCTACCGGATCCGCGAGCAATGGGTGGTCGAGCACGACGGTGAAGCGCGCGGGGAAGCCACGCACCCGTGGCTCGCCCAACTCGACCGTTAAGCCATGGGCGCGCTGCTGCTCGGCCCAGGCCTCAACGCCCTCCTCGATCTTGCCCGCGCCCACGAACCAGAATACGGCGTAGCCGGCGAAGAGCGCAGCGAGAGCGGCGGGCAGGGCGAGCCAGCGTCGGTTCATGGGCAGCGTTCACGGCCCCCGAGGCCGCAACGGGTGCGGGGCGCGTCTCCCGAGGGCCGCCATGATACACAAAACGGCGCGCGCAGGCTCGGGCCGCGCCGGAAGGCACGCGGGGGTTTCGCTTGGCACCATCGAGAGCGCGGACGCGGGAGCGGGCGGGAGCCCTCTGGGTCTTTGCCTACGGCTCCGTGATGTGGCATTCGGGGTTCGCTTACCTCGAGCGCCGGCCGGCGCTGGTCTACGGCTATCATCGTGCCTTCTGCGTCTACTCGTGGCTCTACCGCGGCACGCCCGAGAAGCCGGGCCTGGTCCTGGGATTGGCACCGGGCGGCGCCTGCCGCGGGCTCGCCTTCCGGGTGGCCGAACAGCAGGCGGCGGCGACGCTCGACTATCTCGATCAGCGCGAGAACATCTATCAAGTCTACCGGCGGCGCCTCGTGCCGGTGCGCGCTGGGCGGGAGCGGATCGAGGCCCACGCCTATATCGCCGATCCTCGAGGCCCGCAGTACGCGGGCAAGCTGTCGGATGAAGAGATCGTCGCGCTCCTGCGCGAGGGCCGGGGCGAGAGGGGCAGCGGGCTCGAATACCTCGAGAACACGGTGCGGCATCTGGACGAGCTCGGCATCCCCGACCGGCGGCTGCACAAGTTATTGCGATTGGCGACAAGAGAACAATAACTTACGTCGAAGCTGGAGCGAAGATTTCATTCCACTTTTCAAATATTCGTTTCGCTAAGTCTAAAGCGTCGATTTTGTCGCCTTGGTCGCTTTTGACGACGATCTGTGGCTCGCCCACCCCATAAGCTCCCATGCCAAATCGTCCTACACCCCATCCCGATTTGGCGCTCGACTCAACATTCATTTCGCCTCTCTTTGGTACATGGTGCTTTTCCTTGTTGCAAATAGCCCGGCACAACTTGAAATCAGATTCTCTGTGAAAGCTCCCGACTTGCCGCTTTTGATCCTTCGATATGGATGGATCCTTTTGAGTTATTTCGACCAGATGCCAGGCTTCCTTGAAGAAATCTGCAAGATTTGCAGTATCCAAGCTTTCTCGCTTAAGGCGCTCAAAATTCTTTCTTAGTTTTTCGAAGTGTTTTTGAGCGGTATTGTGAAAGGCCATCTCACGCCGCTCCTTACGCGCACTTGGAGTAGGTGCAGGAGGTGCAGATGTCGCAGCCCTCCTGGCGGATCAGCGCCGCCTGGTTGCAACGCGGGCACGAGCGGTAGGGGCTGCGCACCGGGCCTTCGCCCGCCAGCACCTCGACCGCTCGCCGTTCGGCGCCGGGCGCGGGGAGGAAGCCGATCGCGATCATATGGCGCTCGATCATCTCGCCGATCGCGGCCAGCATCGAGGGCACGTAGTGGCGCCCGAGCCACTGCCCGCCTCTCGGGTCGAACACCGCCTTAAGCTCGTCCACGACGAAGGCGACGTCGCCGCCCCGGCGAAACACCGCCGAGATCATGCGCGTCAACGCCACCGTCCAGGGGTAGTGCTCCATGTTCTTCGAGTTGATGAAGATCTCGAAGGGGCGGCGGCGGCCGTCCTGCACGATGTCGTTGATGGTGATGTAGATGGCGTGGTCGGTATCGGGCCAGCGCAGCTTGTAGGTGGCGCCCGGCAGCTCCTCGGGCCTCGATAAGGGCTGCGTCATATAGACCACGCCGCCGGCCTCGAAGGCATCGCGCGCGCGCGCCGGCGGGCGTTCGAGCGGCAGCTCGGCCTGGGCCGCGGGCGCCGCGCGGACCGGCACGCCTGCGGCGCGCTCGCCTGCGGCGCGCTCGCCAGCGGCAAGCTCGCCCGGCGCGCCGGGAGCTTGGGCTTCCGCTGGGGGCTCGGCCTC
>CAZVZP010000007.1:23668-32077 GCA_964631625.1 uncultured Hyphomicrobiales bacterium | reverse complement strand
AGCCACTCGTCAGGATCGGGGCGCTCCCAGCCCTCGGGGCGGTCGATCACCTCGAGGGTCTCTCTCGCGGCGCATCTGGGCGCCTCTAGAGGGCCTGCTTTCTTAGCGACATGCACTGGGCCGAGCGATCGGTGATTGACCTACTTAGGGGCTTCTTCCTTCGCAATCCGCTTGGCCTCTTTCAAATCGATGTGTGCACGATGGCCATGTCTTGCCAGCAAGTGAAGTAGATTGCTGCCGTCGACTAAGGTTAGAGGTTTATCCTTTGCAAATTCGTAGGCATCAGGGCCATACGTTGCCGTTGTTACAAGGATTCCCTTGATCGCGCCTTCGTTATGAACGGCTCCGTAGAGTTCTCGGACAGCGGCGACGCCGACTGTCCCCGTATACCGTTTCGCTTGAATAACTATTTTGCCTCCTCGAATCGGATCGGGATCAAAAGCGACAGCGTCGACGCCACCGTCCCGACTGGCCTGAGTGACCCGAACCTCCCCACCGGAGCTGGCGAACTCCTTCTCGAACAATTCGCGAATAAGATGCTCGAACTCTTGCCAATCCATGGCCGCAAGATTGGTGCCTTCGCTGATCCGACCCGCTACAGCCACACTCTCGATGAATCGCCGATCGGACCGGTTCATGTGCATGATCGGCGCCACAGGTGCCATACCGTGCAACTTGCTACTGCCGACACCCTTGAGAGCCCGGAAACAGGCCTTGGGATCAACTTGTGCGAGATTAATAGCGAGAAATGTCTCTTTTGGTACATGAAGCGACATGATGCAGGCCCTGGTCTCACGGCCGGTTGAGCGGTCGATATAGTTCGGCCAACCGTTGAAAACGACTGAAGCCAGAGCATCGACAACGTCAGCCTCAAAGAGTTCATGTATAGTTCTCAAACACATTTGATAGATCAAATCATCATAAAGCTTATTCCGCTCCGAATCGCTGATGTGCACTTCTTCGAGGGCATCGCGAGACTGAACATATTTAACTTCCCGTAGAGTCGGGAGATCGTCTAGAGATGGGATCCGGTACTCGACGACCAAAATCCGGGACTCTGGATTAAATTCGACTTCATACTCCTTAGGCATGAAATCGGGATACTGGGAATTTGATAGAACAAGGTCGCAGTGCTCTTCGATAGCACCGGGCTCTTTGGCACGATAACGTCTTTCCTGTTCGTCTATCGCAGCATTATGCGCATTTTCCTCGGCAAGCGCAGTCTTATAGTGCTCCAGCTCTCTCTCATAAAGGTTACGCGCATCCGACAATTTTTTCTTCCTCGCCGCCGGCAATAGAAAATCAAAAAAACGTACCTTCGGGTTAAAGCGCGGTTCCGCTGGATCAGGCTTCTTTAGCGTGTTCCTTTTCAAACTTCTCCAATTTATTGCATCATTAACCCGTAAAGTATGACCAAGAACAGTCTTCATCGATTCAAAGATCGATGCAGCTTCCTCTGAGCGATTTTGCGCAATCTGCTTCGTTTCCTCACGCGCCGCTCTGCGCGCTTCGATCTTCAGTTGTTTTTCCTCACGCGCCGCTCTGCGCCCTTCGATCTCCATTTGTTGTTCCTCACGCGCCGCTCTGCGCGCCTCTTGTTTCTGCCACTGCGCGTCCCATTCGGCGAGCTGGACTCGTGCTTTCTGTTTCACGACTCGTCGGTCACGGCCTCGTATATGACGATATTTGTTGAGGCCTTCGTGGCGAATCGCGACTTCGTATTCGTATCCGTATCCGAGGATGATCTGCTCAAAACTGGAGGAGTTCTTGGGGCTCACGTCACATCGACTGCGAATGGCATTCTGAAACGAACTTTTCCTAAGGGCCTGGTCAATGAGAATATCAAACCCTTTCAGTAAAGATTCGAAGTTGGAAAAACGGAAGAGTCAATCCCCAAGCAAATTCTGCAGAGGTCGTGACGAATTGTCTTTGACTGCGCATCTGCGGGGGAGGTAGCGCCTTGATGGGCAATAACCGCAAAGAGCGGACGAAAGGGCGGCAGGCTTAAAAAGTTTTGTGTTCCAATGGGCTGGACGCGCGTTGTTGCCTTTTCTCAGTAGACCAGTGGCCTATCCCCTCACCGGCAGCCACTCGTCCGGATCGGGGCGCTCCCAGCCCTCGGGGCGGTCGATCACCTCAAGGGTGGTGTGGGTCGCATCGAGCGTGTCGGAGTAGCAGAACGTGACCTCGTCCCATTTGCCCTCGAACAGGCGGGAGAAGCCTCGGGCGGCGAACTCCGCGTGGCAGGCCTCCCAGCTCATGCCCAGGCGCTTGCGCAAGAACGCCATGTGGTGCAGGCCCTCGCCTTGGCTCTTCAGGAACTCGTCGTAAATCGTGGGGCCCTCGACGGGCTCCACCAGCTCCCAGTTCATCGGACCGGTCCAGGCGAGCCCGATCTTCATGGCGCAGCGCACCGGCTTGCCCCGCAGATACGTCTCGCGCAGCACGGGCGGCTCGAAGGTCCTGATCCACCATGGCCCGATGCCGAGTTGCTGCGCCATGCGCTTGGCCGTCGACTTGAGATCGCGGGTGACGATGCACACCTGATCGACGCCCGTGACGAAGCTGTTCGCAAGATCGGTGAACACGTGGTCGAAGCGGCTCATGGAATGAGGCTCTCCATCGCTGAACGGGCGAGGCGATGGACAAGGCCATCGCCAGCGGGCCACGAGTCTAGTGGTCTCGTTTCAACACATGAGTCCCCGATGGCCCTCATCCTTCGAGACGCTCGCTGCGCTCGCCCTCAGGGTGAGATCAGTCGCGGGTACCAAGTGTTCGATTCGCACCACTAGCACTCCGGCGGGCAGGCGCCCTCGAGCCGGCCGGCCAGCCGGTCGCGCTCTTTGAGGAGATCGAGGCCGGCGTCCCACAGCACGAGGCGGTCGGAGAACGTAAGGTCGGCGTTTGCGTGCAGGAGCCCGTCCACGAGGTAGAGCGCGCTTTGGCCTTCGGGCAACGCCCGATGCAACGCTTCGCTCTCGGTATACGGAATGATCGCATCGGCCTGGCCGTGAATGAGGATGGCGCGGGCGGCGAAGCGGGCGAGAGCCGCGCGCGCCGGATCGAGCGCCGCGATCTCGGCCTTGAGCGCATGGGGCAGCGCCTCGATGAGTGCGGGCACCTTGTCGGGATCGGTGTTCTCCACGAGCGCCATCACGGCTTGCCCGTCGGGCCCCAGCCGCGCGGTCAGATCGGCGATCGGGGCCCGCGGCTCGTCGAGCTTGCGTTCGGCGATGGCCCACAGCAGCGCCCGCCCGCTCTGCTCGGCCATCCTCTCGGCGTTGCTGCCGACGAACACCCATTTGCCGTAAGGGTTGGCCTCGGCGAAGCGCCAGCCTTTGCCCGTGCGGTAGGCACCGGTCGCGGCGAAGGTGATCGCCTGGGCGATGTCGTAGTAGCCGCCGACCGAGACGAAGAACGCAACGCGGCCCTCGACCCTCGGCTCGAGCGTAGCCAAAAGCGCAGGCCCTGCCGCATAGGAAATCGCGGCGAGCCCCACTTGGCCGGCAGGCGCCAAGCGTTCGTTGCTCGACAGCCATTGAACCGCATCGGCGATCTCGCCCACGTCGCTCGCGCGAACTTTCAGCGCGCGCAAGCCTTGAAGGTCGGGAACGAGCACGGCGAAGCGCACCCTTGCTAAGCTCTGCGCCAGCGCCACGAGCCGGGGATCGTCCTTGCCCTCGGGCGCCAACCCCGGCACAAGCACGAGGGCGGCCAGCGCGCCCGCGCTCGAGAGGTAGAGATCGCCGGCATAGCCCCGCCCCTCGACCGCGTAGCCGACCGCTCGCCGCTCGGGCTTGGGCGTCGCCTCCTTGAGCGCGCTCGGGCCGAAGCCGGCGTCGATGTCGTTCAACAGGCGCATGGCCTCGGTGCCCCGCGCGCTGCAGCCGGCGGCCAGGAGCAAGAGGAGAAGGACGAGCGTTCGCCCGAAGGTGGCGGATCGGCCCATGATGATTGGGGAGAGTGTAAGAGAGCCGTCGCGCGCGTGCCACGGATCCGCGATCCTCTAGCCAAGCCCGGCCGGAATGATTAGAAAGGGCCTCGAGCGTCGAGGGTCCGGATGGAACCGAGGGAGACCGTTCAATGGCTTACGTGGACTGGATGATCCGGGGCCCCAAGATCGGCGGCTGCAACTGCAATTACGGCTGCCCCTGCGAGTTCAACGCGCCGCCGACGTACGGCTTCTGCGAGGGGCTCGAGGCGATGCACATCGACGAGGGCCGTTTCGGCGCGGTGCGGCTCGACGGGCTGCGTTACGCCGCGTACTACCATTGGCCGGGCCCCGTGCACGAGGGGCACGGCACCGTCCAGGGCATCGTTGATGCGCGTGCGAGCGAGGCGCAGCGCGAGGCCCTGCTCACGATCCTCTCGGGCAAGGAGCAGGAGCCCACGACGGTGTTCAACATCTACGGCTCGACGATCGAGAAGGAGCTCGATCCCGTGTTCGCGCCCATCGAGTTCGAATGGGATCGCAAGCGCATGCGCGGGCGCTTCCGGGTGCCGGGGCTTCTGGAATTTTCGGCCGAGCCGATCCGCAACCCGGTGACCGGCGCCGAGTATCCGGCCAAGATCGTGCTGCCCACGGGCTTCGAGTTCCGCGAGTTCGACATGACGAGCAGTACGTTCAAGAGCACCGGCGGCATCACCTTCGAGCACAAGGGCCGCTACGGCGCGGCGAGCTACGTCGCCTACGGACCCTATGGGCTGATCGAGAAGCTCTCCCAGCCCAACGCTTAGAGCGTGTTGCGCTTGAGTAGAAACGGTCCCCTCCCTTTATCTCCCTATCGCGCGGGGAGGGGGGATTAAACGAAACAGCTCCCTCCCGCGAAGGAGCTACCGGATTCACACATGTCGGAAATCGACTCAGCATCAAGCACTTACCAACCACGCAGCACAATTAGATAAGGGTGTCGCGATTGAGCACGAGCATTGAAAGGATTCATTTTTTCTCTTCCATCGCAGTGGTCGGTTGAGATGTGTGAATGCCGTAGCCCCTCGTGGGGGAGGGCCGGGGTGGGGGTCGACCGGCAGGCTCAAGGCAATCTAACGTGATTCCACTCCGCCAGAAATCGCTCTAAGCGCGCCCGGAACCGGGCGTAGGGCAAGAAAAAGAGCGCCGGGGATGCCCCCGGCGCTCGCGTTTTCTTGGGCCGGAACCGTTACTGCGCCGCCTTGACCGCGTTCCAGGTCTCGATGTAGCGCTCGATGCCCTCGGGCTCCTCCCAGAAGTCGAGGCCCTCGACGTACTCCATGTCGTCCTGGTGGTGCGCCTCGTACTCCTCAGGCGTCAGGCACTCCTTGGCCGCGACCGAGTTCGAGGCCGAGTAGCCCATGACCCGGACCATGGCGCATTGCGCCTCGCCCGTGATCGAATACTTGAGGAACTCGATTGCGCATTCGGCGTTGGGCGTGCCCTTGACCATCTGCCAGGCGTCCTGCCAGCCGTCGGCCTTCTCCTCGGGGATGAACTCGACCATCGGGATGCCCTGCTTGAGGAGCTCGCCCGACTGGTACCCGCCCCAGGTGTTCGAAATCGACACCTCGCCGTTGGCGAAGAGGTTGATGAGCTCGCCCGCGGTCGCCCAGTACTTGCGCACCTTGGGCTTGAGCTCGATCAGCTTGTCGCGCACCTCGGCCAGCTGATCGTCGCTCAGGCGATAGACGTCGGTGTCGTGGCCATAAAGCATGCGCGCCACCGCATAGATGTTGGTCTTGTCGTCCCACAGCGAGATTTTGCCGGCGAGGCTTTCGTCCTCCCACAGCTGCGCGACGCGCGTGGGCGGGGTCGTCAAGTGATCCGAGCGGTACATCCAGGCGATCGAGCCCCAGGCGTAAGGAATCGCCCAGGTCTTGCCTTCCTCCATCAGCTCCTTGGGTCCGAGCACGCCGGGCAGATTGCGGAAGGCGGGGATCAGGTTCTCCCACTCCGGAAAGTCGGCGGTGTTGAGATGCTCGACCACGCCCATCTTCGCCATGATCGAGGTCGTATCGACCGAGGGCGTAATGACGTCGTAGACCGCGCCGCCCGCGGCGAGCTTGGCCGGGAACTCGTCGTTCGAGCCGACATAGGTGCGCGTGATCACGCAGCCCGTGCGCTCCTCGAACGGCCCGGTGATCGACGGGTCGGCATAGCCTTCCCAGGTCAGGATGCTGAGCTGCTTCTCGGCGGCCGAGGCCGTGCCGGGCAGGGCTGCGGCCGCTGCGATCAATCCGAGGGCGGCGAGGGCCGCCATCGGCGTCTTTGCGAGCAATGTCATGCGCGTCACTTCCCCTTCGTGTCGGCCGTTTTTATTGGACGGGCCCATTCTTCGCGCCCGCTCCTCCCTGGAGCCTCGGCGCGAAGCTCCCTCAACTCGGCCGCTCCGGCTGGTATTCTGTCCCCCGCGACCGGCGTTTGGCAAGCCGCAGCCGCCCGGGCCAAATTGAAGGCGCCCAGGCCTGGTGAACGGGATTTGAGAGGAGCGTTTGGGGATGAGGCGGGCATTCATCTGCGCTGCGCTGCGCACGCCGATCGGGCGCTACGGCGGCGCGCTCTCATCGGTGCGCACGGATGACCTCGCAGCCTTGCCGATCCGGGCGCTGAAAGAGCGCCACCCCAGGCTCGATTGGAGCCAAGTCGACGACGTGATCTTGGGCTGCGCCAACCAGGCGGGCGAGGACAACCGCAACGTCGCGCGCATGGCCGCACTCCTCGCCGGGCTGCCCGAGACGGTGCCGGGTGCGACGATCAACCGGCTGTGCGGCTCGGGCATGGAGGCCGCGGTGATCGGCGCGCGTGCGATCAAGACGGGCGAGGCCGAGCTCGTGATCGCGGGCGGCGTCGAGAGCATGAGCCGCGCGCCCTTCGTCATGCCCAAGGCCGACGCCGCGTTCTCGCGCAGCGCCGAGGTCTACGACACGACGATCGGCTGGCGTTTCGTCAATCCGCTGATCAAGGCGCAGTACGGCGTCGATTCGATGCCCGAGACGGCCGAGAACGTGGCGCAAGAGTTCCAGGTCGGCCGCGAGGCTCAGGACGCCTTCGCGCTTCGAAGCCAGAGCCGCGCCGCGCGCGCCATCGCCGAAGGCGTGTTCGAGTCCGAAATCATCGCTGTCGAGGTCCCCGCCAAGAAAGGACCGGCGACGCTCGTGGCGCGCGACGAGCATCCGCGCGAGACCTCGATGGAGGCGCTCGGCAAACTGCCGACCCCGTTCCGCGCGCATGGTACGGTCACGGCGGGCAACGCCTCGGGCGTCAACGACGGGGCCTGCGCCTTGATTCTCGCCTCCGAGGCCGCGGCCGAGCGCCATGGACTGACACCCCGGGCCGAACTCGTGGGCGCGGCCCACGCCGGCGTTGCGCCGCGCATCATGGGCATCGTGCCGGCGCCCGCGAGCCGCAAACTGCTCGAGCGCCTGGGCCTTACGCTCGCGCAGATGGACGTGATCGAGCTCAACGAGGCGTTCGCGGCCCAGGCCTTGGCGGTGCTGCGCATGCTGGGGCTGCCCGACGATGCCGAGCACGTCAACCCCAACGGCGGCGCTATTGCGCTCGGCCATCCGCTCGGCATGAGCGGCGCGCGGCTCCTCCTGACCGCGCTCAATCAGCTCGAGCGCACGGGCGGGCGCTACGCCCTCTGCACCATGTGCATCGGCGTGGGCCAGGGCATCGCCAGTGTCATCGCGCGGGTCTAGCGGCCGGGCCGCCGGAACGCGGCGAAGATCTCGAGGTGGGGGGTGAATAGAAATTGGTCGATCGGGTGGAGCGGACCCATCGCATAGCCACCCTCGATCAGGACGCGGGCATCGCGCGCAAAGCTCGCCGGGTTGCACGAGACCATGAGCACGAGCGGCGTCCTCGCGCGCACGATTTCCTTGACCTGCCTCGCAGCGCCGCCGCGCGGGGGATCGAGCAGCACCGCGTCGAACGAATCGAGTTCCGAGGCGATGAACGGGCGCCGCTCGAGATCGCGCGCCTGCGCTAAGACGCGGTGCGCGAGGCCCGCGGCGCGCGAGGCCGCATCGAGCGAGCCGATCATGGCCTCGTCCTTGTCCACGGCGAGCACCCTGGCACGCTCGGCCAGCGCGAAGCTGAAAGCACCGGCGCCGCAATAGAGATCGACGATCGATCGGGTGTCCCCGCCGACCTCGGCCTCGACGAGTTCGCGCAGCGCGGCTTCCGCCTCGCGTGTCGCCTGCAGGAAGGCATCGGGCGGCAGGCGCACGGACACGCGGGCGAAGCGGATGAGGCCTGCGCGCCGTTGGACGATGGGCTCGGGGCGGCCCGGCGCTTGCTGCCAGGACAGGCGCGCGAGATCATGGGCCTGGGCGAACGCGGACAGAGCCTCGCGCTCGGACAGCGTCGGCGCGCGCTTTGCGGCGATGACGAGGTCGATGCCGTCGTCCAAGAGAGCGATCGGCAACTCGACG
>CAZVZP010000007.1:22285-23658 GCA_964631625.1 uncultured Hyphomicrobiales bacterium | reverse complement strand
CGACGCCTTCGCGCACTCCGAGCAGCGCCTCGAGCAGCGCGCGCAAAGGCGCGATCAGCGCCGTAATCTCGGGCCTGAGCACGAGGCAGGCGGCAATGTCCGCGACCCGGCGGCTCGCCCGCTCGCGGAAGCCCACAGCCACGCCCTCCGTGCCCCGCTCGGCGGCCAGCCGCGTGCGCCGACGGCTCCTGAGCGGAACCGTCAGCATCGGCGCGATGACGCTCGGGGAGACGCCCTGATGACGGAGCGCCGTTTCGAGAATATCCCGCTTCCAGCTATCGTAGCCTTGGGCTCGAAGATGTTGCAGACGACAGCCGCTGCACGAGGGAAAATGGGGGCAGGGAGGATTGACGCGCTCCCGGCTTTGCCGCACAAGCGCCGTGAGTTGGGCCGCGCGGCCCTCGCCCCGCGGCCGCCCCAGGCGCGCCCGCACGCGCTCGCCGGGGAGCGCAAGCGGCACATAGACGGTTTCGCCGGCCCATCGGGCGATGCCGTCGCCCTGGGCGCCCAGCGCCTCGATTTCGAGCTCGACCTCGTCCGGCATCATCCCGATCAGATGTCGCACGGGCCCAGCCGAGCGGCAAGGCGCCGTCAATTATTTGCCGCCGCCCGCCGCCAGGCTTGCCCGAGGAGGCTTCCATGCTGGATCGACGCGCGCTCGGCGCGCTTGCCGCGGCAATTCTCGCGGGCGTGGGCCTGATGGCGAGCGCATCGGCAGCCTTCGAGCTGCACGGCCATCGCGGCGCGCGCGGGCTCGCGCCCGAGAACACGCTGGAAGGCTTCGGGCTCGCGCTTGCCATCGGCGTCGATGCGCTGGAGTTCGATCTTGGCCTGACGGGCGATGATGTCGTGGTCGTCTACCACGATACCCGGCTCAACCCGGACATCACGAAGGGCCCGGACGGCGCGTTCCTTGAGGCGCCGGGACCGCTCCTGCGCGCTCTCGATTTCGCCGAGCTTCGGCGCTACGAGGTGGGCGGAATCCGCCCGGGCAGCGCCTACGCGCTGCGCTTTCCCGAGCAGCGGCCGGCCCCGGGCGCACGCATCCCCTCGCTCGCCGAGGTGGCGGGTTTGGTGAAGGAGAGCGGCGTGCGGCTTAATCTCGAGATCAAGATCTCATCGCGCGCACCGGAGGAGACGGCGCCGCGTGCAGTGTTCGCCCAAGCGGTGGTCGACGCCCTGCGTGCGCACGGCCTCGCGGCGCAGAGCACGATCCAGTCGTTCGACTGGCGCACGCTTCTGGAGGTGCAACGCCTGGCCCCCGACATCCCGACCGCCTATCTCACGCTCGAGCGCGGCGAGGAAGATCGCATCGAGCGGGGTGTGCCGGGCGCCTCGCCCTGGACCGCGCCGTTCGACATCGACGACTACGC
>CAZVZP010000007.1:2387-22275 GCA_964631625.1 uncultured Hyphomicrobiales bacterium | reverse complement strand
CTCGGTGCTGCCCGTATCATTAACCAACGACGGCGCGGTGTGGTCGCCGTTTTACGCGGACGTCTCGCGCGCCGAGGTCGAGGAGGCGCATGCGCTGGGCCTGCGCGTCATCGTCTGGACGGTGAACGCGCCCGAGGCGATGCGCACGTTCATCCATCGGGGCGTCGATGGCCTGATCACCGATCGGCCCGATCTCTTGCGCGCCGTGATGGCGGCGGAGGGGCTACCGCTGCCCGCGCCCGTCGAGATCGCAGCGCGCGCCTTGCTCGATTGACGGCGCCTTCGCGGGCTCGCGCGGCGTGCCGGCTATGATACGTACGAAGGCAGCTTGAGGAGGAGGCAGACATGGAAGACTACCCGGCGCGAGAGGCAAGCGTTATCGCGGTTCTCCTGCCCATCATCATCGTCTCGATCCCGATTGCGATCGGGAACTATTTTCTCGCCAAAAGGCTCGACCGCTCGGTCGGGACCTGGGTCGTCCTGTCGCTCATTCCGCTCTTGAACTACCTGTTCTTCGTCTATGTCTGGTACGTCGTGATCCTGTATGTGATCGACAGGCTCAAGGGCATCGCCGCGGCGCTGAAAGTGCCGGAGACCCCGTAGGACAAGGATGCTTTCGAGGCTTGCGGCCGCTCGTCAACCCCGCCGCACAAGACCGACGAGCCGGCCGGACTCGAACCGGTTCATGAGCGCGCGGCAGTGGGCGAAGCGGATCAGCGCGTGTTGTGTCGGATCGGTTACGCCAACAGCTTCTTGCGCTCCGGGTCGTAGGGCGCGCGGTCGTGGCGGGTCGCGGGCACGGCTCGGCCGAAGGCCTCGATCTCGTAGTCGGAATGCCCGGCCTCCCCGGCCGGCACGTAGCCCATGACGATCGGCTTGCCGAGGGTGTGGCCGAAGTTGCCGGAGGAGGTGACGCCCAGCACCTTGCCGCCCCTCAAGATCGCCTCGCCGCCGTAGACGCTGGCGTAGTCCTCAAGCACGAACAGGCAGAGCTTCTGGTCCGGGCCTTGGATGCGGATCGTCTCGAGCGCGGCGCGCCCGAGGAAATCGCCCTTCTTCTTGGAGACCAGGCTGCTTAAGCCCGCATGATGCGGCGAATAGTCCGGCGTGATGTCGGCGGCCCAGGCGACGTAGCCCTTCTCCATGCGCAGCGAATCGAAGGCCCGGTAGCCGAGCGAGGCGAGGCCCAGCGGCCGGCCCTTCTCCCACAGCAACTCGAACACGTGCAGCGCGCACTCGGCCGGAACATTCAGCTCGTAGCCGAGCTCGCCCGAATAGGAGAGCCGGATCGCGCGCACTTGAGGCGCGGCGCCCACCGTGAGCATGCGGCAGGTGGCGTAAGCGAACGCCTCGTTCGTGACGTCCTCCTCCGCGGCGCTCCGAAGCAGCTCGCGCGAACGTGGCCCGCAGACATGGATGGTCGCGAAGGCCGAGGTCACCTCGTGCCAGGCGACCGAGCCGTCGTTCGGCAGATGGCCGACGATCCAGCCGAAATCGTGAGGCCCGAAGGCGGTGCCGGTGACGATGTAGAAGCGGTCCTCGCCGATCCGCGTGATCGTGAGGTCCGCCTCGATGCCGCCGCGCTCGTTGCACAGCTGGGTATAGACCGCGGCGCCCGCGGGCTTGTCGAGATTGGCGCAGGCCAGATGTTGGAGCGAGCGGAACGCCTTGGGGCCCCAGACCTCGAGCTTGGCGAAGGAGGACTGATCCATGATGGCGACACGCTCGCGCGCGGCCCTGTGCTCCTCGCCCACGGGCCCGAACCAGTTGCACTCGCGCCGGTCGAAGGCGTGAGTGTCCTGGGGCTCCATGCCTTTGGGCGCGAACCAGTTGGCGCGCTCCCAGCCCGCCTTGGAGCCGAACACCGCGCCCTGCTCCTTGAGCGCCGCGTAGAGCGGGCTGCGCCGTACCCCCCGCACGCTCTCGTGCTCCTCGATCGGCCACTTCATCGTGTAGTGCCGGCCGTAGAGCTCGACCGCGCGCGGATACATGAAGGCCTTGGTGTTGTGGTGCGGGTAGAAGCGGCGCACGTCGAGCGGCCACAGGTCGAGGCTCGGGCGGCCGTCGAGGATCCACTCGGCCATCATCTCGCCGGCGCCGGGCCCGCCCGCGATGCCGTAGAGGAAGCCGCAGCAGACATAGAAGTTGTCGAGCTCGTCGTGCTTGCCCATGACGAACTCGCCGTCCGCGGAATAGGGGATCGGGCCGTTCATGAGCTGGCGCACGCCGAGCGAGTTCAGGATCGGCGTGCGCTGGGCCGCGAGCTTGGCGATCCGCTCGAAGCGGTCGAAGTTCTCCGGCAACAACTGCTGGGCGAACTCGACCGGAATGCCGTTCTCCCCGAAAGGCACGGTGTCGGGCTCCCAGCCGCCCACCACGATGCCCGCCTTGTCGAAGCGCCAGTAGCTGATGAGGTCGGGGTCGCGCACCGCCGGAATCTTGTCGGGCAGATCGGGCACCGGGTCGGTGACGAGATACTGGTGCTCGAGCGCGAGCGCGGGCGCGCGCAGCCGCGCGAGCGCGGCGATCTCGCGCCCCCACATGCCCGCCGCGTTGACCACCATGTCGGCCTCGATTCGGCCCTCATTCGTGTGCACCTCGGCGATGCGCCGGCCCTTGAGGGTGAAGCGTTCAACGCGCACGCCCTGCACGATCTTGACGCCGCGCTTGCGCGCGCCGGCCGCGATCGCCTGGCAGGCGCTCGCCGGATCGACCTGGCCGTCGGAGGCGACGTAGGCCGAGCCCACGACCCCTTCGAGCGACATGATCGGAAAGAGCTGCTTCGTCTCGCTTGGACCCAGAAGGTGCATGTCGAGGCCGAAGCTCTTGGCCAGCGTGGCGGCGCGCTTGTACTCCTCCATGCGTGCCGTGGAGGAGGCGATGCGGAGACTCCCCCATTTCTTCCAGTCGATGGTCATGCCGGTCTCGGCTTCGATGGTGTCGTAGACCGCGATCGACTTCTGCAGCATGCGCGTCAGGTTGCGCGAGGGGCGGAGCTGGCCGATGATGCCGGCGGCGTGCCAGGTGGCGCCTTGAGTGAGACCGCTCTTCTCGATCAGCAGCACGTCTTTCTTGCCTCGGCGCGCGAGGTGGTAGACGATGCTGCAGCCGACGATGCCGCCGCCGATGACGACGATCTCCGCGCTCTTCGGCATGACCGGTTCTCTCCAGTTCTCGTCTGCGCTCGAGGGTCGCGGCGGACTATAGCATCGCGTGTCGCGGGTGAAAGGACGATACGTCGCATCGCCGCTGTGCTCGCCGCGCGCCTGCGTTAAGATGTCGGAGCCACATCATCCGAATCCTCACGGGGGCAAGCCGCGGTGAGAGTGAGCTACGACTACATCGTGGTGGGCGCAGGCTCGGCGGGTGCCGTGCTCGCCCATCGGCTGAGCGAAGAGCGCGACATCGCCGTGCTCCTCATCGAGGCGGGCGGGCCGGGCAAGGGCGTGCTCGTCGATATGCCCGGCGCGCTCGCCTTCCCCATGCACAAGAAGCGCTACGCCTGGCACTACTACACCGAGCCGCAGGCGCACCTGGCGAACCGGCGCATCTTCTGGCCGCGCGGCCGCTGCTTGGGCGGCTCCTCGGCGATCAACGGCATGATCTACATCCGCGGCCACGCCTACGACTACGAGCGTTGGGCGCAGGATGCCGCGCTCGCCCATTGGTCGTATGCCCACGTGCTGCCCTACTTCAAGCGGGCGGAGAGGCGGAAAGCAGGCGGCGACGCCTATCATGGCGACAGCGGTCCGCTCGTGGTCACGACGCCCGAATGCCGCAATCCGTTGAACCGGGCCTTCATCGAGGCGGGCCTTGAAGCCGGCTATCCGAAGACCGACGACGTCAACGGCTACCAGCAGGAGGGCTTCGGTCTGATGGACATGACGGCCGAGGACGGCGTGCGCTGCAGCACCTTCCGCGCCTACCTCGAACCCGCGCTCGTGCGCCCCAACCTGACGGTCACAACCCATGCGCTGGCGCGCCGCATCCTCTTTGAGGGCCACCGCGCCGTGGGCGTCGAATACGAGCGGGGTGGCGCCCTCGAGCGCGCCCGGGCCGAGCGGGAGGTGATCGTCTCGGGCGGGCCGATCAACTCGCCGCAGCTCCTGTTCTGCTCCGGTATCGGCCATGGCGATGAGCTCAAGGGGCTCGGACTGCCCGTGGTCGCGCATCTTCCCGGCGTGGGTAAGAACCTGCACGACCACATCGAATGCTATCTGCAATACGAATGCCTAAAGCCGGTCTCGATCGCGCCGCAGTTCGCCTTGCACCGGCGCGTCTTCGTGGGCCTCGAGTGGCTGCTCGGCAAATCGGGCTTGGGGGCCAGCAACCAGTTCGAGGCCTGCGGCTTCATCCGCGTCGCCAAGGACGCCGAGCACCCCGACCTGCAATACCACTTCCTGCCGATCGCGGTGCGCTACGACGGCTCGGCCGCGATCAGGGGCCACAGCTTCCAGGCCCATGTCGGCCCGTGCCGGCCGCGCAGCCGCGGCGCGCTCACCTTCGTTTCGGCCGATCCCGCTGTGTCACCGTTGATTGAGCCCAATTGTCTTAAGGATGCGCGCGACCGCACGGACTTCCGCGACATGGTGCGCGCGACGCGGGAGATCTTCGCGCAAAGGGCGTTCGATCCCTACCGCGGGCGCGAAATCGCGCCGGGGCCGGAGGCGAAGAGCGACGGCGAGATCGACGATTTCCTCGCGCGCTCCGCCGAGACCGCGTATCACCCCTGCGGCACCTGCAAGATGGGGAGCGATCCGATGGCCGTGGTCGACGGCACGCTGAAAGTTCGCGGCGTTACGGGCCTGCGCGTCGTCGACTCCTCGGTCATGCCCTCTATCGTCTCGGGCAACCTGAACGCCGGCACGATCATGATCGGCGAGAAGGCCTCCGACATGATCTTGGGCCGCGATCCCTTGCCGCCGCTCAACGTGCCCGTTTACGACCATCGGAGGCCGCAACAATGACGAGCGCGGACTCGAAAGGGATCGGTGTGCCGGCCGACAGCGATTCCTTGCAGGCCTGGGTCGGCAGGGTCGAGTCAACCGAAGATTGCCTCGCGCCCGAGCGGGTGCAGGCCCTGCATTTGGCGCTGGGTCGCTCCGAGCCGTTGCCTGAGCCCGGCGATGCCCTGCCGCCGCTCCGCCATTGGCTCTATTTCTGGCCGCTCGCGGCGCGCTCGGAGCTGGGGCCCGATGGCGCCCCGGCGCCCGGCGGCTTGCTCCCGCCGCTGGGCCGCGCACGTCGCATGTGGGCGGGCAGCCGCGTGAGCTTCGTTCGGCGCCTCTCTATCGGCGAAAGCGTGACCAAGCGCTCGACCATCGCCGCCGTAACGCCGAAAGAGGGCCGCTCGGGGCCGCTCGTGTTCGTGACCATCCGGCACGAGATCGGCAGCGCCGACGGCGTCGCGCTGATCGACGAGCAGGATCTTGTGTTCCGGCAGGACGGCGGGGCCGTGGCGAGGCCCGGCGTGCCCGCGCGCACGGATGCGGAATTGGGCGAACGGATCGAGGTCGATCCGGTGCTGCTGTTCCGCTATTCGGCGCTCACCTACAACGGCCACCGCATCCACTACGATCGCCGCTACGTCACCGAGGTCGAGGGCTACCCCGGGCTCCTGGTGCACGGGCCGCTGCTCGCGACGCTGCTCGCCGACGCGGCGCAGCGCGCGCGGCCCAAGCGCGCGATGGCGCGCTTCGAGTTCCGGGCGCTGCGGCCGGTCATCGATAGCGAGCCGTTCACCGTGTGCGCGTCGTCGCGCAGCGACGCCTCGGTCGAGCTCTGGATCGCGGATGCAGCGGGCTTTACGGCCACCACGGGCAGCGCCGAGTTCCGTTAGCCGGCGCTCGGCCCGGCGCCAGGTTTAAATTCGCGGCTCGCGGCGTAGGGCCGAGCCGTCGTTTGCCGCTATCGCTCCGAAGGCTTCCGCTCTATGATCCGGCCCCCGGCGCCGGCCGGTCGCGTTCCCGTCTCCGACCGCTGCGGAAAGCCAGCCCGAGCCCGCGATGTCAACCGAAGGTGCCACGCCCGGACAATCGAGCGCGCGAGCGGGGGCTCCGTTCATGGCGCTCGCGCTCCTCATCTTGGGCGGCCTGGCCTACGGCGTGGTGCCCTCGCTCAATCGGCTCACGGCCGAAGGCGGCATTCCGTACATGGCCTACGTGTTTTGGCAGTCGCTCGGAGCCGGGCTCATTCTGCTCACGATCGGCGCGCTGCGCGGCCGGCCGCCGCGGCTGCGCTGGCGGCATCTGCGCTACTATCTGGTGTTGGGCAATGTCGGTTTCAGCATCCCTTACTGCCTGATGGTGTTTCTCGCGACCCATATCCCGGTCGGGGTCATGTCGCTCACGCTCGCGTTGGTTCCCATCCTCGTCTACGCCACGGCGCTGACCTTGGGCATGGAGCGATTCCGCCTCGTGCGCGTATCCGGCATCGTGTTGGGCCTGCTCGGCATGCTCTGCATCCTGTTGCCCGAGACCAGTTTGCCCGAGACGGGCATGACCGCGTGGGCCGCGCTTGCGCTCATCCCGCCGTTTCTGTTCACGGCGGGCTTGATCGCGGGCGAGCGGCTCTATCCCGCGGATGCGGATTCGCTTGCGCTCGCCGCGGGCACGCTCCTCGCCGCCGCGGCCTTGGTTCTGCCGGTCATGTTGGCCACGGGCAATGCATGGTTCTTCGAGGCGCCGTTCGATGAAGCCGACGCGGGCGTGGTGGCGCTCTTCGCCATCGCGCTCACCTGGTTCTGCTTCGTCGAGGTCATCCGCTTGGCGGGGGCGGTCTACTACTCGACCATCGCCTACCTCGAGAGCCTGGCCGGCATTGGCTTCGGCATCCTGATCTTCGCCGAGCGCCATAGCCTCTGGGTTTGGGCCGCCGCGGCGCTCATCATGGCGGGCCTCTTTCTCGTCAGCCGGATGGGCCGGAGGCCGGTCGCGGCGACGGCCTGATCGGCCGCTGTCTTCCCGCCCGCGGGCGCCGCGCCCAAATGTTTCCGAGCCCGGCCGATCTATGCTCTAATGACGGCCAAAGGCGGCACCGCTCGCTTCGAAGGGCGGTCGGCGCCACGACAAGCCCGGCGGCGCGCCGGGCGTTAACATCAGGGAGAAACCGACATGTCGCGCACACGAAAGGACAACAAGCGTCGCGGCGCAACGCGGCGCGATCTGTTGAAGGGCGTGCTGGCCGCGGCGGCGGCCGGGGCGGTCACGCGCAGCGTGGGGCCGTTCATCCGCGATGCGGAGGCCGCCACGCTGAAATTGCGCTGGCTCGGTTGGGAACACTACAACATCGAGGAGCTCACCAACAAATTCGAGCAGGACAACGATTGCAAGGTGAGCGCGGCCTTCTTCGACGGCAACTCGGAGGCCTACAACAAATTGAAGGTCGGCGGCACGCAGGACTTCGATCTCGTCATGGCCGACGGCTTCTGGCCCCGGCTTTACAACAAGCAGGGCCTGACCCAGTCGGTCGACTACGGCAAGCTGCCGAACAGTGCGTACATCTTTCCCGACTTCGTGCCGCCCAACTACATGCTTTTGCAGGAAGAGGGCGGCACCAACATGATCGCCGCGCCCAACTGCTGGGGCGGCTACGGCAACACGATCAATCTGGGCAAGGTCCCGGCCGAAGAAGCCGATTCGATGGCGGTTCTGTTCAACGAAAAATATGCCGGGCATCTCGCCACCAGCGACCGCTTCGAGGAGAACATCGCGCTCGCCGGGATTTACGCTGCCTTCAACATGGGCACGATCAACGCCGAGCGGCCCGATGGCAAGAGCTTCAACCCCTATGTGCTGACCGACGTCGAGCTCGACGAGGCGAAGAATCTCCTGGTCAAGCAGAAGAAGCTTCTGGTCACGCGGTGGAAGGACGAGGACACGCTCGAGCGGCTCTTGCGCTCGGAGGTCGTCTGGGTGTCGCCCGAATGGTCGGGCATCTACCGGCGCATCTATTTCGACAAGCTCGACGGCAAGACCGACCTCGAGTTCCGCCATGTGCTCAGGCCCAACGAAGGGGGCCTCGGCTGGGTCGATACCTGGAACATCACCTCGGGCGTCACCGACAGCGAGGTGCTCGAGCTTGCGCATCGCTGGATCGACATGCGGCTTGTGCCCGAGAACATGGCCAAGGTCGCGGTCGACATCGGCTGGTCGCCGACCGTCGATATGCGAAAGCTCGTGGACCAGCGCTACGTCGATGCGCTGTTCCTCGATCGCACGGCCGACATCAAGGGCCTCTATCAGTTCGACGCCCCTTCCTCGCCCGAGAAGTGGGAGCGCATCTGGTCGGAGGTCGAGGCCGCGTAGAAAACCGCTACCAAAGGCGCCGGGGGGAAGCGCCGCGTCGCTTCCCCCTCGTTCTTCCGGGCGGTGCCTGACACTTAAGGACGCACAATGGCCGAAGCCGCGATCGTCATTGACCGCGTGACCAAGCGCTTCGGCAGCGTGACCGCGGTCGATCGGGTCTCGCTCGAGATCGCGCAGGACGAGTTTTTCGCGCTCTTGGGCCCGTCGGGCTCGGGCAAGACCACCTTGCTCCGCATCGTCGCCGGGCTCGAGGCGCCGGACGAGGGCCGCGTCCTGATCCATGGGGACGAGGTGACGCGCTTGCCGCCCTACGCGCGGAAGGTGGGCATGGTGTTCCAGGATTTCCTGCTCTTCCCCCACCGCCGGGTTGCCGAGAACATCACCTTCCCGCTCAAGATGCAGAACGTCGCCAAGGCGGAGATGGCCGAACGCCTCCAATGGATCATCAAACTCTTAAGACTCGACGGCCTCGAGGAGCGCTATCCCCACCAGCTCTCGGGCGGACAGCAGCAGCGGGTCGCGCTCGCGCGCGGGCTGATCGCGCGCCCCGCGCTCCTCCTGCTCGACGAGCCGTTGGCCAACCTCGACCGCGAGCTGCGCAAGGAGATGGAGGTCGAGGTCCGCCGCTTCCAGGTCGAGCTCGGGATTCCCTTCGTCTATGTGACGCACAACCAGGAAGAGGCGCTGACCATGAGCGATCGCATCGCGGTGATGCGCGAGGGCTCGTTCGATCAGGTGGGACCCAAGCTCGACCTCTACCACCGCCCGGCGACCCCCTTTGTCGCCGGCTTCGTCGGCCACTCCAACCGGATGAGCGGGCGTCTTATCTCCGTCTCGGGCGCCGAGGCCCGCCTCGCCTGGGGCGGTGTCGAGCTCGTGGTGCCGGCGCCGGCCGGCGCGGCTTCGGGCGCGAACGCCGAGTATTTCGTCAAGAGCGAACGCATCGCGGTCGCGCGCGCCGACGGGCGGCCACCGGAGGCCGCGGTCAACGGTCTCGAAGGCACGCTGCGCGACGTAATCTTCAAGGGCCAGACCGCGGACTATCTGATCGTGCTCGATAACGGCATCGAGCTCGTCGCGAGCGAGGCCTCGGCCGCCACGCCGGCGCGCCGCGGCGAGCGCATCGTCGCGAGCTGGCGGCCCGAGGCCGGTCACTGCTTCCTGGCATCGGGTCCTACGGCATGACCCTTCGCCCCGCAACGGCGCTGCACAGCGCACGGGTGCGCATCGCGCTCCTCGCGCTGCCGGGCGTCGCGTTCATCACGCTGTTCATCTTGATTCCGATCCTGTCGATCGTGATATTCAGCTTTTGGCGCACGGAGCGCTACGAGCTTTTCGCCGACTGGAATATCGAGAACTACCGTACGGTCCTGACCGATCTCACCTATCTCACGTTCTTGGGGCGCTCGCTGCTTTCGGCGTTGCTCGTCTCGCTCGCCAGTCTCGTCTATTCCTGGCCCGTGGCCTATTACATCGCGAAGTACGGCGGGCGCTACCGGCTGCTGCTCGTGGTCGCGCTCGCGGCGCCGTTCTTCACCGGCCTGATCTTGAGGGTGACCGCGCTGCAGACGATCTTCGGCCCCATCGGCGTCATCAACATGGCGCTCATGAACGTCGGGCTCGAGCCGATCGCGATCCTCATGTACACGAAGTTCGCGGCCGGCGTCGGCCTCGCGTACCTGTACATTCCGTTCATGGTGACGGCGATTTATCTCTCGCTCGTCAACTTCAACTTCGACCTCTTGGAGGTCGCCAAGGTCAACGGCGCCAAGCCCTGGCGGGCATTTCTCGAGATCACCTGGCCGCTCAACTGGATCGGCACCGTGATCGGCTTCCTCCTCGTGTTCATCCCGACGCTCGCCTCCGACGTGACGCACCACTTCCTGGGCGGGCCCAACGGCGCGTCCTACGGCATGATCCTGTCGAACCAGTTCGGCGAGACGGGCACCTGGGCGCTCGGCTCGGCCATGGGCGTCGTGCTGTTCCTGATCTCGTTCCTCGTGCTTGGCGTCATGTGGCGCACGATCAACCTGCGGCGAAGCGGCTACACCGGGGCCGGGGCGTGATCCGCTCGCTCGGTGTCAAGGTCCAGACGCGGCTCGCCAAGACTACGCTGGCGGCGCTCTTGGCCTCGCTCTATCTCTTTCTCTACGCGCCCATCGCCTACATCATCTACGCCTCCTTTGCCGAGAACACGGTCTGGCCGTTTCCGATCGAATTCACCTTCGACGCCTATGGAACGCTCGCGATCAGCAGCGACTACCAGCAGGCGTTCGGCAACAGCCTGATCCTCGCCTTCGGCTCGGCGTCGCTCGCCACCCTGTTTGCGACCATGGGCGGCATCGCCGTGCTCAAGTATCGATTCCGCGGCCGGCTCGCGGCGGCCCTCGTCTATATCGCGCCCCTCTTCATCGCCGAGCTTTTGGTCGGCATGTCGAGCCTCCTGTTCAACAAGCAGGTGCTGGACGTGCCGGGCAACCTGGGTTCGGCGATTGCGGCCAACGCCGCCCACGGCACGGCCTTCGGCTTCCTCATCATCCTGGCCCAGCTCGTGCGCTACGACTGGCGGCTCGACGACGTGGGCCAGGTGTTCGGCGCCACCCCGTTCCGTTGCTTCCGCGAGGTGACTCTGCCCAACATCTGGCCGGCGATGCTGGGGGCGTTCCTCATCACCTTTCTCTTGGCTTTCAACGAGCTCGAGATCTCCTTCTACAACTTGGGCGCGATTCCGACGCTCCCCACGGTGGCCTGGGGCTCGCTGCGCTACGGCCTGAAGCCCGAGCTGTTCGCGCTCGCGGCGCTGGTGAACGGGCTGGTTTTCGTCGTCTTCGTCGTCATGTATGTTCTCATGCGCATGGGCGTCGTGCGCTTCGGCTATCGCGGCAAGTAGGGGCGGGCTCGAGCGCGCCCCAATCAATCGCGGCGCCCGAGGCGTCGCCGGAAGGAGA
Organism: uncultured Hyphomicrobiales bacterium; assembly: GCA_964631625.1. Taxonomy (GTDB): domain Bacteria; phylum Pseudomonadota; class Alphaproteobacteria; order UBA828; family JAPUJA01; genus CAZVZP01. Next base: position 11,021 of record CAZVZP010000007.1, on the reverse strand, counting down.
TCGGTTCGATGAGCTTTGTGGGAAAGAGTGCGTTCGTCACCGGGGCGGGCGGCGGCATGGGCTTCGCGATCGCGGAAGGGCTGCTCGCCGAGGGCTGCAACGTGACCCTCTTCGATCTCAAGCCGAAGCCGAGCGGGCTTGAGGCGGCGCGGGCGAGCGCCCATTACGTGCAGGGCGATCTGACGGACGAGCCCGCGGTGAAGAAGGCCGTCCTCGACGCCTTCGCGCGGCATAAGCGGCTCGATTATCTCGTCAACGCGGCGGGCATGCTGTGGTTCAGCCGCGACCGTTCGCTGGTCGACATCGATCTCGATGTCTGGGACCAGGTCTTGGCGATCAATTTGAAGTCGATGGTCCACACCTGCCGCCACGCGGTTCCCTTGATGAAGAAAACGGGCGGCGGCGCCATGATCCACATTTCGAGCATCCAATGCCTGCGCGGCGACGACCACCCGCAGGACGCCTACCAGGCCTCCAAGGCCGGCATGGTGGCGCTGTCGAAGTCGCTGGCGATCCAGTTCGCGGCCGACAAGATCCGCTCGAACGTGATTTTCCCCGGGCCCACGCTCACGCCCATGCAGCAGCGTTGGTACGACGATCCCGCGAAGGGCGAGACGGTCGCGAAGTTCGTCCCCTTGGGCCGGCTGGGCACCGCGGAGGACATCGCGAACGCCGCGCTCTTCCTGCTCTCGGACAAGGCCTCCTGGATCACCGGCACCGAGCTCATCGTCGATGGCGGCCTCTTGGCGCGGCCTTAGTCGGCATCGAGCCGGTTCACATCCGCTGGCGCCGCGCGTGCTGGAGGCGACGCAAGCCGCGCACGGCGGCAGCCCGCCGCTCGGCTGATCCGGCCTTTCGATATCGAAGCGCAGCCGACCCGTTGACCTGGATCAAGGCTCCGGGCCGCGCGCACCCCTTAGATGCTCGCGTGTTAAGAACGACGCACGGCGGTGCCGTCACGTAGCGTGGGAGATTGAGCCATGACGATGCTCAAGATCATCGAGATACTCGCACAATCCGACAAGAGCTGGGAGGATGCCGCCCAGCAGGCGGTCCAGCAGGCCTCGAAGACCGTTCGCAACGTGAAATCGATCTATATCGAGAACATGGAGGCGACGGTCGAAAAGGGGCGCATCAAGCAATACCGGGTGAATGCCAAGATCTCCTTCTTGCTCGAGGAATGAGACCGTGCCACGCGGGCCCCTTGCCGAGCCCGGTCATCGCCGGCGCGTGGACGATTTGATTTAAGAATCGCGCCATGGACAACCTCTCGGTCGAGAAAGCCTGCTTCATCATGCTCAAGGCGCGTGAATTCGACGCCAAGGTGGAGGCGGTCGAGGAGCAGCCGGGCTCGAATCCGACGGACGAGGCCGCGCGGGAGATTCTCGAGGACTTCGAGGACGACCTGACCTATCAGGAGTTGGTCGACGCCATCGAGGGGCTGAACGAGGACGAGCGCGTCGAGTTGATCGCGCTCGTCTGGATCGGCCGCGGCAGCTTTGCCAAGGACGATTGGGATCAGGCCATCGAGGAGGCGCGGGGCGTCGCCGCCGAGTCCGTCGCGCGCTACCTCACGCGGATTCCGCTGCTCTCGGATTATCTCGAGCAGGGGCTGGCCGAGTTCGACGCGAGCTGCGCGGAGGTCGAGCTGAGCCGGCTGTAGCGCGCCTTGAAAGCGGCGCGCAAGGCGTGCGCCCGGTATGCAGGAGGAAAGCTAGCCATGTCGATCACCGGCGTCGAAGCGTTCGATTCGACTCTTCATCTGACCAACACTTGGCTGAACGAAGTGATGAAGGGGCTCGCCTGGACCGACCGGCACCGGGCGTACGCGGCGTTGCGGGCGACGCTCCATGCGCTGCGCGACCGGCTCTCGCCGGACGAGGCCGCGCACCTGGGCGCCCAATTGCCCATGCTTGTGCGCGGCTTTTATTTCGAGGGCTGGCATCCGGCCGGCAAGCCGCGCAAGGAGCGGCACAAGGACGACTTTCTCGCGCACATCGACGTGGCGTTCCGCAACGATCCGGACGTCGATGCGGAGGCGGTGGCCCGCGCCGTCTTCGCGGTGATCGGGAAGCACGTCTCGCCGGGCGAGGTGCGCGACATCGTGGGCAGCCTGCCGGCCGAGATTCGCGCCCTGTGGCCCGAGGCATGAGCCCGCTCGCGCGCACCCGGCTGCCACCCTGCGTGCCCCACCAGCCCACGTCTGCAGGGCCGCCCGGCGCGACCGTCCCAAACATTAACTAGTTGAGTAATAACAGAAAAATTTACCTTGACGCCATTATTGCGAATGAATATCATTTTCATTCTCAAATCACCCCCCCTGCCGCGGCCCGAGAGCACGAGGGCGGTTTCGGGGCGCGGCGAGAGAGGCGGGGAAGAGAGAGGGAGAGATGCGACGGGTGGTTCTGGCATTCGCGGTGGTGGCGGCGCTCGGCGTTGCTCTTCTTGGATCGGCGCGGGCCGACGAGCCCGTGTTCGAGATCACTATCAAGGATCACCGCTTCGAGCCCGAGGAGACCGTCGTCCCGGCGGGCGAAAAGGTCAAGCTCGTGATCAAGAATCTGGATGCGACGCCCGAGGAGTTCGAGAGCTACGACCTGAATCGAGAGAAGGTGGTGAACGGCAACAGCGAGATCACCGTGTTCATCGGACCGCTCGATCCGGGCACCTACGGCTACTTCGGCGAGTTCAATCCGGATACGGCCCAGGGCCGCATCATCGCCCGGTAGCGCGCCTGCGTCTTCACTCGATTTGCAGCCAGGTGGCCCGATGTCCGGGACATTGATCATCGTCTTCCGCGAGGTGCTCGAGGCGGCCCTCGTCGTGAGCATCGTGCTCGCCGCGACCAAGGGCGTGCCGCGGCGGGGCACCTGGGTGCTCTCGGGCATTCTCGTCGGGCTCGTGGGCGCGGGCGTCGTGGCCCTGCTCGCCGATCGAATCGCCGCCGCGCTCTCCGGCATGGGCCAGGAGGTGTTCAACGCCGGCGTTCTTTTCCTGGCCGTAGCCATGCTCACCTGGCACACGGTGTGGATGGCGCGGCACGGCCGGGCGATCGCGCAGCGCATGCGCGAGGTCGGGGCCTCGGTGGTCGAGGGCGAGCGGCCGCTCTATGCGCTCGCTATCGTGGTGGGCCTCGCGGTGCTGCGCGAGGGCTCCGAGATCGTGCTCTTCCTCTACGGCATCGCGGCGGCGTCGAGCCAGGGCACGGCGGGCATGCTCGCGGGCGGGCTCATGGGTCTCGCGGCGGGACTCGCGATCGGCGCGGCGCTTTACTTCGGGCTGCTGCGCATTCCCTTGCGCCACCTGTTTTTCGTCACCGGCTGGATGATCGTGCTCCTGGCCTCCGGCATGGCGGCCCAGGGCGCAGGCTACCTCGTGCAGGCCGACGTGCTGCCCCCGCTCGGGCAATCGGTGTGGAACAGCTCGGCGATCCTGCCCGAGCAGAGCATCCTGGGCCAGCTCCTGCATACGCTCATCGGCTACGACGACCGCCCGGCGGGCATGCAGGTCGTCGTCTACGTCATCACCCTGCTCGTCATCGGAGGACTCATGGTTCTGTTCGGCAAGGCCTCATCGCCGGTGGTTAAAAAATCCGTGGCCGTGCTCGCGCTGGCGGCGCTTCTCGCAGGGCTCGGTGCGACGCAAGCGCAGGCCACCGATCTCAAGGCGTACTCGCCCCATGTCGAGGAAGGCGAGGTCGCGCTCGAGGCGCGCGGCAACTGGACGCTGGACGACGACGACGGCCTCGACGACGTCATGGATCAGCGCTACGAGCTCGAATGGGGCGTCACCGACATCTGGCACACCGCGCTCATCGGCAAGCTCAAGCAGAACGCGAACGGGCCGCTGCGCTACGACGCCACCGCCTGGGAGAACATCATCCAGGTCACCGAGCCCGGCGCGCATTGGCTCGACTTCGGCCTCTACTTCGAGTTCTCGGCCGCGGATGATCCCGATGCCGCAGACAAGATCGAGTTCAAGCCGCTGTTCGAGAAGAGCGTCGGGCGCTTCACCGTCCTCGTGAACCCGATCTTCGAGAAGGAGGTCGGCAACAACGCGGAGGACTCGGTCGAGTTCGAGTACGCCTGGCAGACCCGTTACCGGCTGATCCCGGAGTTCGAGCCGGGCTTCGAGGCGTACGGGGGCATCGGCGAGATCAGCGACACGAAAACGCTCGATGAGCAGCGCCACCAGATCGGCCCGGTGGTCTTCGGCAAGCTCGGCGCCGGCGATTATGGCGCCGTCAAGTACGAGCTCGGCTGGCTCTTCGGCTTGACCGACGGCAGCGCCGACGGCAGCCTCAAGTGGCTCGTCGAATACGAGCTGCCGTTTTCTCTCTAGCGCGTACCCCACACCCCCTCGCGCCGTCCGCGCAAGCCTGCGGGCGGCGTCTTTTTTCCGGACGCAGGCGCGCCCCTCAAGGTGCGGCGTGGTGGCGGGTCACCGCCTTGCGCCCGCTGCGGTGGATCAACGTGAGCCCGATGAAGAGCAGGGCGATCGCGGCCCAGATCCACCCCGAGTGGCGCTCGGAGAGGAGCGCCATGCCCCAGCCGACCGCGGCGAGCGTTTCGATGTAGGTGATAGTCGCGGCGAACACGGCACCGGCGGTGCGGATCAGTTCGAGGAACATCCACATCCCGAACACGTTGATCGCCACGGTGCCGAGCAGCGCCCAGTCGCCGGGATCCATCGGGCCCTCGAAAAACCACCACTCGTCCAGGACCACCATGAAGGGGAAGGTGAACACGGCGGCGCCCAGCATCATGCCGCCGGTCAGGTGCCAGGTCGTGCTCTCGGCCGGCCAGTACCGTTCGGCCAACACGTTCTGCACGGCGAAGGCGGTGGGCGCGACGAAGGCAAGCAAGACCCAGCCCGCCATGGCACGCGAGGGCAGGCTCGCCTCGGGCAGCAGGATGCAGAGCACGCCGGCCACGGCGAACAAAAGGCCAAGGACGCGCAGGGTGCGCAGCTTCTCGAGCGCGAGGAGAAGCGCAAGCAGATAGGTCACGACCGGCTCGATGGTGACGTTAAGGCCCATGATTCCGGCCGGCAAATGATGCGCGACGAAGAACATCACGCCGTGCGGAATGCCGATCCCGAGCACGCCCAGGATGAGATAGACGCGGACATGGCGCCCATCGAAGCGCATCGGCTGCCGGCGCACGAGGCAGAGAACATAGATGAAACCCCCGGCGATCAGCGTCTGCCAGAACACGAACGCGAAGACCGGGATGCGGTGATCGGCCGCGGCCTTGTAGAGGACATAGGTGAAGCCAAACATGGCCCCGCCCACGAGCAGCAGGATGATCGGAATGGCGCGGGCGCGGGCCGAGGCGAGCGGCGCGGCCGAGGGGGCGGGCGTCGTCATGGCGCGGCACCATAGCCGCTCGCACGCCCACGCGCCAAGGCGTGCTCGTGTGCGGAAGGGGCGAGGGTCAGAAGACGGGCACGAGATCGTCGGGATCGAAGGCCACGGTCTTGCCGTCGATGCCGATCTCCGGAATCTCGGGGAACTCGACTCCGTAGGGCTCGACCAGCCCCTTCATCTTGAGGATCGTGCCGCGCCAGTTTTCGCGCCGCTCCTCGAGCGTGAGGATGCCGAGGCCCGCGCCGCGCGCGACGTCCTCGATCAGCCGGTGGGCGGGGCGGAAGCTCTCTGGCAGCTCCCAGAACTGATCGGGCGGCTCGTAGAGGATGCCGGAGAGGAACACGTAGCCCGCGCGCAGCTGGCGAGTCACGACCTCCTTTTGCGCACGATCGAGCTTCGGCAGCACCTTCTCGAGAAGCGTGAGACAGATGCCCATGTGGCGCGCCTCGTCCTGGCCGACGCGGCGGAAGGCCTCCTTGAACGCGGGGATGGTCGTGTGCTGGTACATGCTGTGGAACAGCGTCGAGGAGGCGACCTCGCCCATCAGGAACGAGGTGAAGAGGACGGGGAGTTCGTATTTGCGGATACCCTTCGTGAAACCTTCCCAATAGCGCGCGCCGTTGTGGAAGTACCAGCGCACGTTGTTCTGGGCGAGCCGGCCGAGCGGGGTCGTGGGCTCGTAGCCGAGCGGGCCGCCCGGGGTCAGCGCCGTGATCGCGCGCTGGCACACTTCCTCGTGGTGGGTCTCGTCGCGCACGATCGAGAAGAAGCACTTGCGGATGGGATCCTCCTGGTGCGTCTCGTAGGTGTGGATGAAGGCGCGCGCGAACACCGCGGGGCCCGAGCTGTCGAACACCGAAAGCAGCGCAAACCAGTAGGCCAGCGCGTAGCGTTCGTCTGGCGCGAAGTCCTCACGCTTAAGCGTCTCCCAAGGCAGCAGGCCCGGGTGCCAGCCGGGATCGCGCGCCTTCTCGTAGAGCTCGAGGAGCCTCGGCGTCTCGGTGTGCCATTCGATCGGGAAGATGTTGCCGTCGGGAAACGGCGGCGGCTCAGTCGCGCCGAACAGGAGCGCTCCCGCGTCGGGCAGCGCCTCGCCCCCGGAGGCCGGGCGGCGCAGGCCCCGGGCGAGCCGATCGGCGCTCTCCTTGACGTTCTTGGTCATGGCGCGGGCCTCTGCCGGGTAATCGGCGAACAGTATAACCGGCCGGGTGTTGCCGCACCAGGCGGCTCGCCTCGTGCCGGACCATTTAATCCTTCGCGCGCAAATCGACGATGCGCTTCGCCTTGCCGGCCGAGCGCTCGATCGCGCCCGGCTCCAGCACCTCGACCTTGACCGAAAGTCCGATGCGCGAGCGCAGCGTATGCTGAAGCAACGCCGCGGCCTTCGCCCGCGCCTCGGCGGCGCTCGCCTCGGGCCGCGCCTCGGCCTTGACCGTCAGCTCGTCCAGATGCCGCTCGCGCCGCACCTCGAGGAGGTAGTGGGGCGCGAGCCCCGGCTGCTCGAGAACGAGGGCCTCGATCTGGCTCGGAAACACGTTGACGCCCCGGATGATCAACATGTCGTCGCTGCGGCCCGTGATGCGCGCGATGCGGCGCATCGGGCGCGCCGTGCCCGGCAGCAGACGAGTCAAATCGCGCGTCCGGTAGCGGATGAGCGGCAACGCCTCCTTGGTCAGCGTCGTGAGCACGAGTTCGCCCGGCTCGCCGTCGGACAGCACGCGGCCGCTCTCGGGGTCGATGATCTCGGGGTAAAAGTGATCTTCCCACAGATGCGGCCCGTCCTTGGTCTCGAGGCATTCGTTCCCGACCCCCGGCCCGATGATCTCGGAGAGGCCGTAGATATCGAGCGCGTCGATGTCGAAGCGCGCCTCGATCTCCGCTCGCATGGCCTCGCTCCACGGCTCGGCCCCGTGGATCCCGACCTTGAGCGAGGTCGTGCGCGGGTCGATGCCGTGCTGCTCGAAGGCGTCCGCGAGCGCCAGCATATAAGAGGGTGTGACCATGATGATGTCGGGCTTGAAGTCGGCGATGAGCTGAACCTGGCGCTCGGTCATGCCGCCCGAGACTGGCACCACCGTGCAGCCGAGCCGCTCCGCGCCGTAATGGGCGCCGAGCCCGCCGGTGAACAGCCCGTAGCCGTAAGCGATGTGCACGATGTGGCCCGCCCGGCCGCCGGCGGCGCGGATCGAGCGCGCCACGAGCGTGGCCCAAGTCTCGAGGTCGCGGCGCGTGTAGCCCACGACCGTGGGTTTGCCCGTGGTGCCGCTCGAGGCGTGCAGCCGTACGACCTCCGCGCGCGGCACGGCGAACAGGCCGAAGGGATAGTTGCGGCGGAGATCCTCCTTGGTCGTGAAGGGAAATCGCGGCAGATCGGACACCTCCTTGAAGTCCTCGGGGCGCACGCCCGCTTGCTCGAACGCCTCCCGGTAATGGGCGACCTTGCCGTAGACGTGGCGCAAGACTACACGCAAGCGTTCGCGCTGAAGCGCCGAGAGCTCATCGCGGCTCGCGCGCTCGATCGGTTCGAGCTCGTCGCGCCGGGGCGGTTCAAGGCGCATGGCTCGTCGCGTCCTCAAATCCCGACGAGCGCATCGCCGAGGGTGCGGCCCCGGCCACGGAAGAGAGCGATCGTGCGGGCGCGCTCGTCGGTGACCGTCACGTCGTAGACGCTGCTGCGCCCCACGCTCGCCTGCTCGCGGCAGACCGCCTCGAGGCGGTCGCCCTCCCGCACCATCGCCAGGAACTCGATCGAGCAGCTCTGCGCCACCGTGCGCGCATTGCGCGCGTTGCAGGCGTAGGCGAAAGCGGTGTCCGCGAGGGTGAAGATCAGGCCGCCGTGGCAGATGCCGTGGGCGTTCACCATGTCCGCACGCACGAGCATCGACATGCGCGCGGAGCCCGGCCCGATGGCATCGAGTCGAATCCCGGCGTGGCGGGCGGCGTGGTCCTCGGCCATCAGGGCTTGGCCGACCGCCTCGGCCAAGCCCTGCGGATCAGCGGGCGTATCCGCCATGGGCGTTTCAGCGGCCGCGGAATCGGGGCGCGCGCTTTTCGATGAACGCGGCGACGCCTTCCGCATAATCCTCGCCCGCTGCGGCTTCGGCCTGCAGACGGGTCTCGAGTGCGAGCTGCTCAGCAAGGCTGTTGCCTTCGGCCGCATCGAACGCGCGCCGGGTGAGCACGAGCGCATGGGTCGGCCCCTGCGCAAGGGAACGGGCAAGCGCCATGGCCTCCGCCATGAGCTTCTCGTCATCGACGCATTTCCA
>CAZVZP010000007.1:0-2377 GCA_964631625.1 uncultured Hyphomicrobiales bacterium | reverse complement strand
GCCTGCTCGCCCGTGAGCGTGTCGCCCGTGAGCGCGAACCCGCGCGCCCGCGCGCCGCCGATGAGACGGGGCAGGAAGTAGGTAGCCCCGGAGTCCGGCACGAGGCCGATCTTGGCAAAGGCCAAGGCGAAGCGCGATGAGCGTGCGGCGAGCGCAATGTCGGCGGCCAGCGCGAGCGAGACGCCGGCGCCCGCGGCGACCCCGTTCACCGCCGCGACCGTGGGCATGGGGAGCGCGCGCAAGGCCTCGATGACCGTGTTGTAACGATCGCGCAGCAGGCCCTCGAAATCGGGAGGCCTGCTCTGGTTGGGGCGCACGGCCTCCTCCGAAAGGTCCTGGCCCGCGGAGAAGGCCCGTCCCGCGCCGGTCATGAGCAGCGCCCGGGTCTCCTTGTCGCGCTCGAGCGAGACGAAGGCCGCGCACATCTCCCGGTGCATCGCCGCCGTGAAGCTGTTGAGCTTGTCGGGGCGATTAAGGGTCAGGATCGCGACGCCGTCCTCCCGGTCGAGCCGGATGGTCTCAAAACCCATGGGATTCCCGCCTTCGGGTCCTTGGTTGAGCCGGGGCCCTACGCTCCTCGGCAGGGGCATCCTAGCGCGCCAGTCGATGAAAAGGCGTGCGAGGCGCCCTGAAAGCGGATGGCACCGGTGCTCGATCGCCGCGAGGGCGCGGCCGGGGGCCGGCGGCCCAGAGCGCCCGCTGGCGCACGGTTAGCCGCCCATAAACCTTTTTGATCGACCATTACGAAACGTCGTGTCCCTGGCGAAACCCTCGTGACCGGCCGCCGGTTCCGAGCGAGCCGAGCCGTGGGTCTCGCCCGAACAGGGGAGCCGGCAGGGGCACCGCGGAGGAGAACGAGGAATCGGTTCCCGGACTCGGGCGGAGGCCGAGCGAGCCGAGGGGTGAGAACGAGTATGGCGATGGGTTCGCGCAAGAGGCAACCGCGGCTGAGTGGCGGGCCAGAGCCGGCCGGCCCGGACGCGCCCGCAGGCGAACCGGGCCTGTTTGAGAGCGTTGCGGCCAATCTTCCCGGCGCGATCTATCGCTGCCGGCCGGACGACTGGGGCATGGTCTATCTGGGCGGCGCCTTCGAGGCGATCACCGGGTTCAAGGCCGCCGACTTCCTGGGCGAGAAGCCCCGCCTCTTCATGAGCCTGCTCCATCCCGACGAGCGCGATCGGGTGGTCAAACATTTCCGCGACTGCTGCGCGCGCGGCGATGCTTTCGAGGACGAATTCCGCATCGTTCGTGCCGACGGAGCCGTTCGCTGGGTGCAGGAGCGCGCCCGGCCGGTGTCCGATGTCGCGGGTCGAACCGTCTGGCTCGACGGCATCCTGCTCGACATCACGGAACGGAAGGCGGCGGAGGCCGCTCTTCAAGCGAGCGAGGCCCACTTCCGGGCGGCCATGGAAAACTTGCCGAGCGCCGTCTATCGCGCCTCGGCCGACGGCTGGACCCTCGAGTTCATCAGCGGCGCGATCGAATACATCTCGGGTTACACGCCCCAGGAGTATCTCGACCTCTACAACCGCGCGCCGGACGAATTCTACCACCCCGACGATCTGCCGCGGTTTCGCGAACTGATCGGTCAATCTCTTGCGACACGTCAGCCGCTCGACTTCGAGTACCGCTTCCGGCACCGCGACGGGGACTATCGCTGGGCCCTCGAGCGAGGTCGTGTGCTGCTCGATGACCGCGGCCAAGTCGCCTCCGTCGACGGCGTCATTACGGACATCACCGCGCTCAAGAAAGCCGAGGCGGCTCTTCAGGCGAGCGAGGCCCGCTTCCGCACGCTGGTCGAGAACTCACCCAATGCGATCTTCCGCACCGAGCCCGACGGCTGGACGTTCTTGTTCGTGAGCGGCGTCATCGAGCAGCTGACCGGTTACACGCCGGACGAGTACATCCGTCTCCACGAAGGCCCGCTGGAGGAGCTCTTTCACCCGGACGACCTGCCAACGCTCAAAACGGCTGTCGCGTCGGCGCTGCGCATGCACCAGATGAGCGATGTGGAGTACCGGTTCCGCCACAAGAACGGCGAATGGCGCTGGATACTCGAGCATGGGCGGCCCGTCGTCGACGAGGCTGGGAAGATCAAGTGGTACGAGGGCATTCTTACGGATATCACCGAGCGCAAGCGAGCGGCTGGCCGAGAGCGAGGCGATGTTCCGTAGCATCGTGACGAGCGTGCCCGGCGCCGTTTACCGGAAGCGGTATGATCGCCAAACGAAGTCGACGGTGCTCGTTTATCTGAGCGAGGGGATCGAGAGAATCGTCGGCTATTCTGCAGGCGAAATTTTTGCCGGCGTCAACGTCAAGCTCACCGACCTCATTCATCCCGAGGCCGCCTCGACGGTCGAAGAGGCAACCAATTCCA
>CAZVZP010000006.1:26285-32190 GCA_964631625.1 uncultured Hyphomicrobiales bacterium | reverse complement strand
AACAACGCCCTGGTGAACCTAGCCCTTTGATTTTAGGAGCTTAACTCTATAGATTTCGGCTTGGACGAGGAAGCGGAACGGTGCCGATAGCAAGCCTCAGCTACGATGTCATCGTGGTCGGCGGCGGCCATGCCGGTTGCGAGGCCGCGGCTGCGGCCGCACGGCTCGGCGCGCGCACGCTTTTGCTTACCCATCGCATCGAGACCATCGGCGAGATGTCTTGCAACCCGGCTATCGGCGGGGTGGGCAAGGGCACGCTGGTGCGCGAGATCGACGCCCTCGATGGCCTTATGGGCCGGGTGGCCGACCAGGCGGGCATTCAGTTCCGGGTGCTCAACAGCAGCAAGGGGCCTGCGGTCAGGGGACCGCGTGCCCAGGCCGATCGCAAGCTCTACCGGCAGGCCATGCAAGAGGCTTTGAGGGAGCAAGCGGGGCTCGAGATCAGGCCGGCTTCGGTCGAAGACCTTCGGCTCGATAGGGAGGGCGCCTGCAACGGCGTCGTGCTCGCCGACGGCAGCGAGCTCGCCAGCCGGAGGGTCGTGCTTACCACCGGGACGTTCCTACGCGGTATGATCCATATCGGGGAACGCCATATTCCAGCCGGGCGCATCGGCGAGGCGCCGGCAACGGGTCTATCCCACACCCTCGCGGCTCTCGGGTTCGGTCTCGGCCGGCTCAAGACCGGCACTCCGCCGCGGCTCGATGGCCGCACTATCGACTGGCAGGCCCTCGAGGCTCAGGAGGGCGACGAGCCGCCCAAGCCATTCTCGTTCCTGGGCGCCGGCCGAGTGCGCAACGCCGTGGTCTGCCACATAACCCGCACCGGCGCCTGCGCCCACGAGCTTATCAGGGCCAATCTGCATCGCTCGGCGATTTATGGCGGCCATATTGCCAGCCGCGGGCCTCGCTACTGCCCCTCGATCGAGGACAAGGTCGTGCGCTTCGCCGACAAGGCCTCCCATCAGATTTTCCTAGAGCCGGAAGGGCTCGACGACCATACGGTGTATCCGAACGGCATCTCTACTTCGCTGCCAGAAGAGATCCAGCTGGCGCTGGTGCAGAGCCTTCCGGGCCTCGGCCGGGCCGCCATGCTGCGGCCCGGCTATGCCATAGAGTACGATTTCGTCGATCCTCGGGAGCTCAAGCCGACGCTCGAGACCAAGCGGGTGCCCGGCCTCTACTTTGCCGGGCAGATCAATGGCACCACCGGCTATGAGGAGGCGGCGGCCCAGGGCATCGTGGCGGGGCTCAATGCGGCGCTCGCGGAGGCCGGCTCCCCGCCACTCTTGCTCGACCGGGCCGAGGCCCTGATCGGCGTGCTGATCGACGACCTGGTGGTGCTCGGGGTGACCGAGCCTTACCGGATGTTCACGTCCCGGGCCGAGTACCGGCTCATCTTGCGTCCGGACAACGCAGACCTGCGGCTCACGCCGCGGGGCATTGCGCTTGGCTGCATAGGCGAGGCAAGGGCGCGAGGCTTTAGGGCGAAGGCCGAAGCACTCGAGCGCGGCCGATCGATGCTCGGAGCTTTGAGCGCAAGAGGAGGCCAGATCCAGGAGCTCGGCGCTTGGGTGGCGGTCAAAGGCGCTCGCAGGGCCACCAACCTGCTCACGCTGCCGGAGGTTGATGTTGCACGGCTGGCCCGGCTTTGGCCGGAGCTTCGAGCACTCCCTGCCGAGGTCGCCGAGCAGCTTGAGATAGAAGCGCGCTACGCCGGCTATCTGGAGAGGCAACAGGCCGACGTCCGCGCCTTCCGCAAGGACGAGGCCGTAAGGCTTCCGGAATCTCTTGATTATCAGGCGATCAACGGTTTGTCGGCCGAACTCAAGGAGAAGCTATGCGCCGTCAGGCCCGCGAGCCTGGGGGCGGCCGCTCGAATGTCGGGCATGACCCCGGCGGGGCTCGTGGCGCTGCTTTGCCATTTGAGGAAGACCACACTTAGTCAGGCGGCCAAACCCGCCGATTCTTAGGGGCGCGTGGCTAAACCCAACGCAAGAAAACACCCGGATAGGCACCCATCGGCCGCACCCGAAGCAGCGATGACGCCAGAGGAGTTTGCCGCTCTTTGCGGCGTTTCACGTGAAACACTGGCAACGCTCGAGGTTTACGCGGCGCTGCTTCGCAAATGGCAGAAACGGGTCAATCTGGTTTCCCGCGACAGCCTCGACGATCTGTGGCGGCGACATTTCTTGGACAGCGCTCAGCTTTATCCGCTGCTGCCCGTAGGCGCCCGCGTGCTGCTCGATGTGGGCAGCGGGGCGGGATTTCCCGGTCTGGTGCTTGCGGCCATGGGTGTGCCGAAGGTCCATTTGGTCGAGGCCGACCGCCGGAAATGTGTCTTTCTGCGCGAGGCCGCTCGCGTGATGAATGCAAAGGTCGAGATTCATTCCGGCCGCATCGAGGAACTTAAGCCTTGGCCCATCGATGTGATCACTGCGCGCGCCATAGCCCCTATAGCGCGATTTCTTGATCTTGTTGAACCTTTCTTGCGGTCCACAACATGCTGTATATTGTTAAAGGGAGCATCGGCGGAGCGTGAACTTGCCGAGGCGCGCCGTGCCTGGACTATTAGCGCGCGCATGGTGCCGAGCAAGTCCGATCCGTCTGGCCGCATCGTCGTGTTGAGTTCGGTGACTCGTGATGCAACAAGCTGATTCGGAAGAAAGAATCAAGAACACGCGGCGCCTGATCGCAGTCGCTAACCAGAAGGGCGGGGTGGGCAAGACAACGACGGCGATCAATCTCGGCACCGCCTTTGCGGCCACGGACCAGCGGGTGCTGATCATCGATCTCGATCCCCAGGGCAACGCGAGCACGGGGCTCGGCATCGAGCGCACGAGACGAGAATTCAGCTCCTACGACGTACTGATGAACGGGCTGCCGTTCGAGCAGGCGATCGTGGCGACCGATATTCCCGGGCTCGATCTCGTGCCTTCGCGGATGGATCTCGCGGGTGCCGAAGTCGAGCTGGTGGCGCCGGTGCGCGCGCTGGTGCCCGGCGGGGTCGACGCCACGCTCGAGCTGGTCGAGGGGGTGCGCCGCGAGCACCGCCCTTGCGCTGCCCTGCAGGACGCAAGTCTCTCATATGACTATATTTTTGTCGATTGCCCGCCGGCTTTAGGCTTCCTCACCGTGAACGCTCTGGTGGCGGCCGACTCGGTGTTGATCCCGCTCCAGTGCGAGTTCTTTGCCCTGGAGGGCTTGGCGCTCCTGCTCAGAACCGTCGATCAGGTGCGTGAGAATTTCAACCCAAGGTTGCAAATCCATGGCGTTGTCCTCACCATGTTCGACAAGCGGAACAACCTCTCCTCTCAGGTCGCTCGGGACGTGCGCTACCACCTGGGAACCAAGGTTTACGACACGGTGATCCCGCGCAACGTGCGGGTCTCCGAGGCGCCATCCCACGGCAAGCCGGTGTTGATCTACGACTACCAGTCGGCCGGCGCGCAGGCCTACGTGCATCTGGCCGGCGAGGTCTTGCGTCGTGATCGCGGGGAGGCCCGGCGATGAACACGGTGCCGGAGAAGAGCAAGGGCCTCGGGCGCGGGCTCGCCGCGCTTCTGGGCGAGGGGACGGGCGTTGCCGAGGGCGCATTGTCGCGCGCGGCCGGGCTTCGGCGCGTGCCGATCGATCTGTTGCGGCCGAACCCGAACCAGCCCCGTCGCGTGTTCGACCAAGGGGAGCTCGAGGCGCTGGCCGAATCGATCCGCGCGCAGGGGCTCTTGCAGCCCATTCTCGTGCGACCCGATCCGAGTGCACCCGAGGCCTACCAGATCGTTGCCGGCGAGCGGCGCTGGCGCGCGGCGCAGAAGACGCCCTTGCACGAGGTCCCGATCCTGGTGCTGCATTTGTCCGACCGCGACACGCTTCAGGTGGCGCTGGTCGAGAACCTGCAGCGCACGGACTTAAACTCGCTTGAAGAGGCCGAGGCCTATCGCCGGCTCATCGACGATTTCGGCAACAGCCAGGAGGCCGTGGCGAGCGCCGTGGGCAAGAGCCGAAGCCACGTCGCCAACATGATTCGCTTGCTCGAGCTACCGGATCCGGTCAAGCAGTTAATCGACGAACGCAAGCTCGCGATGGGCCATGCGCGTGCGCTGATCGGCACGCCCGACCCGCTCAAGCTGGCGCGCGAGATCGTTGCCAAGAACTTGAATGCCCGTCAGGCGGAGGAGCTCGCCAAGCGTGCGCGCACCCCGCGCGCGCCGCACGCCCCACACATCAAGGACCCCGATCTCGTGGACCTCGAACGGCAGATTTCCTCGAAGCTCGGGCTTGCCGTCACCATCAAGGTTCACTCCGAAGGGGGCCAAGTGGTCATCGCCTATAAGACGCTCGACCAGCTCGACGATCTCTTGAAGCGTCTGACCCAGCCCGTGCGCTCGATCGGTCTCGTTTCGTCCGATTAGAGCGCAATTGGATTAGGTGGAAGCACTCCCTCCCCCTGCCCCATCCCGCGCGGGGGAGGGGGACGAAATGAGAAGCTCCCCCCCTCGCGGGGGAGGGTCGGAGTGGGGGCATCGGCAAATTTGCCGTTCACCCGTGATTCCAGTTCGCCCAATAACGCTCTAGGTTCGCGGCTGCCGCGCCGCCGTGGCGATGCGCAGGAGGGTGTGGCTGCACAGGGCCTCCGAAGGAATGGCCGTGGTCTTGCACCGGGCTTCGGCCTCGATCAAAAGCTCGAGCGCCTGAGCGAGCCGTTCGGTGCTCCACTGCCCGAGCTGTCGCTGGAACACCAGCCTGGTCTTGAAGAAGAGCGGGGGCTTGAGGCTTTCGAGCGCGCGCCCTTCGGCCATTCCTTCCTCGATCTGTCCGAGGACGAGGTGCAGGCGGACCAAGTGATTGGCGACCGCGCGCACGAGCGAGACAGGGTCTAAGCCGTCGCGATAGGCTCGCGCGAGCCCGCGGTCCAGCGCGTCCACATCGCCGGAGGCGGCGGCCAGCGCCACGGCTTCGAGCGATGTCTGCGCGCTATCGACCACCGCCGCTTCGGCATCGGCCAACATCACGCGGTCCTTGCCGCGGACGAAGAGCGCGAGCTTCTCCGCCTCACCGCGCATGACCAGGCGGTCGTCGCCGAGCATCCCCAAGAGATAAGCGAGCGCATCGGGCTCGATCTTGAGATCGTGGCCTGCGAGCACGCTCGTGATGATGTCCTCGGCGCTGTCTTCCTCCTCCGCGTAGCAGGGAACGGCCGCGGCATTCTTCGCCGCCTCGAACAGCTTGCGCAGGCTCGAGCGTGCCGCGAGCTCGCCCGCCTCGAGGATGACGAGCGTATCGCCGGTCGCCTCGGGCAGCCATGCTTCGACGGCGGCGCTCGCGCCATCGTTCGCATCGCGCAGGCGTACGACTCGCCGCCCGCCGCCGAGACTGAGCGCCTGCGCCTCGTCGAACAACCGTGCGGGCTCGCTCTTCACGTCGTTCACCGAGAGCTCGGCGCTGCGGAAGGGGTCCTCGGGCGGCGCGATCGCCTTCGCCAGGCGGCCGGCCGCTTCGTGCACGAGACCGCCGTTCGGACCGTAGAACAGGACCGCGTGCATCTCCTCTGCGCCTTTGCGCAAAAACGAGTCGAGCTGCTTCGCCGCGATCTTCACGGCCTAGCCGCCGACCTGCCGGGCGAAGAACACCGCGAGCAGGGTGCGGATCTCCTCGCTCGCCTGACGCGCCGCACGTTTCTCGGCATCGAGCTCGGACACGAGCGTCGCATAGTTATCCTCGAGCACGTTGAAGCTCGTTTCGATCCTGACCGAGTCGCGATAGACGGCCTCGTTCGACGTGCGATCCAGCAGCATGAAGTTGACGTCGAGCGCGAGGTTGAAGCGCGTCGTCGTTTCGTCCTGCTGGATGGCGAGCGCGCGCTTCGAAGTATCCAGCCGGGCGTCGAGGAGATAGCGGAGATCGGGCG
>CAZVZP010000006.1:22058-26275 GCA_964631625.1 uncultured Hyphomicrobiales bacterium | reverse complement strand
TGCCGTGCTCGAAGGTCGTTGCGGGGTGCTGCCGGGAGAGTCGGTCGATGAGGCTGTTGCGCAGCTCATAGCCGATGCGCCCCGGTATCTCGGCCACCTCGATCGAGGCGAACATGGCCGAGGCGCTGCCCGGCTCACCCGCCCCGTAAAGCGGACGAAAGCCGCACGAGCCCAGCGAGAGCATCGCGCCGAGGAGGGCGAGCGCGAAGGCGATGCTCCTAAACCACGACATTAACGATCCTATCCGGCACGACCACGATCTTGCGTGCCGGCTTGCCTGCCATGGCGCGCTGCACCGCGGGCTGGGCCAGCGCCGCGGCCTCGGCTTCGTCGCGCGGCGCGCCCTTGGGCAAGCGGATCGTGCTGCGCAGCTTGCCGTTGACCTGGACCGCGAGCGTCACCGCCTCCTCGACGAGCAGCGCGGCGTCGGCCGTGGGCCAGGGCTCGTCCGCCACGAGCCCGGCGTGGCCGAGCCGCTGCCACAGCTCCTCGGCCAGATGCGGCGCGATCGGCTGCAAGAGCTTGGCCACGGTCTCGTGCGCTTCGCGCAACAGCACCGGCGCGGCCGGATCGCGCGCATCGAACTTTTCGAGCGCGTTGGTTAGCTCGCGGATGTGCGCAACCGCGCGGTTGAAGCCGAACTGCTCGATATCCTCGGTGACGGCGGCGATCGTCCTGTGGACGATGCGGCGAAGCTCGAGCGCGGACGCGCTCAACGGCTCGCGCGACGCCGCGCCGATGGGCGCCAGCGCCACGGGCGGCTCGGCGATCAGGCGATGGACGCGCTGCAAGTAGCGCCAGGCGCCCTCGACGCCGGTGCTCGACCATTCGAGATCGCGCTCGGGCGGCGTGTCCGAGAGCATGAAGAGGCGCGCCGTATCGGCGCCGTAGGCCTCGATGATCGCCGTGGGGTCGATCACGTTCTTCCTGGACTTGCTCATCTTCTCAACGCGCCCGATGCTCACTGCACGGCCGGTCTTGGAATCGATCAAGGTGCCATCCGCGCGCCGCTCAACCTCGCCGGGCAGAAGCCAATCGCCGGCCTCGTTCTGGTAGGTCTCATGGCACACCATGCCCTGGGTCTGAAGCCCTGCGAAGGGCTCGTCGATGTCGAGATAGCCGCAGCGCTTGAGCGCGCGGGTGAAGAAGCGCGAGTAGAGCAGGTGTAGGATCGCGTGCTCGACGCCGCCGATGTAGAGATCGACCGGCATCCAGCGCGCGACGTCCTGGCGCTCGAAGGCACGAGATGCCGCGGGCGAGCAGAAGCGCAGGAAGTACCATGAGGACTCGAAGAAGGTATCGAACGTGTCGGTCTCGCGGCGAGCCCCCTTCCCACAGCGCGGGCAGGCGACGCGCTTCCAGCTCGGGTGATGCTCGAGCGGATTGCCCGGCCGCTCGAAGCTGACGTCCTCGGGGAGCGTGACCGGAAGCTGGTCCTCGGGCACCGGAACGATGCCGCACGCGCCGCAGTGAATCACCGGGATCGGGCAACCCCAGTCGCGCAGCCGGTAGTTGATCCGCCGCTCGCCGCGGCCGAGCAATTCGACGCGCTCGGCCATGCGCGCCTTGGCCGCCTCGACCGGCAAGCCGTCGAGGAACGAGGAGTTGATGAGACGGCCCTCGCCCGTATAGGCCTCGGCTGCGATCGAGAACGTCGCGGGGTCGGCCTCGGGCGGCGCAACGACGGGAATTACCGGGAGATCGTACTTGCGCGCGAAGTCGAGGTCGCGCTGATCGTGCGCCGGGCAGCCGAAGATCGCGCCCGTGCCGTATTCCATGAGCACGAAATTGGCGACGAACACCGGCAGGCGCCGGCTGTCGGCGAACGGATGGAGGGCCGCCACCTTCGTGTCGTAGCCCTTCTTCTCGGCCCGTTCGATCGCCTCCTCGCTCGTGCCCGTGCGCCGGCATTCGGCGATGAAGGCGGCGAGGCCGGGATCCTTGGTGGCGAGCCGTTCGGCCAGCGGATGATCGGGCGAGATCGCGCAGAAGCTCGCGCCGAAAAGCGTGTCATGGCGCGTCGTGTAGACCTTAAGGGTCTGGCCTTCAAGCCCCCGGCCTTCGAGATCGAACCGGATGTGCAGGCCCTCGGAGCGGCCGATCCAGTTGTGCTGCATGAGCCGCACCCGCTCGGGCCAGCCGTGCAGATGGTCGAGCGCGTCCAAGAGCTCGTCGGCGAATGCGGTGATGCGCAGGAACCACTGGGTGAGCTGACGCCGCTCGACCGGCGCGCCCGAGCGCCAGCCCCGGCCCTCGATGACCTGCTCGTTGGCGAGCACGGTGTTGTCCACCGGGTCCCAGTTGACCCAGGATTCGGCGCGGTAGGCGAGACCCGCCTTGAGAAAATCGAGGAACATCTTCTGCTCGTGGCGGTAATACTCGGGCGCGCAGGTCGCGAACTCCCGCGACCAATCGTAGGAGAAGCCCATGGAGCGGAGCTGGGCTCGCATCGCCTCAATGTTCTCGTCGGTCCATCTCGCCGGATGAACGCCCTGCTCGATCGCTGCGTTCTCGGCCGGCATGCCGAAGGCGTCCCAGCCCATGGGATGGAGCACCGCGCGGCCCTGCGCGCGGCGGAAGCGGGCGATGACGTCGCCCAGCGTGTAATTGCGCACGTGGCCCATGTGGATGCGGCCCGAGGGATAAGGAAACATCTCGAGCACGTAGTACTTGGGCCGCTCGGCGTCGGCCGCGGCGCGGAAGGTGCCGCGCTCAAGCCAGATCGCCTGCCATTTGGCTTCGCTTTCCCGGGCGTTGTAACGCTCGCTCATCGCGGGCTTTGAAGCCGCATCAAGAGCGCCGAAACGCGGTTGTTGTGCGAACGGTCGATGGCGCCATCGCTCAGCAAGGCAATCTCGCGATCAGCCCTCGTTCGACTCCGCGACCTTGCGGATATGGTAGGCGCGCTCGAGAATTTTGTTTTCGAGCTGGCGCACCGTCAGCGGGCTCGTCGGGGCGTCGACCCAGCCGCTGCTGAAGTCGCGCACCTGCCGGAACAGGGCGACCCGCACGCTATTCACGTTGAAGCGGGTGCCCAGAACGTAGACGTCTATCTTGAACCGTTCCTCGGGCGTCGCCGGCGGCGTGTACCAGTCGGTGATGATGACCCCGCCCGCCGGGTCGCTCGAAAGCAGCGGCATGAAGCCCACGGTTTCGAGCGCCGCCTGCCAGATGTAGGCATTGACGCCGATCACTCGGCTCTCGGCGCCGGCGGCGCTGGGGCCGGTGTCGGAAATCACCTTGGCCTCCTTCTGGTACTCTTCGATGCCGAGCGGGTCCTGGCAGCCCATGAGTGCCAGGAGGGCGGCGAGGCTGAAGGGAGAGAGCAGATGGATGCGCAGTCTCATTGCAGGCGCAGACTCCCGGGTTGGCGATGCGCGCTCGTTGTACACGATCCGGCGCAGCGGTGAAATCGCAGCCTGCGGCGCCTCTCCTAAAGCGTTATTTGGCGAAGTGGAATCACGGATGAGCGTCAGAATTGCCGATGCGCCCCACCCCGGCCCTCCCCCACGAGGGAGGGGGGAGGGAGTTGCTTATTTCGTTCCCCTCCCCTCGCGGGAGGGGGTAGGGGGAGGGGCGCGCTTCCACTTAATCCAATAGCGCTCTAGCGAGCGCAGCGCCCCGGCCGGTGCCGACGCCAGCGCGCACTAATGACGAGGCTATGGCGGGCATGGTTTCACCGTGCAGCCCGCGCACTTCCGATCGCGCCAAACGGATACCTCGGCTCCAGCGCTTTGGGCCGGCTCCTGGTTCGCCAAAGAGGTAAAATACGTATTATAAATGTGTTTTTATGATATAAAGACGCTAATATTATGACTTTTTTAAATAATTAAACATTTTTTATTAGTTATAAGGCAAGCGCTCTCCAAGTCTCCAAAATACGGCTTAAGATAGCACGACTTAGCCGCTTTTTACGAAACGCGCGCAAGTCAAGCATTGGACAGGCGTGGCACCGGAAGCTGCCTAAGATTGACCGACCGACGGCGAGCACGCCGAGGCCGCTGGCGAGCAGGCTTGACTCTGCGCTCCGATCTTCCAGCGTTCGCCGGCGGCGCCTACCCCGCCATTGGCTCACCGGTTCTCGACGCGCGGAGAGGAAAGGGGGGTTCCTCGCGCGCAAAGAAAGAACGCCGCGATATGAAGAAGCGGCAGGTGGCGGAGAAGGGCGTTGCGTGGATCAAGGGCGAGCTCGAACGCCGCTTGGGCCACGCGCTCGC
>CAZVZP010000006.1:3875-22048 GCA_964631625.1 uncultured Hyphomicrobiales bacterium | reverse complement strand
GCGGGCCGGCGGCCTGCCGGCGCTCGAGGTTGCGGACCATCTCGGCTGGCACGAGCAAGGAGACGGCCGCTACTGGTACGGCATCCCGGTCTCCTCGGGGCGCATCGCCGACAGCGGGACGGTGCGGCTGCGCCAGGCGCTGCGCGAGCTCATCGCGCGCTTTTCCGCCGATCCCATCCTCACCGCCGATCAAAACATCCTGCTCTCCAACCTGGCGCCGCAGGCGCGAGAGGAGATCGAAAGAATTCTCCACGCCCACGGCGTGCCCCTCGCCCACGAGATTAGGCCGCTCGAGCGCTGGGCGCTGGCCTGCCCCGCGCTGCCGAGCTGCGGCCTCGCGCTGGCCGAGGGCGAGCGCGTGAAGGAGCGCCTCGTGGCTGCGCTTCAGGCGCAGCTCGACGCCCTGGGCCTGGGGCGCGAGCCCATCAGCGTGCGCTTGACCGGCTGCCCCAACGGCTGCGCCCGCCCCTATTCCGCCGAGATCGGCATCGTCGGGCGCATGCCGGGCCACTACACGGTGTTCGTCGGCGGCGATTTCGCGGGCACGCACCTGGGCTTTGCGCTGCTCGACAAGGTTGCGCTCGACGATGTCGCGGGGGCGCTCGGCCCGCTGTTCGAGCGTTTTGCCGCCGAGCGCGAGGCCGGCGAGAGCTTCGGCGCCTTCTGCCGCCGGCACGACCGCGAGTCCTTGCGGGCACTCGCCGCGGCGTTTACCGCGCGCGAGCGCAAGGAGGCGATCTAATGACGCCTCCATCGGATTCGTCCCCCGGCGCGAAAGAGGCCCGTGCGCGACCTTTCGATGCGGCTGCATTTGCAGCCGAGCTGGGCGAACGTTTCCGGACGAACGATGCGTTGGCGCTCTTGCGCGCGGCAATCACCGAGATCTTTCCGGGACGCGTCGCGGCGGTGTCCTCCTTCGGCGCGGAGTCGGCGGCGCTGCTTTCGCTTGTCGCCGAAATCGACCGCGCGGTGCCCGTCATCTTTCTCGATACCGGCAAGCATTTTCCCGAGACGCTCGCCTATCGCGACGAGCTCGCGCGGTGCCTGGGGCTGACGGATATGCGGATCGTCCGGCCGGAACCCGCCGCGCTCGCCCGGCACGATCGTGCCGGGCGCCTGTGGGCGTCGACTCCAGACCGTTGCTGCTCGATCCGCAAGGTTCTGCCGCTCGAACGCGCGCTGACGCCCTTCCGCGCCTGAATTTCCGGGCTCAAGGGCTATCACGGAGGGGCGCGGACCACGGTGGAACGCGTCGAAAGCGACGGTTCGCGCGTCAAGATCAACCCCCTTGCCGATTGGCCGGAAAGTTCGGTAAAAGCCCTCTCGGAAACGCGTGGCTTGCCGGCGCATCCGTTAACCATACAGGGCTATCGCTCGATCGGCTGCGCGCCCTGTACAATACCGGCTGGCACGGATGATACGCCGCGCACCGGGCGCTGGGCGGGACGTGCCAAGACCGAGTGCGGCATCCATTTTCCGTACACGATGCGTCGAGATTGGGTATGACCCGTTATCACGTTGAAGCCCTAATGGACCCGCTCGATTTGCTCGAAAGCCAGAGCCTCTACATCCTGCGCGAGGCGTTCCGCAAGATTGACCGCTTGGCCCTCCTGTGGTCCATCGGCAAGGACTCGAATGCGCTGCTGTGGCTCGTGCGCAAGGCGTTCTTCGGCCACGTGCCGTTTCCCGTCGTGCACATCGACACCTCCTACAAGATTCCCGAAATGATCGAGTTCCGCGACCGGATGGCGCGCGAGTGGAAGCTCGATCTGATCGTGGGTCAGAACCGCGCGGCGCTCGAGGCCGGCATGAATCATACGCGCGGTCGTGTCACGTGCTGCAGCGCGCTCAAGACCGATGCGCTCAAATCCGTGATCGAGGCCCACGGCTTCCGCGGCGTCATCGCCGGCATTCGCCGCGACGAGGAAGGCACGCGCGCGAAGGAGCGCGTGTTCAGCCCGCGCGGCGCGGAAGCCCAGTGGAACTTCCGCGACCAGCCGCCCGAGTTCTGGGACCAGTACAAGACCGATTTTCCGCCCGAGGTGCACCTACGCATTCATCCCCTGCTCCATTGGAGCGAGCTCGACGTGTGGCGCTACATCCGGCGCGAGAATGTCCCGCTCGTCGGCCTCTACTTCGCCAAGAACGGCAAGCGTTACCGCTCGCTCGGCTGCCTGCCCTGCACCGCGCCCATCGCCAGCGAGGCGGCCACGCTCGACGCCATCATCGCCGAGCTCGAGAGCACCCGCGTCTCCGAACGCTCGGGCCGCGCCCAGGACCAGGAGGCGGAAGACGCCTTCGAGCGCCTGCGCGCCGAAGGCTACATGTGAGGCGGACGATGAGCGAACGCGCCGCCTCTCTGCCCAAGATCGTCAGCCCGGCGCCGGCCCGCCGCGCTGTGCCCGAGGGGCCGCGACTCAAGATCGCCATCGTGGGCCACGTCGATCACGGCAAGTCGACCCTCGTGGGTCGCCTTCTGCACGAGGTAGGCGCGCTGCCCGACGGCAAGGTCGAGGCGATCAAGACGATGTGCGAGCGCCGCGGCATGCCCTTCGAATGGGCGTTCCTCATGGACGCCTTCCAGGCCGAGCGCGACCAGGGCATCACCATCGACACGGCGCAGATCTGGTTCCATACGGAGAAGCGCGGCTACGTGGTGATCGACGCGCCGGGGCACAAGGAATTCCTGAAGAACATGATCACGGGCGCGGCCAACGCGGAGGCTGCGCTCCTCGTCATCGATGCGCTCGAAGGAGTGCGCGAGCAGTCGCGCCGGCACGGCTATCTCATCAATCTCTTGGGCATCACCGAGCTCGCCGTCGTCATCAACAAGATGGACGCCGTGGCCTATTCGCCGGAGCGGTTTGCCGAGATTGAGCGCGAGTATCGGGGCTACCTCGCCGGTCTCGATCTTAAACCCCGGGCCGTGATCCCGGTCTCGGCGCGCGAGGGTGAGAACATCGTCGCGCCGTCGGCGCGCATGCCGTGGTATCGGGGTCCGAGCGTGGCGGAGGCTCTCGATTCCTTCCCGCTTGCGGCGCGGCCCGTCGATCTGCCGCTTCGGTTTCCGATTCAGGACGTCTACAAGTTCGACGAGCGGCGTATCGTCGCGGGGCGCATCGAGAGCGGACGGCTCAAGGTGGGCGATCGGCTCGTCTTCTCGCCCTCCAACAAGTCGGCGCGCATCGCCTCGATCGAGGCCTGGAATACCCCGACGCCGCCGCACGAAGCGGCGGCGGGTCAATCGGTCGGCGTGACCCTCGATGAGCAGATCTTCGTCGAGCGCGGCGACGTGGCGAGCCTCGAGCCCGATCTGCCGATCGAGACCGACGTGTTCCGCGGCCGCATCTTCTGGCTCGGACCCCTGCCGCTGACCGCGGGCAAGCGCTGCAAGCTCAAGCTCGGACCGCTGGAGACCTCGGTCGTGGTGCAGTCGATCGAGCGCGTGATCGATCCGGGCGACCTCTCGAGCGCACCGGGCGAGCGGGTCGAGCGCCACGGCTTCGCCGAGGTCGTGCTGCGCACGCGGCGGATCGTCGCCCTCGATGAATTCCAGGCCAACCCGCGCACGGGGCGTTTCGTGCTCGTCGACGGCTACGACATCGCCGGCGGCGGCCTCATCAGCATGGAGGGTTATCCGAACCAGCGCGGCGTCGGCACCATCAAGTCGACGAACGTGAGCGCGATCGCGCACCGCGTCAGCCACGCCGCGCGCGCCGCGGTCAACCACCACAAGGGCGGTGTCCTATGGCTCACCGGGCTCTCGGCCGCGGGCAAGTCGACGCTCGCGCTCGAGGCGGAACAACGCCTGTTCCGCAAGGGCTATCAGATCTACGTGCTCGACGGCGACAACCTGCGCGCGGGGCTCAACGCCAACCTCGGCTTCGCGCCCGAGGATCGGGCCGAGAACATCCGCCGCGTGGGCGAGGTCGCGGCCCTCTTCGCGGACGCGGGCTTCATCGTCATCAGCTCGTTCATCTCGCCCTACCGCTCCGACCGCGAGCGGGCGCGCGCGGCGACGAAGGACCGCGGGGGCGAGGGCGGGTTCCACGAGGTCTACGTCAAGGCGAGCCTCGAAGTGTGCGAGCAACGCGATCCCAAGGGGCTCTACCGCAAAGCGCGGAGCGGGGAGATCGCCGAGTTCACCGGCGTCTCGGCGCCCTACGAGGCGCCCGATGCGCCCGACCTTGTGATCGAGACCGATCGCGAGTCGATCGAGGCCTCGATCGACAAGCTGACCGACTACGTCGAGAAGTCGTTCCGGTTCGCCTGAAGCGCGCCGATGGCCGCGATGCCGATGGCGCCGCTCGCCTTGAGGCGCGAGGCGTTGTGGGCGCCGATGCCGCCCAGCGCGTAGACCGGGAGCGGCGCGCGCCGCGCCAGCGCGGCGAAGCGCAAGGGGCCCAAGGGCTTTCGCACGGGGTGGCTCTCGCTCGGAAATACCGGCCCCAAGAGCGCCGCGTCGGCGCCGGCGCGCTGGGCGCGGATCAGGCCGGGCAGGCCATGCGCGGAGGCGGTCACGATCCAGGATCGCTTGAGCCGGAAGCGCCTCCCCTTGTGCGCCAGGTGCTCCGGCAGATGAACGCCCGAGGCGCCCAGGCGGAGCGCGAGCCGCGCATCGCCGGCGATCAGGAGCTTGAGGCGCCGGCGGCGGCACAGAGCGGCGAGCTTGCGCGCGAGCACGGCGCGCTCCGGCGCGCCGTAATGGCGCAGGATCACCGCCGCGCCGCGCGGCAGCGCCGCGGCGGAGGCCAGAACATCGCCCGGCCGCCTCTCATCGCTCATCAGCACGAGCGCCGGCAGATCGCGCCGCGGGCCCCGCAAATTGAGCCGGTGCGCGAGTTTTGCTAGGGTCGTGCGGCGATCGGCCGGGGACATCGGGCGTTTCGCGCGAGAGTGGCATGAGGAGTGAGAGCGCGCAATCGGCGCCGGCGGGCGATGTCGCTGCCAACCTGGCGGCGGTCAAGGAGCGCATCGCCATGGCCTGCGCGGAAAGCGGCCGGGCGGGGGGCTCGGTCACCCTCGTCGTCGTCACCAAGACCTTCGGGCCGGAGCTCGTCCTTCCCGTCCTCATCGCCGGTCATCGGGTGTTCGGCGAGAACCGGCTGCAGGAGGCGCAGGCGAAGTGGCCCGCGTTAAAAGAGCGTTTTCCCGATGTCGAGCTCCATCTCATCGGGCCGCTGCAGACCAACAAGGCCAAGGCGGCGGTGCGCCTGTTCGACGCGATTCACACCGTCGATCGCGCCAAGCTCGCGCGCGTGCTCGCCAAGGAGATGGCCGAAGAGGGACGGCGCCCGCGCTGCTACATCGAGGTCAATACCGGCGAGGAGGCCCAGAAGCACGGCGTGGCGCCCGAGGCGGCCGACGCTTTGATCCGGGAATGCCGCGATGAGCTCGGCCTTCCGGTCGAGGGCCTGATGTGCATTCCGCCGCTCAACGAAGAGCCCTCGCTGCACTTTGCGCTGCTGCGCGAGATCGCCCGGCGCAACGGTCTTCGCGGCTTGAGCATGGGCATGAGCGCCGATTACGAGACCGCGATCGAGTTCGGCGCAACGCTGGTGCGCGTGGGCAGCGCGATCTTCGGCGCGCGCGCCTGAGCGAGAGGACCTCGATCGAAAGCGGCGCTGGCCGCGTCCTCAAGAAGCGGCGTCTACGGATGCGTCTTTCGTCACGATGAGGCGCGCCACCGGTTGGAGCCCCGCGAGAATCTCGAGCAGATGATTGCGCGCGAGCGCGATGCAGCCCCGCGTTGCGCGGCGATCCGGCGCCATGAGGTGGAGGAAGATCGCGCTGCCGTGCCCCGGTATCACCGGCGCATCGTTGCAGCCCAGCACGACGATGAGATCGTAGATGCGCTCCTCGCGCCATAGGATCTCGACGCGCCCCGGATAGGGCTGGCGCACCGGCTGGTTGTAGAGCGAGTCCTTGGGATCGTCGCACCAGGCATCGAGCGGGTTGAGGGGGGCGACCGGGAGTTGGGTTGCGGGCGGGGGCAGGCGATCGGGCCGGTAGAGCACGCGGCGCAAGGGAAAGGCGCCCGCCGGAGTTGCGCCATCACCCTCGCGCTTCTTCTCGGCCACGCCCGCGCGGCCGAGGGTGCACGGATAGTGTTGGCGGCGCCATTCCAGAACGCCGTCGGCAAACACGAGGATGTCGTCGGCGCCGGGCTTCGTGCGGGGCGGCGTCATCGCGCCGCTCAGACGCTGCGGTAGAGTCCGGCGCGCGCGGGCAGCGTACGCGCGGCGCGTTGGTAAGCCGAAGCGGCGTCGCGCAAGGCGGCGTCCTCGGTTCTTGCGAAACGGGGCGAGCCGGGGTGTTGCGGGAGAGCCTCGGCGGACGCGCCGTGGTCGCGAATCTGCGCCAGGATCTGGGCCCGCTCGCTGGGGTGCAATTGGGCGAGCACCCTGCCGTTCATCGTGGCCAGACGCGGGCCCTGCCGGGCCCCAGGCGCTATGTCGGCAACCGCGCTCGGCTCCTCCTCGTCGCTGTCGAACAGTGCGAGCACGTGCTCGCCCAGGTCCTTGCCGGTCACGCCCTCGAGCGCGACGTTGAAGAGCGCGGAAGCGAGGCCCGGGATGCCACCCAGGATGCCGGCGCCGGCGATGCGCGCCACGGCGCCCAGGCCATCGCCGGTCCATTCCTGGTAGAGCGTCGAGATTACCGGGATGTGCTGGAGGGGATTGACGAAGTCGAGAAGGTCCCAAAATGAGAACTGGTCATTGCCCCAGAGCTCAAGGCCACTGGAGGCGATGGCGGCAGCGCTCGCGCCGACCGAGGGCGGCGGGGCGGAAGCTGGAAGCGAGAGCGGTTCGATGGCCATCGAAGATGCAGCTCGTCGTTTTCTCGATGCAATTTCCGGGCCATGGAGAAAACAGGCAAGTCTTTGATATTAATGAGATAAAATAAGGGCTACGAGGCCTCGGCCCAAGCCTTTCTCGAAGGGCGGGACAAGAGCTGCCTAGACCGTTATTTGGCGCAGTGGAATCACGTGAGCGGCAAATTTGCCGATGCCCCCCACCCCGGCCCTCCCCCACGAGGGGGAGGGAGCTTCTTTTTTCGTCCCCCTCCCCTCGCGGGAGGGGGTAGGGGGAGGGGGCTGGTTCCACCTAATCCAATTGCACTCTAGGGCGGAAGCCCGAGCCGCCGCGCGAGCCGCTCCTCGAGGCGCGCCTTGGCCTGCGGCCAGTCCTCGTCGATGAGCGCGTACTGGAGCGTGTCGCGCACGCGGCCCTCCTGCATCACCATGTGCCGGCGGAACAGACCTTCGCGCCGCGCGCCGAGCGCCTCGATCATGCGCTGCGAGCGGAAGTTGAGCACGTCGGTGCGATACTCGACCCGGTGGCACTTCAAGGCCTCGAAGGCGTGGGCGAGGAGGAGGAGATTGCATTCGATCGCATAGGGCCCGCCCCATCGTTTGCGTGCGAGCCAGATCCAACCGATCTCGAGCCGCCGGTGGCGAGGCTCGATGTTCATGTAGCGCGCGCTGCCCATGAGCTCCCCGGAGGCCCGACCGATGATCGCGAAGGCGAGCTCGCGCCCGGCGTCTTGTGCCTTGGCTGCCCGCTCGAGCCAGGCGTCGAGCTCCGCGGGACTGGTCAAATCCGCCGAGACGTAACGGAAGATCGAGGGGTCGTCGGCCGCGCGCGCGAGCCCGCCCCGGTGCTCCGGCCCCAGGGGCTCGAGCTTGAGGCTCTGGCCGGTGAGCGTGAGCGGGACGAGGTTCATGGCGGAGGGCCTGAGCCTGTGGCCTGCGGCGTCCTTCTCGGGCATCATCGGCGCCAAGGAGGTTGGGAACGATGGGCCCGAAGAAACGCATTCTGATTGTGGATGACGACGCGGCGCTGCGCCAGGCGCTCCTCGAGCAGCTGGGGCTCACCGAGGAATTCGAAGCGAGCGCGGTCGAAGACGGCGCCAAGGGGATCGAGGCGGCCAAATCGGGCCACTACGATCTCGTGCTGCTCGACATCGGCCTGCCCGACATCGACGGCCGCGAGGTCTGCCGCCTGTTGCGGCGCGCCCGGGTGCGCATCCCCATCATCATGCTGACTGCCGCCGAGGGCGAGGCCAACGAGATCCTGGGCCTCGATTCCGGCGCCAACGACTACGTGCCCAAGCCCTTCCGCCTCAACGTGCTGCTGGCCCGGGTGCGGGCGCAGCTGCGCCAGCACGAGCAGAGCGAGGACGCGGTGTTCGCGATCGGCGGCTACAGCTTCAGGCCGGCCCAGAAGCTGCTCTTGGCCGGCGAGGGCAAGACCAAGGTGCGCCTGACCGAGAAGGAAGTAGCGATCCTCAAGTACCTCTACCGGGCGGGCGGGCGCGCGGTCAGCCGCGAGGTCCTCTTGAACGAGGTCTGGGGCTACAACGCGGGCGTGGCGACCCACACGCTCGAGACCCACATCTACCGCCTGCGCCAGAAGATCGAGGCCGATCCGGCGAACGCCGCGATCCTGATCACCGAGGCCGGCGGCTATTCCTTGCGGCCGTAGGGACGGTCGGTACGAATTCAGCGCCCGCTGAAGCGCGGGTCGCGGCGCTCGGCGAAGGCGCGCGCGCCCTCCTTGGCGTCCTCGGAGGCGAAGCATTGCAGAATGCGCGCCTGGGCGGCTTCGGCATCGAATTCCCCGCGCGCGATCTCGTTCAGCGCCCGCTTCATGCCGGCGAGCGCCAAGGGGCTCAAGCCTTCGAGGCGCCCTGCCAGCGCGTCCGTTTCGCGCTTAAGTTCGGGCCACGGCACGAGCCGGAACAGATAGCCGCTCGACAGCAGCGTGCGATCGTCGATCTCCTCGGCGAGCAGGAGAATACGCTTGGCGAGGTTGAGCCCTAAGCGCTCGACGAGCCGCTTCAAGCCCGTCACGTTGTACATGAGGGCGAGCTTGGCCGCGGGCAGCACGAGGCGCATGCCCGCAACGCCCAAGCGGAAGTCGCAAGCCAGCGCGAGATCGCAGGCGCCGCCATAGACGCTGCCATTCAGCGCACAGATCGTGGGCACGCGCACGCGCTCGAGGCGCGCGACCAGGCGCTCGAGCGGATTGTCGCTCCAGTCGGTCGCGCCGATGTCGCCGATGGCAATCCCGGAGCAGAAGGTCTTCTCGCCCGCGCCGGTTACGATCAGCACGCGCACCTCGGGTGCCGCGTCCACCTCGTCCAGGAGCGCAAGGAAGCGGGGGATGTCGTCCATCTCGATGAGGTTGTGCTTCTCGGGCCGGTCGAGCGTGATCGTGGCGCGCGGGCCCGCGAGGGCAAGGCTCAGGAGCTCGCCCATGATTGCTCTTCTCAGACGCCGAAGTCTGCGCGGGTGAACAGCGCCTCGAGCGGGATTCCTTGCGCGGCGAGGTTCTCTCTCGCGCCCGCGAGACGGTCCACGACGGCGATCGCCTTGACGATGGTGCAGCCCCGCGCGCGCACGGCCTCGGCGGCCTTGAGCGTCGAGCCGCCCGTCGTCGCCACGTCCTCGATGAGGGCGATCCGGGCGCCTTCGCGGATGTTGCCTTCGATGAGCCGGCGGGTGCCGCGCTCCTTTTGCTCGGGCCGCACGAAGAAGCCCAGGATCGGGCGAGCGGGCCAGCTCAGTGCGACCACGGCGGCGACGATCGGAATGGCGCCCAGCGCGAGCCCGCCCAGGAAGTCGAACTCGTCATTGGCGAGCTTCGAGAGCATGCCGCGGGCCACGAGATGGGCGCCCTCGGGGTCGAGCAGCGTCGGCTTCAGGTCGAAGTAGAAGCTGCTGGTCGCGCCCGAGGCGAGTGCAAAGCCGCCCTCGCCTGCGCGCTTGAGCGACTTCTCGGCGATGATGGCAAGAAGCCTGTCGCGCTCCGCCGCGCCGTAAGCAAGCCGCAAGGAGTTGGCCGCGATCATGGCGCATGTTCTCCCCGAAAGCCGTGACGGCGCGCCACTCTATCGGCGAGGCTCGGGCCGTGCCAGGGCGATGTCATGCTCGATCTCAAGGCGTGCCAGCACCGGCGCGTGATCGGAGGCCGGGCTCCAGTCGCGCGCGTCCTTGAGCACGTGAGCCGATGACAGCCGCGGGGCGAGCGGCGCCGTGACCCAGATGTGGTCGAGCCGGCGGCCGCGGTCGGAGGCGCGCCAGTCGCGGGCGCGGTAGCTCCACCAGCTATAGAGCTTCATCTCGGGCGCGATGAAGTGGCGCAGCGCGTCGGTGAAACCCTTGGCCGCCCGGATTCGCTCCAAGGCCTCGACCTCGATGGGCGTATGGCTCACCACGCCCAAGAGCTTCTCGTGCGACCACACGTCGCTCGGCAGCGGCGCGACATTGAGATCGCCCGCGAGGATCAGGCCGTTCTCCGCGCGCTGGCGTTTTAGCCAGCGCGCCACCTCGTCGAGGAAGGCGAGCTTGTGGGCGAACTTGGGGTTGACGCGCGGGTCCGGCACATGGCCCCCGGCCGGAACGTAAAGGTTGTGAAGCTCGATGCCGCCGGGCAGGCGCGCCGCCAGATGCCGGCAATCGCCTTTGCGGCAGAAGTCCCGGTGGGGCAGGGGGATGAGCGGCACGCGGGAGAGGATCGCCATGCCGTTGTAGCCGGGCTCGCCGCGCACCAGGCGATGGCCGTACCCCAGCTCCTGGGCCAGCCCGTGGGGGAAATGGTCGTCCGCAACCTTGGTCTCCTGCAGGCACAGGATGTCGGGGCGCTCGGCCGCGATGAGACGGCGCAGCGGCTCCGCGCGCGGGCGGATCGAGTTGATGTTCCAGGTGGCAAGCAGAAGACGCACGAGCGACCCCGCCGCCGTTCTAGCTCGGGCTCAAGCCTCGCTCAACAGCGGCTGCGCGTGGGCGGGAGGAGGAATCAAAAGCCACGATCGCCCCCTGGCCGGCGCGCGGCGGCCATCGAAGGGCCGGGGCGGCGAGTTGCGGTGGCTAACGGATGGGCTCGATCCGGGTAGTGCGACGCGTCGGGGCGGCCCCCGCGTCAGCGATTAGGCGGCGTGCTCGAAGTCGGGTTTGCGCTCGCCCGCATCGGTGTCGCGCGTGACGCGGCCGCTGACCACGTCCTCGATCTGTGCCCGGGTGATGCCGATGTCCGACAGCTGACGCTCGTCCATGGCCCAAAGCTGGCTGCGCAGCTCCTGGCGGGCGACCCAGCGTCTGATCAAATTCCTCAACGACGGCCCGAACATGGTGCTCTCCTATACGGTAACTTGTTGGTCCGAAACTCTTCTCGGGCAATCTCGCCGGCTCCTCAGACGACCTTTCGGGGAACCGTCGGCGAGTGCTCGAAGCTGTCTCAGATATAGCTTTTGTGCGTTTGCGAAGCAAGTACTGCATTGCAATATATTTATTTGAATGGAGGCGAAAACCGCCGCTGAGACGATTTATCATAGGCTCTATAAAGTGAAATTACTAGTTTATGGTTAATTATTTATGTAACATTTCGGAATCGATCGGCCTCGCCGCGCGAAGCTCGCGGGATAATTGTGCGCTGCACAATAGAAGCCTGGCTACTCGGTGAGGAGCAGGCAGTCCTCGGGCGCCCACGTGGCCCACAGGCGATCCCCCACGGCGACCCTGGGCAGGGTGCTGCGCGAGACATTGGGCAGATTGACGGTCAGCGCGAGCGCCTCCTCGGTGCGCAGCCCGACCAGGTTCTCGTCCCCGTAATAGGCCACATCGACCACCCGGCCTTGAACCCGGATGGCCGAGCCCCGGGGCTCCTCGCTTACCAGTTGAACCTTCTCGGGCCGGACCGCGAGCGCGACCTCGCCCTCGGCCTTGCCCCGGTGGGGCACGGCGATGCGGCCTAGGCCCTTGGTCTCGATCAGCACCCGTCCGTCCTCGAGCCCGACCACGCGGCCGTCGAACAGGTTCACCCGCCCGATGAAATCGGCCACGAAACGGGAGTTCGGTTGTTCGTAGAGCTCGATGGGCGGGGCGATCTGGCGCACCACGCCGCGCGCCATGACCGCGATGCGATCGGCCATGGAAAGCGCTTCGTTCTGGTCGTGGGTTACGATGATGAAGGTGATGCCGACCGATTTCTGAAGCTCGACGAGCTCCTGGCGCATCTGCACGCGCAGCTTGGCATCGAGTGCCGAAAGCGGCTCATCGAGCAGCAGCACCTTGGGCTTCTTGATCAACGCCCGTGCCAGCGCGACCCGCTGGCGCTCGCCGCCGGAAAGCTGGTCGGGCTTCCTGTCCTCGTAGCCCTCGAGGCGGACGAGCCGGAGCGCCTCGGCGACCTTCGGGCCGATCTCGGTCTTCCTCACATGGGCGACCTTGAGCCCGTAACCCACGTTCTGCGCCACCGTCATGTGGGGGAACACGGCGTAGTTCTGGAACACCATGTTGACGGGCCGCTTGTTTGGATCCACGCCCTCGACGGAGGCGCCGTCGAGCAGGATCTCGCCTTCGCTCGGGTTCTCGAAGCCGGCGATCAGGCGCAAGACCGTGGTCTTGCCGCAACCGGAAGGGCCGAGGAGCGCGAAGAACTCGCCGCGCTGGATATCGAAGGAGACGTCGTCGACCGCCACGACCTTCGGCCCGAAGCGCTTCGTCAGGTTGCGGACCGAGATGATGGCGTCGGTCTTCTCCATGGGCGGGTCCTTACGATCTCTTACGCGAGCGTGCCTGGAGGATCATGGCGGTCGCGGTCAGCGTCAAGGTCATCACGATCAAGACGGTCGAGGCCGCGTTGACCTCGGGCGTCACCGAGAAGCGGACCATGGAGTAGATCTTGATCGGGAAGGTGGTCGAGCCGGGCCCGGAGGTGAAGAACGTGATTACGAAGTCGTCGAGCGAGAGCGTGAAGGCAAGAAGGGCGCCCGCGACGACGCCAGGGATGAGATAGGGCAAGGTGACGTAGAAGAAGGTCTGCCACTGGCTTGCGCCGAGATCGCGCGAAGCCTCCTCGAGCGAACGGTCGAAGCCCGCCATGCGCGCGCGCACGATAAGCGCCACGAAGGGTGCCGAGAAGGCAATGTGGCTGACCGTGATCGTGAACAGCCCGAGTGGAATATCGACGAGGTGGAAGAAGGCCAAGAGCGAGACGCCCATGCAGATCTCCGGGATCACGATGGGCAGATGCACCCAGCCTTCGTAGACGCCTTTGAGCGGGAAGCGATAGCGCGCGAGCACGATGCCGAGCATGGTGCCGAGCACGGTCGAGACGAGCGTCGAGGTGCCCGAGACGATCATGCTGTTGATGAACGCCTCGTGCAGATGGGCGTTCTCGTAGGCCTTGAGGTAGTACTTGAAGGTGAAGCCCTGCCACACGATGTTGCGCCGGCTGTCGTTGAAGGAGAAGGCGACGAGCGAGACGATCGGGAAGTAGAGGAGGATGAAGCTCATGAGCATGACGAGCTTCATCCAGCCCTTGCGCGAGTATTCGAGGGGCGTCGCGCGGTCGCGCCGACGGCGCCGGGCGCGAGGCACCGAAAGTGCGGCGTCGGTCATCTCAGTAGCTCACGCCCTTGGAGCGCGCGGCGACGAGGGCGCGCAGCCACAGGATCAGGAAGGTCGCGTACATGAGGACGAATGAGAGCGCCGAGCCGAAGGGCCAATCGCGCGAAGGCCCGAACTCCTGGGCGACCAGATTGCCGATCATCAGGCTGCTGGTGCCGCCCAGAAGATTGGGGGTCAAGAACGAGCCCAAAGAAATGATGAAGACGAGAAGGGCGCCCGAGACGACGCCGGGAAGGGCGAGCGGCAGCGTAATCGAGAACAGCGTGCGCCATTGGCCGGCGCCGAGATCGAGGCTCGCTTCGAGATAGGAGCGGTCGAGCTTCTCAAGCGTCGCGTAGAGCGGCAGCACGAGGAAGGGTAGCGCCACGTACACGAGGCCGATGATCACCGCCGTGTTGTTGTAGAGCAGCACGAAGGGCTCGAACTTCACCAAGAGGCCGGGTAGGCCGACGAGCGTGAACAAATCGTCGAGCCGGTCGTGAATCCATCCGATTCCCATGTTGGCGAAGCCCTTGGTGCGCAAGATCGCGATCCAGGCGTAGGTGCGGATCAGGAGATTGGTCCAGAAGGGCAGGATCACGAGCAAGAGGAGCACGTTCTTGTAGCGCGTGGAAGCGAAGGCGATGCCGAGCGCCAAGGGAAAGCCGATCAAGAGACAGATCGCTGTGGTCGCGCCCGCGAACCAGATGGACTTCCAGATGATGCCGAGGTGGATCCACTCGACCGCGCGCAGGTAGTTCTCGAAGTTGAGCGCGAGGATGATCTGCCCCTGGGGGCCTCGAAGCGCGAAACTATAGATCCAGATGATGACGAGCGGGATCGTGAAGAAAACGACGAGCCAAGCCGTGCCCGGCAGCAGAAAGATGCCGAACGCGAGCCGGTTGCTACGCCAGCTTTCCACGGGCCTCCCCGTCTGATCCGATCCGCGCGCGGGCAGGGAAACGGCGGCCGGGAGCGCCGCCTTGGGACGCGCGGCCGCCGCCCACGCCAATGGCCTCAGGCCGCCTGTATGGCCGTCCACGCCTCGTCGAACAGGCGCGTCGCATCGCCCACGTCGATCAAGGATTCGCTCTTGGCCACGACCTCGGCGGGTGGGTAGATCGCCGGGTTGCTCAGGTCCTCCGGCGTGACGAACTCGCGCGCGGCCGCGTTCGACGTGGCGTAGCGGATGTAGTTGGCGATCTCGGCGTTCACCTGCGCGTCGAGGAGGTAGTTGAGGAAGGCGTGCGCGTTGTCCGGGTGCGGCGCGCCGGTCGGGATGCAGATATTGTCGATCCAGACCATCGTGCCTTCGTTGGGCACGACGTAGGAGATGTCGTCGTCCTCCTCCATGATCTGCACGATATCGCCGTTCCACTCGACCGCGAGATCGACCTCGCCCGCGAGCAGCATGTCCTGGCCCGCATCCGGTGCGAAGGCCTTGATGTTCTTCTTGGCCTTGATCATGAGGTCGCGCGCGGCTGCGATCTCGTCCGGATTCGTCGTGTTCATCGAGTAGCCGAGGTATTTGAGCGCCAGGCCGATCATCGCTCGCATATCGCCCAAGAGCGAGATGCGGCCCGCGTATTCATCCGAGTCGAAGATCACGGCCCAGCTGTCGGGCACGGCGCTCACCGCGGATTTCCGGTAGCCGATGCCGATCGTGCCCCACATGTAGGGCACGCCGTACTTAAGCCCCGGGTTGAACGGCGGATTGGAGAAGTTGGGATCGGGATCGACGTTCGCCATGTTCGGGATCTTGCCGTGATCGATCTCGACCAGCATGCCGAGCGAGATCATCGTCTCGATCATGTAGTCGGAGGGGAAGATCACGTCGTAGCCGGGATTGCCGGCCTTGAGCTTGGCGAACAGTTCTTCGTTGTTGGCGTAGAGATCGTACTGAACGTTGATGCCGGTAGCGGCCGTGAAGTCCGCAAGTGTCGTCTCGCCGATGTAGGTGTCCCAGTTGTAGACGTTGAGCTGGGCCTCCTCCGCGGCGAAGGCCTTGCCGGAGAGGCGCGCGAGCGCCGGCGAGGCTACAGCGACGGCGAGGCCGCCCTTGATCACGCTGCGGCGCGAGACGGCGCGCCAGTTTGCTCTGGTCATGGTTGTTCTCCCTTGAGATCGTTCCGTCGAACCCAGTCTGGCCGGGCTTCCTTCAATTCTTGAAGTAACATTTGTTCAAAATATGACGAATTGAAGCATCGGCCCTCGCGCCCTGTCAATCGAGGCCCGGCCCCGAGCCGCCCGGCTACCACCAGAGGAGCGGGCTCGGGGTGATCACCTCGACGCCCTCCTTGCCCACGATGTAGTTGGTCTCGATGCCCGCGCTGCCCACGCCCGCCCGGTAGAGGAAGGTTTCGGCGCTGGCCACCATGTTCTCCTCGAACACCTCGTCCGCCCCGCACAGCTCGGGGTGCAGAAACGGCGGCTCCCACATCGAGCCATTGCCGTGGCCGAAGTAGGGCCAGATGGCGCCTGACTGATCGGGCTCGCCGCCGGCCTCCTCGTGCAGCCGCCGGCCGAGCAGGGCCACCTCGCGCACGCTCACGCCCGCTCGCACGGCGCCGAGCACAGCCTCGATGATGCGTGCGCAATCCGCCACGAGCCGGCGCTGGGCGGGGGCCTCTCGGCCCTGGCACACGGCGGAGCGTCCGGGATCGAGCCAGTAGCCCTTGTAGATCGGCCCAAACACCCAGCCCCTCACCAGATCGCCCGGTTCGGGCGCCGTGCGGCTGTAGCCGGTCAAGGGGTCGATCGTGAAGTAGCGGGTCATCTCGCCGTGGCAGCAGGGCAACGCGTGAAAGGCGCCGCCGCGCCGGAGGATCTGGTAGGCGGCCCGCGCGGCCGCCTCGGCCTCGGTTTCGCCTTGGATCAAGGCTTCGATGAGGGCGTTGAGGCCTGCGGTCGCGATGGCGCCGCCTTCGCGGAAGGCGTCGAGCTCGCGTGGGCTCTTGATGCGGCGAACGCGCGCGATCAGGTCGTCCTCGATCGTAAAGGCGACGTTCGGCACACCTTGCACAAGCTCGCGGAAGTACTTGGCGGGCAGGAAGTTCTCGCCCACCAGCACGACGCGCGACGCGTTGCGCTCTTTAAGCGCCTCGGCCACCCCGGCCACCACGTCGTCGTGGCCGAAGACCCGATCGGTCGCGATCAGCGCTTCCTGAGGCTCCGCCTCGTCGGTGTGGAGCTCGGGCGGCTCGCCCGGCTTAAGGATCACGGCGGCGAAAGAGCGCGCGTTCCAGAAGCCCGGTTGGTCGCGCTCGTGCTCCTGGGAGGAGGCGTAGTTGGTGAGATAGAGCACATCCATGGCGTGCTCGTAGCTGAAGCCGCTTTTGCCCCACACGAGCGCAAGCTCGTAACCCAGGCGGCGCATCTCCTCGTGCACGCGCGCCCAGCGCGCCTCGTACTCCTTAAGCGGAAAGGCGAGGCTCTTCTTCATGCGGCGCTCCGAAAGCTGCGTCGCTTGAGCTTGGCATAGGCCCCGCATCGGGCGGAAGGCATCTCGATTTGACAGGCACCAGCCGGGCGCGATTGAATTGCCCGAGAACGACCGGGCCGAGCCCGGTGCATTCGGCTAGGAAGGACAACCATGACAGGCGGACGATCAAGGCACGGGCCATCGCGCCGCACGGTGCTCGCCGGCGCGCTCGCCGGGTTTGCTGCCGCCGGCCTCGCGCTCAAGGCGGCGCGGGTCGCGCGGGCGGAGGAGGAGCCCAAGGTCAACTGGTACAACTGGGACACCTACATCGCCCCAACCACGCTGGACGACATCGGCGCCATGACCGGGCTTAAGATCATATACGACCTCTACGCCAGCAACGAGGAGCTGTTCGGCAAGACGTGGGACGGCAACCCGGGCTACGATCTGATCGTTCCGGCCGACTACATGGTCGAGACCATGATTGCGCTCGGCATCTTGGAAGAGCTCGATCATTCCAAGATTCCCAACCTCGAGCACCTCGAGAAGGACGCGAACTTCCGCGATCCGGTATTCAACCCGGGGCTCAAGTACGGCATCCCCTACTTCTACGGCTCGGTGGGCATCGGCTATCGCAAGTCGGCGGTTCCTGAGCCGCCCACGAGCTGGGCGGCGCTGTTCGAGAACGAGGCATTCAAGGGCCGCATCGCGGTCCTAGGCGATCAGCGCTTCGTGCTGGGCGCGGCCCTCAAATATCTCGGCTACTCTGTCAACACGACGACCGAGGCGGAGATCGGGGCAGCGCGCGATCTCCTGATTAGGGCCAAGCCCACCTTGAGGGCGTTCGCGCCCGATTCGGGGCAGGACATGCTGCTTTCGGGCGAGATCGATCTGGTCATGGAGTGGAACGGCGATATTCTCTCCGTGATCGAGGAGGACCCCGATCTCGCCTACGCCATCCCCGACGAGGGGACGCTTCTGTGGATGGATAGTCTCTGCATTCCAAAGGACGCGCCGCACCCGGGCAATGCGCATGCGGTGATCAACGCGGTGCATGATCCCAAGCTCAACGCCGACATCGCGAGCTACATCAAGTATGCGACCTCGAACGCCTCGGCCAAGGCGATGATCCCGGAGGAGGATTTGACCAACCCGGCGATCTACCCGACGCCCGAGGTGATGGCCAAGAGCGAGTCCTTGATCGACGTGGGCGAGGCGACGACGCTCTACGACAAGGCCTGGACCGAGGTCATGGCGGCGTAAGCCGCGCGCGGCCGATCCAGCCGAGCACGGCGTGGTCTCAAGAGAAAACGAAAGGCCCCGCTCTCTTCCGGGAGCGGGGCTTTGCGGCCAGCACCA
>CAZVZP010000006.1:0-3865 GCA_964631625.1 uncultured Hyphomicrobiales bacterium | reverse complement strand
TCATGGCGGCGTAAGCCGCGCGCGGCCGATTTGGCGGCGATACCAGAAGCCCCGCTCTCTTCCGGGAGCGGGGCTTTATTGTGTCCAATCGGGAGCGGCTGGCATCGAGGATTCGCCGATGCCGAACACACCCCCCACCCTGACCCTCCCCCGCAAAAAAGGGGGTGGGAAGATGAGCCCAAGGTCATGGGTGTCACGAGCGCAAACGTTAAAGCGTATCTCGCTTGCGTGAAAATGACCCCCTCTCCCTATCCACCTCCCGCGAGGGGAGGGGGATGAAGAGAGCGGCGCCCCCTTGATGGGGAAGGGCGGGAGCGGGGGTGATACGGGTAAGGCTGATCGCTATGCCTAGACCTTGACGCCCTTATCCCGCGCGGTCTGGTCGAGCGCTTTCTTGAGCCGCGCGATCAGCTCGTCGATCTCGGCCTTCGAGATCACGAGGGGCGGCGACATCATCATCGAATCCCGCGTGGCCCGGATGATGACGTTGTTCTCCCAACAGTAGGAGCGGCACAGCCGCCCGGTCTCGCCCTCGGGCTGGAACGGTTTGCGCGCCTTCTTGTCCTCGACGAGCTCGACCGCCGCGATGAGCCCCTTGCCGCGTACCTCGCCGACCAGGGGATGCGCCTCGAGCTCCTTGAGCCGCTTCAAGAAGTAGGGGCTGGTCTCGGCGCCCACGCGCTCGACGATCTTCTCGTCCCGCAGGATGCGCAGGTTCTCGAGCGCAACCGCGCAGCTCACCGGATGGGCGGAGTAGGTGAAGCCGTGCACGACCTCGGCGTCGGAGTTGAGCAAGACCTCGGCCACCTTGGGGCCGACGCGCACGCCCGAGATCGGCACGTAGCCCGAGGAGAGGCCTTTGGCGATCGACATGAGGTCGGGGTTGATGGTGAAGGTGTCGCTGCCGAACCACTTGCCCGTGCGCCCGAAGCCGCAGATCACCTCGTCCGCGATCAGGAGCACGTCGTACGCCGTGCAGATGCGGCGGATCTCCGGGAAGTAGC
Source organism: uncultured Hyphomicrobiales bacterium (assembly GCA_964631625.1). Taxonomy (GTDB): domain Bacteria; phylum Pseudomonadota; class Alphaproteobacteria; order UBA828; family JAPUJA01; genus CAZVZP01. Next base: position 2,861 of record CAZVZP010000006.1, on the reverse strand, counting down.
TGTCGGGCGGCACCATCACGCCGCCCGCGCCGTAGATCGGTTCGGCGATGAAGGCGCCGACGTTCTCGGGCTTGAGCTCCTTGATCTTGGCCTCGAGCTTGCGCGCGGCCATAAGCCCGTACTCGTCCGAACTCATGCCCTGGCCTTCGCGGTAGGGATAGCAGCCGTCGATGTGCACGAAGCCGGGCAGCGGCAGATCGAACTGCGGGTGCATGTCGGTAAGCCCCGAGAGCGAGGCGGCGGCGAGGGTGACGCCGTGATAGGCGTACTTGCGCGCGATCATGGTCTTCTTGGTCTTTTGGCCGCGCAGGTTCCAGTAGTGGCGCACGAGCTTGACCACGGTGTCGTTCGCCTCCGAGCCCGAGTTGCAGAAGAACACGTGCTCGAAGCCCTTGGGCGACAGCTCGCTCAACGCCTGCGCGAGCTCGGCGGAGGGGGGTGTGGCGGTCTTGAAGAAGGTGTTGTAGTAGGGCAGCTCGCACATCTGCCGGTAGGCGGCCTCGGCCAGCTCCTTGCGGCCGTAGCCGATGTTGACGCACCACAGGCCCGCCATGCCGTCGAGAATCTTTTCCCCTTCCGAGTCCCAGAGCCAGACGCCGTCGGCCTTGACGATGATCCGCCCGCCGTCCCGCGCGTAGCTCTTGTATTGGGTGAACGGGTGCAGCTGGTGGCGGCGATCCATCTCGCGCCAGCGCATGGTGTCGCTGTTCATCTGGGCGGCCTGGGTCATGGGACTCCTCGTTGATCGACGGTTTCGATGAAGGGCCGGGCGGGGCAAGGCTCGAATGCCCGCTGGAAGGTCCGCGAGCCTAGCGCCGCTTTCAGGCCGATGCCACCTTTCCGGCACGCCCGCCGAGCGCGCGGCGGGCCTGCTGGTGCGCCCGGCAGGCCTCGCCGAAGGCCCTGAAGAGGGCGAGCGCAAAGGGGTCCTGAAGCTCCACGATCTTCCACTCCGGGTGCCACTGCACGCCGAGCGCGAAGGCCGCGGCGTCCTTTACCCGTACGCCCTCGATCAGGCCGTCGGGCGCCACCGCCTCGGCGGCGAGGCCGGGGGCCAGGCGCTCGATGCCCTGCGTGTGCAGCGAGTTGACCATGATCTCGCGCACGCCCACGAGGCGCTCGAAGGCGCCGCCTTCGCTCAAGCGCACCGGATGGGCGGCGCCGTATTGCACGTCGCGCGGCTCAGTCTTGTTCTCACGATGGTCCAGGAGGCCCGGCACCTCGTGCACCAACTGATGGAGGGTTCCGCCGAGCGCCACGTTGAGTTCCTGAAAGCCGCGGCACAGCGCCAAGAGCGGCATCCCGCGCTCGAGGCACCTCTGGATCAAGGGGAGCGCGATGGCATCGCGCTGAGGGTCGTGCAGCGTGCCTTCGCGGGACGGTTCGCCGCCATATTGCTGCGGTTGGACGTTCGAAGGACTGCCCGTGAACAGGAGGCCGTCGAAGTGCTCCATGCACTCCTCGGCCGACAGCTCCTCGGCGAGCGAGGGTATGGGCAGCGGCACCACGTCGGAGACGCCGAGCAGCGCCGTGAGGTATTTCTCGCCCACCATGTGAAAGGGGTTGATGCCCACGGTGCGGACATCGCAGGGCACGCCGACGAGCGGCCGGGGGGGCGCTGTTGCCATGGAAACTGTTCCGCAAAAACCTGGAATCGTTACCGCGTCATTGTAGCGCAAAGGCGCGCGCCCGCCAGTCCTCGGGGCGACGATAGCTGCGCCGGGCGGACCGCGATCCTCGCCGCTCTTGATTACCTGGCGCTTAGCCGGCAACACTGCGGCGCGCTAAAGGCGCGGTACGAGAGCGCGCCGGGCCGATCGGGGCCGGCCGAAAAATGCAAACATATCGTTGCCGCGAACGCCGGGCGGAGGGCGATGCGTGCTCGAAGAACTGCTCCTCTTCATCGCCGTCGGCTTCGCGGCGCAGCTCGTGGACGGCGCCATCGGCATGGCCTATGGCTTGACCGGAACCTCTGTCCTCTTAAGCCTCGGCGTTACGCCCGCTGTCGCCAGCGCCAGCATCCATGCGGCGGAGGTGTTCACGACCGGCGCTTCCGGCATCGCTCATTGGCGCTTCGGCAATCTCGATCGCGGCCTCATATGGAAGCTCGCGATTCCCGGAATGATCGGCGGCGCGGTCGGGGCCTATGTGTTGGGGGTAGCGCCGGGTGGGATCATTCAGCCGACCGTCAGCGTTTATCTTCTGATCATGGGCGCCGTGATTCTGTGGAAGGCGCTTCACAAACGGCCGCACGAGGCCGGGTTGCCCAAGCGGGTCGGCATCCTGGGTCTGTTCGGCGGCCTGCTCGATGCCATCGGCGGAGGCGGCTGGGGACCGCTCGTCACCTCGACCCTCATCGCCACGGGGCTCAAGCCGCGCATCGCCATCGGTTCCTCGATCGCGGCCGAGTTCTTCGTCACGACGGTCATTTCCGCGACCTTCGTCGCCACCATAGGCCTCGAACTCTGGCCGATCATCACGGGGCTGATCATCGGCGGCGTTGTGGCGGCGCCTTTCGCGGCCTATGCGGCACGGCGGATACCCGACCGGCCGATCATGATTCTGGTGGCGGTGATCATCATGCTGCTGAGCATCCGCGGACTCGTCCAGGCGCTGCTCGGCAGCTGATCTTGGTGCCGCGTCGCCGCCGGACGCATGAGCGGCAAGAGCCAACCGAGGGAACCGGGGATCGCCCGCAAGAACGCGGCGGGTGCCGAGGGAAGGCGTCCGTTAGAGCAGCATCCAGTCGGTTGGAATCGCTTTCAGCGATCCAACGACCGGATAAAGCTGCTCTATCCTCTTTAAATCTAGAGCAGGATGCGGTTAGGTTGAAGCGTATCCGGCATTGACGAGGCATCTCT
>CAZVZP010000005.1:29965-34329 GCA_964631625.1 uncultured Hyphomicrobiales bacterium | reverse complement strand
TTTAAAGACGATAGAGCAGCTTTATCCGGTCGTTGGATCGCTGAAAGCGATTCCGACCGGATGCTGCTCTAGACGGGCACGCGCGAGGGGTGGGGCCGAGATCACGCATCCGGCGCCGGGTTGATCAACAGCGGCTCGCCCGCTCGCGCGCCTTCGATGCGTACGACCTCGCCGATGACCCGGGCACGGCCCGAGGCCATGAGCGACAGTGCAAGCGGGTAACATAAATGCTCCGCCTTCAAGACTCGGGCGGCCAGGCTTTCGGGCGTATCGTCCGCGGCGACAGGCACCGCGGCCTGCACGAGGATCGGCCCCTTGTCGAGTTCGGAGCGCACGATATGCACCGTGCAGCCCGAGATGCGCACGCCGGCCGCGAGCGCGCGCTCGTGGGTGTGCAAGCCCGGGAAGGCCGGCAGCAGCGAAGGATGGATATTGAGAATCCGATTGGCCCAGAGCTCGACGAAACTCGGCCCCAGAATCCGCATGAATCCCGCAAGACAGACGAGCTCGACGCCAGCCGTGCGCAACGCCTCATGGAGCGCCCGCTCGAAGGACCCCGGCTCGGGGTGGCTCCGCTGGTCGACGACCTCGACCGGGATTCCGGCCGCCTTCGCGCGCTCGAGCCCGGCCGCCTGCGGCCTGTTCGAGACCACCCGAACGATCTCCGCGGGAAAGCCCGGCCGGCGGGCGGCGTCGATGAGCGCCTGAAGATTGCTGCCCCGGCCCGAGATGAGGACCGCCGTCCTCAGCCGCGCCATGCCCTCTCGGCTCCCTCGATCTTGACGCGGGGTTCCCCGCTCGTCGCGGCAAACACGCGGCCGATCGGATAGACCCGTTCGCCGGCCGCGCAGAGTGCGTCCCGCATTTCGGCCCGGCCGATGGCGACCATGCCGATGCCGCAGTTGAACACGCGGGCGAGCTCGTCGGGCGGGATTCGCCCGGCTTCGGCGAGCCAGCGGAACAGCGGGGGCAGGGGCCAGCTTCCGGCGTCGAGCACGACGCCGAGGCCCTCGGGCAGAACGCGCGGGATGTTCTCGATCAGCCCGCCTCCGGTGATGTGCGCGAGGCCGTGCAGCTGGCCGGTCGCGGCGGCCCCGAGCGCCGCCCTGATGTAAATGCGCGTCGGCTCGAGCAGCGCGCTGCCAAGCGTCCGCGACGAATCGAACGGCGCCGGCCCCGCGTAATCGAGGCCACGCTCGGCAACGATCCGGCGAATCAGCGAATAGCCGTTCGAGTGCGCGCCACTCGAGGCGAGACCCAACACCGTATCACCCGGCTTCACCCGCTCGGGCCGGAGCAAGCGGGCCCGCTCCGCGGCGCCGACGCAGAACCCGGCGAGATCGTATTCGCCGTCCGGATACATTCCGGGCATCTCGGCGGTTTCCCCGCCGATGAGCGCACAACCCGCCTGGCGGCATCCCTCGGCGATGCCGGCCACGATCGCGCGCCCGGTTTCGACGTCGAGGCAGCCTGTGGCGAAGTAATCGAGAAAGAAAAGCGGCTCGGCGCCATGCACGACCACGTCGTTAGCGCACATCGCCACGAGGTCGATACCGATGGTGTCGTGCCGGCCCAGCGCCTGAGCGATCTTGAGCTTGGTGCCGACGCCGTCGGTGCCCGAGACGAGCACCGGGTCGCGATAGCCCGCGGCGCGCAGATCGAAGAGCGCGCCGAAGCCGCCGAGCCCCTCCATCGTGCCCGGGCGCGCCGTGGCTTGCGCGAGGGGCTTGATGGCCTCGACGAGAGCGGCGCCCTTGTCGATATCGACGCCCGACCGCCTGTAGCTCTCGCTGTTAATGAAACCCTCGCCCGTGCTAGAGTTCGGGAAGGGAGACAACACCCCGAGCGTGAAGATACTTCATCCCGGCGGCATTGCAATGGCCCGCACGGCCTCGTTTTTTTGCCTCGTCGTGGCGCTCATCACCGGCGTCGGTTCGATCATTGGCGGCGCGCGCGCGCAGGGCGTCGGGGGCGATCCCTTCAGCGCATTCGCGCTTCCCGTGGACGCGACGGCGGAGGATGCAACCACGGCGCGCGCACTGGCGCTCGCCGCCGGTCAGGTGGACGGCTTGCGCCAAGTCCTTGAGCAGCTAACGCCGGCGTCCGATCATGGCCGGCTGCCTGCCGTCGATCAGGCGCTGGCGAGCCGATTGCTCGCCTCTTACGGCATCGTCGAGGAGCGCATTTCGAGCACCCGCTACCGCGCGCTCCTCAATCTCCGGTTCAAGGCCGAGGGCGTGCGCGAATTGCTCCGCTCGGCCGGCATCCCTTTCACCGAGGTCGCGGCGCGGCCCAGCCTCGTGCTGCCGGTCTTGACGCTGCAGTCTCAGGCGCTTCTGTGGGAGGAGTCGAATCCGTGGCTTGCCGCCTGGCGCGATCGGGCCCACCCGAATGCCCTGGTGCCGCTGGTCGCGCCGATGGGCGACCTCGACGACATGGGCTCGCTCTCGCCCACTCAGGCGCTCGCCGGCGACAGCCTGGCGTTGGCCGCGATGGCCCGGCGCTACGGCACCAACAGCGCCGTCGTCGCGCTCGCGGCGCTCGAGCAGGGGGAGGGCGGCGTTGCCGGGCTCGATATCGAGGTGCGCCAGAGTCCGCCGACGGACGAGGCTCTGCGTCTGCGCATCGCGGGCGAGCCCGGCGAGGATCCGGCGGCGCTCTACATAAGGGCCGTCGTCGCCGTCGAGCAGGCGCTCGCGGATCAATGGAAGACCGCGACCCTCGCGCCCACGAGCAGCACACCGTCCCTGCTCGTGGTCGATGCGGCGTTCGCAAACCTCGAGGAGTGGATGGAGTTGCGCCAGCGGCTCGCGAGCCAGCCGGCCGTGACCGGCATCGAGGTCGTGCGTCTGTCGGCGCGCGCCGCGGAGATGACCCTCCATTTCGTGGGCGATCCCATTGAGCTCCAGAGCGGGCTGCAGCGGGCCGGCCTCGAGTTCGTGACGGACATGGGCAAGTGGCGTCTTCGGCTCCTTCGAGCCGGCGCGCAGCTCGGCACGCTGGGGCCGAGCATTTAGGACAAGGGCGCAAATCCATGCACGTCGGCTACCGGATCGGTTTCTGGATCGCGCTCCTCGTCGTCGCGCTCCTCGCGCTGACGTTCCTGGGCCAGGTCCTCATGCCGTTCCTTGCCGGGCTCGCCGTCGCCTATTTCCTCGATCCCGTGGTCGATCGCCTGGAGCGCTGGGGGCTCTCGCGCACGCTCGCGACCAGCCTGGTCACGCTTCTCTTTCTCGCCGTCACGGCGCTCGTTCTGGTGTTCCTGGTGCCGGTGGTGATCCACCAGCTGACCGATCTGGTCGCGCGGCTGCCCGATTACGTGGCCCGGCTGCGCTCGGACATCGTGCCGGCGATCGAGGCGTGGTTCGCCAAGCTCGAGCCGGGCGAGCTCGATCGCGCACAGTCGGTGATCGCGACCTTCTCGGACCGCGCCGCCCAGTTCCTCGTCGGCCTCGTGGGCGATGTGTTCCGTTCCGGCGCCGCGATCATCAACCTCATCGCCTTCGTCGTGATCACGCCCGTGGTCTCGTTCTATCTGCTACGCGATTGGGATTATTTGGTGCGGCGGATCGACGGCTGGTTGCCGCGCGTCGAGCGCGACACCATCCGCGAGCAGGCGCTCAAGATCGACGAGGCGCTCGCCGCCTTCGTGCGCGGCACCGGTGTGATCTGCCTCATCCTGGCGGCGATTTATGGCATCGCCTTGACCGCGCTCGGGCTCGACTTCGGCCTCGTGATCGGCGTCGCGGCCGGCCTCGTCTCCTGGATTCCCTATGTCGGTTCGTTGGGCGGCCTGTTCGTCGCGGTGGGCCTCGCCGCGCTCCAGTTCCAGGATCTGCTGCATCCCGGCATCTGCGCCGGCGTCTTCGTCTTCGGCCAGATCCTGAGCGATCTGGTGCTGACGCCGAAGATCATCGGCAACCGCGTGCAGCTGCACCCGGTCTGGGTCGTCTTCGCCGTGCTCTCGGGCGGTGCGCTGTTCGGCTTCGTAGGCGTGCTGGTGGCGGTGCCGGCGGTGGCGGCGGTCGGCGTGCTCGCGCGCTTCGGCATCGAGCGCTATCTCGCCAGTCCGCTCTATCGCGGCACCGGTCCGGACGGCGGCGAGGGTGGGCCGCCCTCATGACCGCCGTTTCGGGGCAGCTCGCGCTCGCGCTCGAGGTTCGCCGTGCCCGGGGCCGAGCCGATTTCATCGTCGCTCCGTGCAATGCGGCGGCCGTGGCCTGGATCGACCGCTGGCCGGATTGGCCTTCCCACGCGCTCGCGCTCTACGGCCCCGAGGTGACGACGCCGGGCTCGTTTGCCGCCAATTGCCTCCTCGCCCGCCGGCTGGCCGAGCGCGGCGTCCGCTTCATCCAGCTCTACCT
>CAZVZP010000005.1:22474-29955 GCA_964631625.1 uncultured Hyphomicrobiales bacterium | reverse complement strand
GCACGGGCAAGAGCCACCTCGCCCAGGTGTACTCGGAGAAGAGCGGCGCGGAGCCAATCCCGGCGGCAGCGCTCGGCGGGCTCGGTCCGGCGAGGCTGCGCTCGGCCGCGCGGGCGGCCGTGATCGATCCGCTCGAGGCGGACAATGGCTGGGACGAGCAAGCGCTGCTTCACCTTATCAACCTCGCGGGCGAATCCCGGGGCTCGGTGCTGCTGGTCGGCCGCGGCGCGCCCGGCCGGCTCGCCCGAATGCCCGATCTCAGCTCGCGGCTCTCGGCGCTGCCCGCGGCGCGACTCGGGGAAGCGGACGATGCGCTCCTTGCGGCGCTCTTGGCCAAGCACTTCGCCGACCGGCAGTTGCGGGTGGCCGAGGACGTGGTCCGTTTCCTGCTCGCGCGCATGGAGCGCAGTTTCGGCTCGGCGCTCGAGCTCGTGGAGCGGCTCGATCGCCTGGCGCTGGCGGAGCAGCGGGCCGTTACGGTGCCTCTCGCGCGCCGGGCCCTGGCCGCGCTCGAGACCTCGGACAGGGCTCGCTATTAACCGAAGCTTTACCTCTTAAGCGCTTGTCTTGTCACAATATTGTGCATACAAAAAAGTGCTCCGCTTGCGGCTGACGCGAAAGGTCGTCGAGGCGCGCTACATTAACTGGCGCAGGGCGCCGTGCGGCGCAGTCGTGCGGCGAGACGAATGGACTGAGCGTGGGCGAACCGCAAACCATAACGCTGCCTGAGCAAAGCGCCGCGAGCCCGCTCGCCTCGGAGCTCATGGGCTCGCCCGAGCGCTTCTTCAACCGCGAGATCTCGTGGCTGCGCTTCAACACGCGCGTCATGGAGGAGGCGTTCAACGCGCGCCACCCGTTGCTCGAGCGGCTGCGCTTTCTGTCCATCTCCGGCACCAACCTCGACGAATTTTTCATGGTGCGATTGGCGGGCTTGGCTGCGCAGGTCGAAGCCGGGGTCACGGACTTGAGCCAGGATGGGCTCAGCCCGGCGCAACAGCTGAGCCAGATCACGGAAGAGGCCAACGAGCTGATCGCGGCCCAGCAACGCTGCTGGATCGCGCTCCGTGCCGAGTTGCGCGAGGCCGGGATTGCCGTGCTCGATCGGGACGAGCTGACCGAGGAGGAGCGCACCTGGCTCGAGGGCCACTTCCTCGAGCACATCTTCCCGGTGCTGACACCGGTGGCCATCGATCCGGCTCATCCGTTCCCGTTCGTGCCGAATTTGGGCTTCGCCATCGTGCTCCGGCTCCAGCACCGGGCGCAACACAAGCAGCTCAAGGCGCTCGTGCAAATCCCCAGTCAACTCGAGCGCTTCACCGCGCTGCCGGGCCCGGGCCTGCGCTACATCGCGCTCGAAAACATCGTGCTCTTGTTCCTCGACCGCCTGTTCCCCGGCTTCGAGGTGGCGGGCCAGGGGCAGTTCCGCATCATCCGCGACTCCGAGATCGAGATCGAGGAGGAGGCGCAGGACCTGACGCGAGTGTTCGAGAGCGCGCTCAAGCGGCGGCGGCTCGGCGGTGTCGTGCGCCTGAAGGTGACTCAGGAGACACCGGACGAGCTCAAGGACTTTCTGCTCGAGAAGCTCGACGTGCCGAAGCAGGAGCTGCTCGAGGTCGACGGCATCCTGGGCATCGCGGACACCGAGGAGATCGTCAAATGCGGCCGCTCCGATCTCCTGTTTGTGCCCTACCGCGCGCGCTTTCCGGAGCGCATCCGCGATTTCGGCGGCGACTGCTTCGCCGCCATCGCCGCCAAGGATTTCGTCGTCCACCATCCCTACGAGAGCTTCGACGCGGTGGTGCAGTTCCTCAATCAGGCGGCGCGCGACCCCGAGGTCGTCGCGGTCAAGCAGACGCTCTACCGCACGAGCGAGGATTCGCCCATCGTCAAGGCGCTGATCGCCGCCGCCGAGGCGGGGAAATCGGTGACCGCGCTCGTCGAGCTCAAGGCCCGCTTCGACGAGGAGGCGAACATCCGCTGGGCGCGCAACCTCGAGCGCGTGGGCGTTAGCGTCGTCTACGGTTTCATCGAGCTCAAGACCCACGCCAAGGTTTCGCTCGTCGTGCGCCGCGAAGGCAAGAGGATGCGCAGCTACGTCCACTACGGCACAGGCAACTACCACCCGATCACGGCCAAGATTTACACGGACCTCTCGTTCTTCACCTGTGATCCGATGCTCACCCGCGACGCCGCGCTGTTCTTCAACTTCGTGACCGGGACCGCGATGCCCGAGCGTTTCGAGAAGATCGCGGTGGCGCCCCATACGCTGCGGTCCACGCTCCTGCGCCTGATCGGCGAGGAGGTGGCGCACGCGCGCGCCGGCCGGCCCGCGGCGATCTGGGCCAAGCTCAATTCCCTCACCGACCCCAAGATCATCGACGCGCTCTACCTCGCTTCCCAAGCCGGCGCTGCGATCGATCTCGTCGTGCGCGGGGTGTGCTGTCTGCGTCCGGGCGTTCCCGGCCTGTCGGACAACATTCGGGTCAAGAGCATCGTCGGCCGCTTCCTCGAGCACTCGCGCATCGTGTGCTTCGGGGCCGGCTTCGGCCTGCCCTCGCCGCAGGCCAAGGTGTTCATCTCCTCGGCGGACTGGATGACGCGCAACATGGATTGGCGCGTCGAGGTGATGGCGCCGGTCGAGAATCCGACCGTGCACCAGCAGCTCCTCGATCAGATCATGGCCGCCAACCTCAGGGACGTGGCGCAGAGCTGGCGGCTCCTGCCTAATGGCACGTATCAGCGCCTGTTATCGGATGCCGATTCGTTCTCGGCGCACGTCTTCTTCATGACGAATCCCAGCCTGTCGGGCCGCGGCAAGGCGTTGCAGAAGGGACTGGACAAGGGGCGGCAACTGGCTTAGCCCGGCGCCATGGCGAGCGAAGCAAAGCCGCTGCCCACGCCACAGTCCGATCATCCGCGCCGCGTCGGCGTCATCGACGTGGGCTCGAACTCCATCCGACTCGTCGTCTACGACGCGCTGACCCGCACGCCGTTGCCCTATTTCAACGAGAAGGTCATGGTCGGCCTGGGCCGCGACCTCGACCGCACCAAGCGACTCGATTCGGAGCGGGTGAGCGAGGCCTTGGAAGCCCTCGAGCGCTTCGCCGAGCTCGCCCGCATCATGCGGCTCGAGCAGGTGGATGTGGTCGCGACCGCCGCCGTGCGGGAGGCGCAGGACGGGCGCGAGTTCGTGCGCGAGGTCGAGCGTCGGAGCGGCCTCAAGGTGCGCGTCCTGTCCGGCACCGAGGAGGCCGAGCTGTCGGCGCTCGGCGTGGTGTCGGCGATCCCCGGGGCCGACGGCATCATGGGCGACATCGGCGGCTCGAGCGTGGAGCTCGTCGAGCTCGTGAGGGGCGTGCCGCGCGAGCAGGTGACGCTGCCGCTCGGGCCGTTCCGCTTGGCCGAGTCGAGCGCGCAGGACGCCAAGGCCGCGCGCCGGATCGTCGATGGCCGGTTCGAGTCGCTCGATTGGCTGCCGCGCGGCAAGGGGCGGCACCTCTATCTGGTGGGGGGCAACTGGCGCGCGCTCGCGCGGCTCCACATGGAGCAGACCGATTATCCCATCCGGGTCATTCACCACTACCGTTTGGCCCTCAAGGATGCCCTCGCGCTCGCCGGTCTGGTCGCGCGCCTGAGCACCGCCAGCCTGAAGCGGCTCCGCGGGGTGGCCCGCGAGCGTCGCGACGCTCTGCCGCTCGCTGCGCTCGTGCTCGAACGGCTGCTGCGGGTGGTCGAGCCCGAGGCCGCGATCTTCTCGGCCTACGGCCTGCGCGAGGGCGTGCTGTACAGGCATTGGGACGCGAGCGTGCGGGCCCGCGACCCGCTGATCGACGCCTGCATCACCATCGCCGAGATTAACGGCCAGGCCCCCGAATTCGGGTTCGCGCTGCACGATTGGATGAGTCCGTTGTTCGAGAGCGAGAACGAGGAGGAGCGGCGGCTTCGCCTTGCCGCCTGCCTGCTCTGCGATCTGGCCTGGCGGGAGCACCCGGATTACCGCGCCGAACACGCTTACCTGCGGGTGCTGCGGCTTCCGGTGGTCGGCATCGACCACCCGGGCCGCGTGTTTCTCGCGCTCGCGGCCGCCGCGCGTTACCCGGGCGGTGGCAGCTACAAGCACGAGTCGCTGCGCCTTCTCGAGGAGGAGCGGCGGATGCGCGCGCGCGGCGTCGGCCTCGCCGTCCGGCTCGGCGACAATCTTGCGGGCAAGTCGTCGGACGCGCTGCGTCACACTGCGATACGCCGCGACGGCGATCGGCTCATTCTCAAGTTCAAGGCGGGCGCGCCGCCGCTCTTGGGCGAGAGCGTGCGCCGGCGGCTCGAAGCCCTGGCGGAGCTCCTGCAGCTCGAGGCGGTGGTGGAGGAGGGGCCGCGCGCCGGCCCCGCCAAGGTCTCAGGCCGTGCCCGCGCCTGATGCCTCGCCGCGCGGACGGGGGATCAGCCGCACCCGGCCCCGTTCGATGGCCAGCACTGCCTGCCCGGACTTGAGCGCGAGCGCGTCCTTGCCGAACAGCTCGTAGCGCCAGCCCGAAAGCGCATGGACCGGAGGCGCCTCCTCGGCCGCGATGGCCTCGAGGTCCTCGCTTTGGGCAACCAGCCGGTGGGCCACCCCGGCGGCCTCGCAATTGGCCTTGAGCAGCACTTTCAAGAGATCGACGAGGGGGCCCACGTCATGGGCCGGCTTCTCCTTGGCCGGCGGAACCGGAAGCTCGGAGTCGGGGATCGCGAGGGCGTCGGCAATCGCGGCCAAGAGCCCATCGCGCTGTGCCGGCGCGAGTTGGCCGAGGCCCGCGCCGCGCACGCGCTCGAGCTCGGGCACGCTGCGCGGGGCGCTGGCGGCGATCTCGGGCAGGCCTTCGTCCTTGAGGATGCGGCGCCGCGGCACATCGAGCCGTTGAGCTTCGCGCTCGCGCCACGCGGCGACGGCCTTGAGCACCGCGAGGGTGCGAGGATTGCGCGTGCGCGGCTTCAGCCGTTGCCAGGCCACTTGCGGATCGAGCCGGTAGGTCGCCGGCTCCGTGAGCACGGCCATCTCCTCGGTGATCCAGCCGATGCGGCCGTTCTTCTCGAGCCGCGCCTCGAGCTTGTCGTAGATCGTGCGCAAGTGAATGACGTCGTCGAGGGCGTAGCGGATCTGCTTCTCGGTGAGCGGCCGGCGCGCCCAGTCGGTGAAGCGCATGTCCTTGTCGAGGTGCACCTTCGCGAGTTTGCTCGCCAGGTTGTCATAGGCGATCGAATCGCCGAAGCCACACACCATCGCCGCGATCTGCGTGTCGAACAGGGGATGCGGCACCCGGTCCATCAGGTGGACGAAGATCTCGATGTCCTGGCGCGCGGCGTGGAAGACCTTGAGCACCCGTTCGTTGATGAGGAGCGCGAACAGCGGCTCGAGCGAGAGGTTCGGCCCCAGAGGGTCGATCGCCACGGCCTCGTCGCGGCCGGCGAGCTGGACGAGGCAGAGCCGCGACCAAAAGCTGCGCTCGCGGATGAACTCCGTATCGATCGTGATGTAGCGCTCCGTCGCCAGACGGTGACACACGGCCGCGAGCTCGGCCGTGTCGTCGATCGGAGCGAGCCCGAAGCGCATCGTCAGGCGAGCTTCGCGCGCGCGGCGCGCGGGCCGACGGGGCGGCGGAAACGGCGGCTGGGGCTTTCGGTCACGGCAGCTCGGGATTTACCCGAAATCGGCCGCTTCCGCCAGCGCTGCGGGCACGGGCGGCGATGACCCTTGCGCCTTGACAAGGCCCGGCGATCCATGCGCTGTTCCGCTTCCGTCTGCGCCCGGGCGGAGTGACGCATCATGCATCGATACCGGACCCATACGTGCGGCGAACTGCGAAAGGACCGGATCGGAGCGAACGCGCGCCTGTCGGGCTGGGTGCTGCGCAAGCGCGACCACGGCAACCTCCTGTTCGTCGATCTGCGCGATCACTACGGCCTCACCCAATGCGTGATCGAATCGGATCATCCGGCGTTCAAGGAGGTCGAGGCCTTGCGGCTCGAGAGCGTGGCGGCGCTCACCGGCCGCGTGGTCGCCCGGAGCGCCGAGACCGTCAATCCGGCGCTGCCCACGGGCGAGATCGAGCTGCGCATCGAGAGATGCGAGCTGCTGTCGGCCGCCGAGCCGCTGCCCTTGCCCGTGCACAGCGAGCAGGAGTACGGCGAGGACGTGCGCCTGCGCTACCGCTTCCTCGATCTTCGGCGCGAGCGCATGCACCGCAATATCCTGCTGCGCTCCGAGATCATCGCCAGCCTGCGCCGGCGCATGGCCGAGCAGGGCTTCACCGAGTTCCAGACTCCCATCCTGACCGCGAGCAGCCCCGAGGGCGCGCGCGACTACCTGGTGGCGAGCCGCATCCATCCCGGCCATTTCTACGCGCTGCCGCAGGCGCCGCAGCAGTTCAAGCAGCTCCTCATGGTCGCGGGCTTCGACCGCTACTTCCAGATCGCGCCCTGCTTCCGCGACGAGGACGCGCGCGCGGACCGCTCTCCGGGCGAGTTCTACCAGCTCGACGTCGAGATGAGCTTCGTCGAGCAGGAGGACGTGTTCGCGGCCGTCGAGCCGGTGCTGCACGGGCTGTTCGCCGAGTTCTCCGAGCGCCCGGTCACGCCGATGCCGTTCCCGCGCATCACTTTCGCCGATGCGCTCGTGAAATACGGCACCGACAAGCCCGACCTGCGCAACCCCCTCGAGATCGGGGACGTGACCGGGCTGTTCGCGCGCGACGACGTGGAGTTCCGGGCCTTCAAGGGCACGATCGAGAAGGGCGGGGTGGTGCGCGCGATCCCGGCGCCCGGCGCGGGCACGCAGCCGCGCAGCTTCTTCGACCGTATGGTCGCCTTCGCCCAAGGCCTGGGTGCCGCCGGCCTGGGCTACGTCGTCTTCGAGCAGGGTGGCGGCAAGGGCCCGATCGCCAAGTTTCTGCCGGCCGATGTGCTGGCCGCGCTCAAGGAACGGAGCCGGCTCGACGATGGCGACGCGCTGTTCTTCAGCTGCGATCAGCCGGCGCGCGCCGCGCAGTTCGCCGGCGAGGTGCGCAACCGGCTCGGCCTCGAGCTCAAGCTTGCCGAGGAACGCGCCTTTCGCTTCTGCTGGATCGTCGATTTCCCGATGTACGAGTACAACGAGACGACGAAGCGCATCGAGTTCAGCCACAACCCGTTCTCGATGCCCCAGGGCGGCCTCGAGGCGCTGAACAGCAAGAATCCGCTCGAGATCCGCGCCTATCAATACGACATCGTGTGCAACGGCATCGAGCTTTCCTCCGGCGCGATCCGCAACCACCGGCCCGACATCATGTACAAGGCTTTCGAGATCGCGGGCTATCCGCCGAGCGCCGTGGACGAGCGGTTTCCCGCGCTGATCAACGCCTTCCGTTACGGCGCACCGCCCCACGGGGGTATTGCGCCGGGCGTGGACCGCATCGTCATGCTGTTGGCGGACGAGCCCAACATTCGCGAGGTGATCGCCTTTCCGATGA
>CAZVZP010000005.1:2728-22464 GCA_964631625.1 uncultured Hyphomicrobiales bacterium | reverse complement strand
TCGCGCAGATGCTCAGGAGCCGCCGGCGCCGGCGGCTCCTGAGCATCTGCGCGAGCTTCACATCCGGGTCGTGCTCCCGCCCAAGGAGAAGGGCTGAGCGAGAGCGATGGAGACGCGCGCCATCGTCATGACGGGCCGGGGCGGCCCCGAGGTGCTCGAGGGCGCATCGATCGCCCTGGATTGGCCGAAGGCGGGTTCGGCTCTGGTCCGACTCAAATGCGCCGGCGTCAACCCGGCCGATGTCTACTTCCGCACCATGGGGCCTTACGTCGGCGAGGCCCGGGGCTGCGTGCTGGGCCACGACGGCGCGGGCATTATCGAGGCCGTGGGCGCGGGCGTTGAGCGCGTGGCGCCCGGCGATGCGGTCGCCTTCTGCCACGGCGGCATCGGCGGCGCTCCCGGCACCTACGCGGAGTACGCGGTGGTGCCCGAGTTCGTCCTGGTCAAGATCCCCAAGGCGCTGGGCTTCGATCAGGCGGCGGCGCTGCCGCTGGTCATGATCACGACCTTCGAGGCGCTCATCGAGCGGGCGCGGATCGCGGAGGGCGAACGGGTCTTGATTCATGCGGGCGCGGGCGGCACGGGGCATATCGCGGTGCAGCTTGCGAAACTTCGGGGCGGGCGCGTCGCGGCGACCGTGAGCACCGGGGCGAAGGCGAAATTCGTCGAGGCGCTCGGCTGCGAGCGGCCGATCCTCTATCCCGACGAGGACTTCGTCGAGGCGGTGCGCGGGTGGAGCGCGGGCCGCGGCGTCGACGTGGCGTTCGACAACGTGGGCGGCGAGACGGCGCGGCGCACGCTCTCGGTCATGGCGCCCTACGGCCGCTTCGCAAGCCTCATGGGCGTGCCGAGCGACACCGAGAATCTCGACGCCTTCATCGGCAACGTGACGATCATTAACGTCGAGATGCTGATGCCGATGGTGCGCGGGCTCAAGGATCGGCTCGCGGCGCAGGCGGGCATGGTCGGGCAAGGGCTTGCCTGGCTCGCAGACGGCACGCTTAAACTTCACATTTCGGCGCGCTATCCGCTCGGCGCGGCGGCCGAGGCCCACCGGCGCCTCGAGGCGGGCGGCGTCACGGGCAAGATCGTGCTCACGATGGATCGTTAGCCCTCTTCTTCCGCCCCGTGCCGGCCGCCCCGTGCCGGCCGCCCCGTGCCGGCCGCCCCGTGCCGGCCGCGCCATGCCGGCCGCGCCATCCCGCGCTTGTTGGCCCCGGGGGCGTGGCCCTAGACTCTTCCAAATTGACCCATCGGCCATGGAGCGTACGGAGGTTGTCGTGGGGGCTGTCGTTGGAAAGGTCACCTGCATGGGCTTGGGCCTCATGGGCTCGGCGCTCGCGCGCTGCTTCGTTCGCCACGGCCACAACGTGACGGTATGGAATCGGCAACCGGAGAAGCGCAAAGCCTTCGAGGGCCGCGCCAAGATCGCATCGACGCCCGTCGAAGCCTGCGCGGCGAGCGACCTCGTCATCGTTTGCGTCTCGACCTACGATGCGAGCGAGTCGTTCCTGCACACGCCGGAGGTCGCCGAGGCCGCCAAGGGCAAGACCATCGTGCAGTTCACGAGCGGAAGCTCGCTCGACGCCCGCAAGGGCGCGGAGTGGGCGCGGGGCGACGGGGTCCACTATCTCGACGCCTGCGTGCTGGGCTATCCGAGCGACGTCGATGCCGACAACGGCTGGTTCTTCTTTTCCGGCCCCAGGGCATTGTTCGATCAGCACGCGAGCGTGCTCAAGACCATGAGCGGCAGCGTGACCTTCGTGGGCGAGCCGGTCGGCTGCGCCGCGGCGCTCGATTCCGCTCTGCTCGAGACCTACTACATGGCCACCATCGGCCTTCTGCACGCGGCCTCGATCTGTCGCTCGGAAGGCATGGAGCTCGATCACTTCTTCAACGCCGTCGCCGACTTCGTTCCGCTCATCGGCACGACCGCGGAGGTCGCCCGCAAGCAGATCGCGAGCGGCAACTACAAGGGAGCCGAGGCCACTCTCGACGTCCACGTCGCCGCCCAGGAGCACATCGTGACCGTAAGCCGGGCCAACGGCATCGATCTGTCGGTGCCCGAGTTCGTCATCGACCGCTGCAAGAGGGCGATCGCCGCGGGCTACGGGCCGCACGAGATCTCGGCGGTCTACGAGACGTTTAAGAAGTAGGCGCCAACGGCCCTGCGGCCCGGAGTCCCCCGCTCATCCGATCAGATCGACGAGCGCGGCGAGCGAGGGAACCGTGAGGTCGGGCTTGACCGGCGCCCGGGCCGCGATGCCGCCCCCTTGGTCGTGACGCCGATCGATCCAGACCGTCGCAAGACCGAGCGCCTGGCGGGCACGTGGTCGTGATAGAGGCTCTGGGCCACGTGCAGCACGCACTCCTTCGGGATGCCGAGCTCCTTCAAGCGCCGGAGCGCCTCGTGGAAATGCGCGAGGTTCGGCTTGTAGGCGCCGACGTCTTGCGCCGTCACGATGAGGTCGAATTCGACCCCGAGCTTGGCATTGCTGTGGCGGAACGACTCGCGGTCGACGTTCGAGACGATCACGAGCTTGAAGCGTTTCTTGAGCTTGGCGAGCGCCGCCGGGCTGTCGGGGAAGGGCGGCCAGTCGCGAATCGAGCGGGCGAACGCCTCTGCTTCCGAATCGCTCACGGGTGCGCCGAAGCGGCGCCCGAGCGCCTTAAGCACGTTCGACAAGATCGCAGGGTAAAGGGCCTTGGGCGTCTCGTTCTGGATGCGCCCTTCCTCCTCGCCATAGGCGCTGAGCAAGGCCGCGTGCGAAAGCGTGAGCCCGCTTCTCTTAAGCCATGGCCCAAAAGCCGCCGAAAGGCCCCCTTCCCAATCGATCAGCGTACCGTAACAATCGAACGTAAGCGCCTGAAATTGCCTAAAATTCATTTGGGTTGCCGGTCCGTTCTCTTCGCCAATTTGGTGGTCGCTCGAAGGGGTGCGGAATCGCTAGAAGAGGCTCAAACGCGGCCCGGAGAATGGCGGGACAACCGCTGCCCGGCAAGGGCGGCCGCCGGAAGAAAAAAAGGGGCGCGCATTGCGCGCGCCCCAGTTCCAGTGGCTTGAGACCGCGGGAGATGGACGGTCGTTAGGAGCAGCCACTGGTAGCGCCACAGGTGTCACATTTCAGGCAGGTGCCGGTGCGCACCAGCGTGAAATTGCCACAGTCGTGGCACGGATCACCCTCATATCCCTTCATCCTGGCCTGTAAGACGATTTGCACTGTGCTCTGCTCCTCGTGCACGGCAAGAGCGAGGGCCGCGTTCCCTTCGCCCGAGCCGGCCGGAGTCGCCGTCGCACTCGCGGGCTTCACGAGCGCGACGGTTGTGCCCGTCTCCCCGACGCCGCCGTTGAGCACGTAGAGATTGCTGCGCACGTAGCCCCGGCTCACCAACGGGCTCAACACGGCCGCCATGGCGGGCCCCTCCGGGCGCTTTGCGCCGGCGCGATCCTTCATCCCGGTCTCGGCATCGCCGCGCCCCAGCGCATCGGGCACCAGGTCCTCGGGCTGGCCGTGGGCCAAATCGCTGCGGTCGAGATACGAGATCGCGAGCTCGCGGAAAATGTAGTCGAGGATCGACGTGGACATCTTGATCGCATCGTTGCCCTGCACCAACCCCGCGGGTTCGAAGCGGGTGAACACGAAGGCTTCGACGAACTCCTCGAGCGGCACGCCGTATTGGAAGCCGATCGAAATGGCGATCGCGAAGTTGTTGAGGAGGCTGCGGAACGCCGCGCCCTCCTTGTGCATGTCGATGAAGATCTCGCCCAGCCGGCCGTCTTGATACTCGCCGGTGCGCAAGTAAATCTTGTGCCCGCCCACGATGGCCTTCTGGGTGTAGCCGCGGCGGCGCTGGGGCAGGCGCTCGCGATCGCGGATCAGTTTTTCCACGATCCGTTCGGTGACGTGCACCGTCCGCGCCGGCGCAGCCTTTTCCTCCAGTTCCTCGAGATCATCCTCCTCGAGCACGATGGCCGAGAGCGGCTGGGAGAGCTTCGAGCCATCGCGATAGAGCGCATTGGCCTTAAGGCCGAGCTTCCAGGACGAGAGGTAGGCCTTGCTGCAATCCTCGACGCTGGCCTTGTTCGGCATGTTGATGGTCTTCGAAATGGCGCCCGAGACGAAGGGCTGGGAGGCCGCCATCATGCGGATATGGCTCTCGGTCGAGAGGGAGCGCTTGCCGAGCCGGCCGCAGGGAGTGGCGCAATCGAACACGGGTAAGTGCTCGTCCTTGAGGTGGGGCGCACCTTCGAGCGTCATCGAGCCGCAGCAGTAGATGTTCGCGGCGTCGATCTCCTCTCTTGTGAAGCCCAAGGCCTCGAGCATGTTGAATGAGATGTCGTTGAGCTCGGCGGGCGAAAAACCGAGCTGCTTGATGCAGAAGTCCTCGCCCAGCGTCCACTTGTTGAAGACGAACTTGATCTCGAAGGCGGCGGCGAGTGCGGCCTCGATGCGGTCGAGCTGCGCCGCCGAGAAGCCCTTGGCGCAGAGCGCCTCGTGGTTGACCCCCGGCGCGCCGCGCAAGGTGCCGTGACCGACGGCGTAGCCCGCGATGGCGTCGATCTGATCCTCGGCGTAGCCCGATGCGGACAACGCCTCGGGCACCGAGCGGTTGATGATCTTGAAGTAGCCGCCGCCCGCCAGCTTCTTGAACTTGACGAGCGCGAAGTCGGGCTCGATGCCGGTCGTATCGCAATCCATGACCAAGCCGATCGTGCCCGTGGGCGCGACGACCGTGGTCTGGGCGTTGCGGAAGCCGTGCTGCTCACCGAGCGCGAGCGCCTCGTCCCAGGCGCGCCGCGCCGCCTCGATGAGCTCGGCGTCCGGGCAGGCCCGCGCATCCAACGCCACCGGCAGGATCGACAGCCCCTCGTAGCCCTTCTTCTCGCCGTGCGCCGCGCGGCGGTGGTTGCGAATCACGCGAAGCATGTCCGGCGCGTTCTCGGCGTAGCGCGCAAACGCACCGTGCTCGCGCGCCATCTCGGCCGAGGTGGCGTAGGCCACGCCGGTCATCAGCGCCGTGATGGCGCCACACAGGGCGCGCCCCGCGCCGCTGTCGTAGGCGATGCCGGCGCTCATGAGGAGGCCGCCGATGTTGGCAAAGCCCAGACCGAGCGTGCGGAAATCATAGGAGCGCCGCGCGATCTCGCGCGACGGGAACTGCGCCATGAGCACCGAGATCTCGAGAGCGATCGTCCACAGCCGGACCGCATGCGAGAAGGCCGGCGCGTCGAAGCGGCCGTCCGGGCGTCGGAAGGCCTTCAGGTTGAGCGAGGCCAGATTGCACGCCGTGTCGTCCAGGAACATGTACTCCGAGCATGGATTGGAGGCGTTGATTCGGCCCGATGCGGGGCAGGTGTGCCAGTCGTTGATGATGGTGTCGAATTGGATGCCAGGATCGGCCGAGGCCCATGCCGCATAGCAGATCTGCTCCCAGAGATCGCGCGCGTCGACGCGCTTTGCCACCTTGCCGTCGGTACGGCGCACGAGCGGCCAGTCGCCGCCGGCCTCGACCTTGTCGAGGAAGGCGTTGGTCAGGCGCACCGAGTTGTTCGAGTTCTGGCCCGAAACCGTGAGGTAGGCGTCCGACTGCCAGTCGGTATCGAACACGGGAAAGTCGATCTCCGTGTAGCCCTGGCGCGCGAAGTGGATGACGCGCTGGATGTACGCCTCGGGGATCATGGCCTTGCGCCCAGCCAGAATCGCGCGCTTGAGCTCTCCGTTCTTCTGCGGGTCGAAGCCCTCTTCGCCGGCGATCGCCCGGCACGCCTTCATGATCGCGTTCAAGTGCCGGTTGCACAGCTTGGAGCCGGCGACGAGCGCCGCCACCTTCTGCTCCTCCAGGGCCTTCCAATTGATGAACGCCTCGATGTCGGGATGGTCGATGTCGCAAATCACCATCTTGGCCGCGCGTCGGGTGGTGCCGCCCGATTTGATGGCGCCCGCGGCGCGGTCGCCGATCTTGAGAAAGCTCATGAGCCCCGAAGAGCGGCCACCGCCCGAGAGCGCCTCGTTCTCGCCGCGCAGCGCCGAGAAGTTGGTCCCCGTGCCCGAGCCATACTTGAAGAGGCGGGCCTCGCGCACCCAGAGGTCCATGATGCCGCCCTCGTTCACGAGGTCGTCGCGGATGCTCTGGATGAAGCAGGCGTGCGGCTGGGGATGCTCGTAGGCCGAAGTCGAGCGCACGAGTTCGCCGCTCGCGGGGTCCACGTAGTAGTGGCCTTGCGCCGGGCCATCGATGCCGTAGGCCCAATGGAGCCCGGTGTTGAACCACTGGGGCGAGTTGGGCGCTGCCATCTGCAGGCACAGCATGCGGCACATCTCGTCGTGGTAGGCGCGGGCGTCTTCCGCGCTGTCGAAGTAGCCGCCCTTCCAGCCCCAGTAGGTCCAGGCTCCGGCGAGCCGATTGAAAACCTCGCGCGCCGAGGTCTCGCCGCCGTAGCGTTGCGGCTCGCTCAGCGCCTCGAGCGCCTCCTCGTCGGGCGCGCTACGCGATAGCCATTCCGGCACGCCGTCCTCGGCCACCTTCTTGAGCGCGCGGGCGATGCCGGCCTTACGGAAATACTTCTGGGCCAGCACGTCGCAGGCGACCTGCGACCAGAACGCCGGCACAGCGACGTTCTTGAGCTCGAAAACGAGCGAGCCGTCCGGGTTGCGGATCTCACTCGAGGTCGTGCGAAATTCGATCCCGTGATAGGGCGACTGCTCCGACTCGGTAAAAAAGCGCACAATCCGCATGCCGTGCCCCCGCTTCCGGCTAAAATACTGCGTCCAAAGGGCGAATCTGCTCCCTGCCGATTCCGCCCCGAGTTTTGCCGTTTGCTGCGCACGGCCTTTGCTCCATTTCGGGGCAAAGACCGCAAGATGACCGATTAACCTTTCAGTGCTGCTGGTGTCAATATCTTGTGTAGGACCATCTCAAATTTCCCCGATTTTGTAGGAGCCCCCTGATATTGCGGTCTGCGACGAACGGCACGCCACAAATTGTGCATGAGGCGAGGTCGTTAGACCCCGTTGTTCGGAACGGAGACGAACGGCGGATCGGCCCTTCGAGCAGGCCTGGGATTCGAGACCTAAGATTCTGGGTGCGCACAAAAAAACGGGCTTCGCGAAGAGGCACCATCAATCGGCTTTAAAATACCCCGTTCGGTCGCCTCGGCGTGGTGCTCGGCGACAGAAAATAAGCCCGCAAGAAAGTCGATTTGCACCCGTGTCGGTCCAGCTTCTCCGCCGCTTTCCGGGACTTTACCGGAGCCCTTGCGCGTGGCATAAGTCGCGAGCCCGCGACGCCAGCGATGCGCGGCGGCGCCACATTCTCCTCCGGCTAGAGAGCGATGCCCACCCTCGGAACGCGGCTCTACACTTGGCTTTGCGGCGAGCTGGTGGGCGCGGACTCGTTCGCCAACCGCTATTACCGACGCCGTGCCTCCAATTGGCGGGCCGAACGGCGCTGGGTCATCTACCGGGGCCGCGACGAAGCGAGCAAGGTGCCGGCCGAATGGCACGGTTGGCTGCACCACACACTGGAGCGCCCGCCAACCGATGAGCCTCTACCGGCGCGTCCCTGGGAGAAGGAGCACGTGCCGAACCTGACCGGCACGGCGCTCGCCTACCGGCCACCGGGGCATGTGCTGGCCGGCGGCAAGCGCGACAAGGCCACCGGCGACTACGAGGCTTGGCAGCCGCCGTCCTGAGCCGCTTCGGGCACGAGAGCGCCGATCGAGCGAGGGGTCGGCAGCGCGATCCCGCGCGTGCTAGGCTTCGCGGCGAGCGAGGAAACCACGGGCTTCGGGGAGCAGCGGCATGAGCGATCTCAAGGTCATCCAATTTGATCCGACCGGTCCTGCGGGGAGGGGTCTCGAGCGCTGGGAGGACTTCCCGGCGGACGAAATTGCCTCCGGCAAGCCGGTCCAGCACGGCTTCAATTACTTCACCGACCCGGCGGGCGTGCTCACCGCGGGCATCTGGGAGTGCACGCCCTTCACCGGCACCTTCGGCCCCTACAGCGTCAACGAGTTCATGTACCTGCTCGAGGGTTCGGTCGCGCTCGTGGACGAGACGGGGCGCGAGCAGGTGGTGAGGAAGGGCGAAGCGTTCCTGATTCCGAAGGGGCTGCCCTGCGCCTGGAAGCAGACCGAGCGCGTGCGCAAGTTCTACGTCATTTTCGACGACCCCTCGGGCCTTAATCCGAAGGACTCCTCGAGCCTTAAGATGCTGCGCTTCGAAGCGCGCGGGCCGGGCGGCAAGATGGAGACGATGGCGCTGCCGGATCTTTCGATCTTCGAGGGCAAGCCGCCGGTTCAGCACGTGCACAACTACTTCACCGACTTGACCGGCCAGATGATCGCGGGCGTGTGGGATTGCACGCCGATGATCCGCAAGATGATGGTGTTTCCGCGCAACGAGTTGATGTGCCTCCTCGAAGGCTCGGTGACCATCGTCGAAGGGAACGGCCGCGCCGAGACCTTCCGCGCCGGGGACTCCTTCTTGGTGCCCCAGGGTCTCGAGTGCGAGTGGCGCAGCACCGAGTACGTGCGCAAGTACTATTGCATCTACGAGCCCAAGAAAGCGGCAGCCCGGGCCGCGGCGGCGGAATGACCGGAGGGTTCGGGGCCCTGGCCCCAAGACGTGTCAATGGTGTTAGTCAGCTTTTGTATGGCACTTTCGCAAAGGAAGTGCCATACCCGAGACTGATTTTCGCCGCCTTTCTTGCTCGCAGCCTGACTCTGCGGGCAAGCCGTCGAGGGCGCGGGCGGCCGCTGCGCGCCCTTTCTCTTGCGCTGATCGGCCTCGCTCTCCTCCTGTCGGGCAGCGACGCCGCGCTCGCGGCCGATGATACCGGCGTGGCCGAGCGCATCCGCACGCTGCTCGCGGGCGAGCACCGCGCGCCCGAGCACAAGGCGCGCGACGTCTACAGGCACCCGCTCGAAACCTTGACCTTCTTCGGCATCCGCCCCGACATGACCATGGTCGAGCTGTGGCCCGGCGCCAAGGGCTGGTACACGGAGATCCTGGCGCCGCTTCTTCAAGAGAACGGCAAGCTCTACGCGGCGGGCTATGACCGGGAGTCGGACAACGCCTACCTCAAGCGTTCGAATGCGGAGTTCGCGCAAAAGCTCGCATCGCGGCCCGATCTCTATGCTCGCGTGGCAGTGACCGAGCTTGCATCCGGCAAGTTCGACTTCGCGCCTCAAGGCTCGGCCGACCTCGTGCTGACCTTTCGCAACGTGCACAACTGGATGAAGGACGGCTACGCGCAGGAGGTGTTCGATGCCGCCTACCGTGCGCTCAAGCCCGGCGGCGCGCTCGGCGTCGTCGAGCATCGGGCCGATCCCGACACGCCGCAGGCGGAGGACTCCACCGCGAAGTCGGGCTATGTCTCGGAAGCGCGCGTGATCGGCTTTGCTGCGGACGTCGGCTTCGTTCTGCTCTCCCGAAGCGAAATCAACGCCAATCCGAAGGACACCAAGGACCATCCGAAGGGCGTGTGGACACTGCCGCCGGCGCTCGCCCTCGGGGATGAGGATCGCGACAAGTACCTCGCGATCGGCGAGAGCGACCGCATGACGCTCCTGTTCGTGAAGCCCGCGGACTGAAGCGCGCTCGCGGGTCTCCCGCACCAGCCACGGGGCCGATCACAACTATTTGAATTCTAAGGTGAACGTGCCGGTTTCCCGGTGCCCGGTGGTTCGGGTTACCATGCGCCGAGCGGCCTGATAGCATTGGGTCGATTAATCCCTCCGTCGTCCCGTCCCCCGACGGCCGGCAGCGGAGGCCGATAAGAACGAACAAGGGAGGACACGAGATGACTGTAATCACAGCGTTCAAAGGCGCCGTTCTCGTCGCGGGCGTGGCGGCGTTCCTCGGCGCGGCGCTCGCCAAGCCGGCGGACGCGGCGGAGATGGGCGCGACCGACGAGCCGATCAAGCTCGCCTTGAACGAATGGACCGGACAACACATTTCGACCACGGTCGCGGGCGAGCTGTTGAAACGGATGGGCTACAACGTCGAATACGTGACCGCCGGGTATTACCCGCAGATGATCGCGCTCACGACCGGCGAGCTCTCGGCGACGCTCGAAATTTGGAGCTCGAACATCGGCGAGTCCTACGACGAGGCGCTCGCGACCGGCAACATCGAGGACATCGGCGATCTCGGACTCGTCCCCGTGGAGACATGGTACTATCCCGACTACGTTGGGGAACTATGTCCGGGACTGCCGAGTTATACGGCCCTCAACGACTGCGCCGAGATGTTCGCCACGCCCGACACCATGCCCAAAGGGCGCTTCGTCGATTATCCCCTGGATTGGGGCACGTCGAACGTGGATCGAATCAAGGCGCTCGGCCTCAATTTCGCATCCCAACCCGCGGGCAGCGAAGGCGCGGCGATCGCCGAGATCCAGAGCGCCTTCGAGCGCAAGGCGCCACTCGTGCTGATGTTCTGGGAGCCTCATTGGTTGCACAGCGTCTACAAGCTCAACAAGGTCGAGCTCCCGCCCTACGAGGAGGGCTGCTACGACGACCCGGCCGTCGGCATCAATCCGGATGCGACCTACGATTGCGACTGGCTGCGCGGCCACATCATGAAGACGGCGTGGAAGGGCATGGCGGAGAAATGGCCGGCCGCTTACGAGCTCCTCAAGAATTACACGCTGACGAACGATGACCAGAACCCCATGATGAAGGCGATCGACCAGGACGGCCGGGATATGATCGAGGTCGTCAACGAGTGGATCGACGCGAACCAGAGCCGTTGGCAGCCCTGGATCGACGCCGCGACCAAGGGATAAGTCGATCGAGACAAGCGCGCTTCGGCGCGCCGAGAGCATCGAATCTTTGAGGCCCGGCCGCTCGGCCGGGCCTTTTGTTTCCTCGATCAGCCTTCGACACGGAGCGCAGACGGAACTGCGGGCCTTCTCGTCAGGCGGGGCGCACGAGCGCGTGGCGCTTCCTGCCGGCCGAGAGCTTGATCACGCCGTCTGGAGTCACATCCTGGGTCGTAACCGATTGCAGCTCGTCGCTCAGCGCCTGGTCGTTGAGGCGCGCGCCGCCGCTTCGGATCAGGCGCCGCGCCTCGCCGCCCGAGGCCGCAAGCTTCGCGCGGTAGAACAGCTCGAAGACAGGAATTCCCGCCTCGAGCTCGGCGCGCGGCACATCGAGCGCGGGAAGCACACCAACGGGAATGGTCCCAAGAGGCAGCGTTGAGGCGGCTTCAACTGGAACGCTGACCACGCGCGTCGCCTCGCCCCCAAACAGCTGCATTGCCGCACGGGCCGCAGCTTCTGCCGCCTCTCGGCCGTGGCAGAGGCGCGTTGCATGATAGGCCAGTTTGTCCTTGGCTTCGTTGAGTTCCGCCCCTCGCAGCCGTTCGAGCCGCTTGATCTCGTCTAGCGACAGCTCGTCTGAGTCGCAATCGTCCGTGTATGTGAATAGTCGCAGAAAGCGGCCGCCATCCCCATCGTCGGTATTGCGCCAGTACTGGTAGTAGTGATACGGGCTGACCTGCTCGGCGTTGAGCCACACCGCGCCCTGCGCGGTCTTGCCCATCTTGGCGCCCGAGGCCGTGGTGATGAGGGGCGTGGTGAGCCCATAGAGCGCGCGCCCGCCGATGCGGCGCGAGAGCTCGACGCCGTTCACGATGTTGCCCCACTGATCCGAGCCGCCCATCTGGAGCACGCAGTCGTAGCGCCGCGCCAGCTCGAGGAAGTCATAGGCCTGGAGCACCATGTAGTTGAACTCGAGAAAGGTGAGGGGCTGTTCGCGCTCGAGCCTCAACTTCACGCTCTCGAAGCCGAGCATGCGGTTGACCGAGAAGTGCCGGCCGTAGTCGCGCAAGAACGCGATGTAGTTGAGCTCGTCGAGCCAATCGGCGTTGTCCACCATCAGCGCGTCCGAAGGGCCGTCGCCGAAGGCGAGAAACCGACGGAAAATCTTTTCGATGCCGGCGCGGTTGGCGGCGATCGCCTGATCGGACAAGAGCTGGCGGCTCTCGTCGCGCCCCGAGGGGTCACCGATCTTGGTCGTGCCGCTGCCGATCAGCACGATCGGCTTGTGCCCCGTCTTCTGGAGCCAGCGCAGCATCATGATCTGCACCAGGCTGCCGACGTGGAGGCTCGGCGCGGTCAGGTCGAAGCCGATGTAGCCGGTGATCGGCGGCTTCGCCGCGAGCGCATCGAGACCCGCCTCGTCGGTGCCCTGATGGATGTAGCCGCGCTCGGCGAGCGCGCGCAGAAATTCGGATCGGTAGCGCGCCATGAGGGCGCATCCCCTAGCATACCGGTGCGAACGCGGCAATCGCCCCGACGTTCAGGAGGCATCGGGCTGACGCTCGGGCGCGGCCTCGGCGAAGGCCGCAAGCCGGCGGCACGCTTCGTCGATCTCGACCAGCCGGGCGCAGCCCGCGAGCGAGCAGCCGAAGCGGCGTGCGTTGTAGAGCTGTGGCACGAGGAAAATGTCGGCCAAGCTCGGCCGCGCACCGAAGCAGAAGACGCCCTCGCCTCGGATGTCCGCAACCGTGCGCTCGAGCGCGGGCAAGCGAGACTCGATCCAGTGGCGGTACCAGCGGCTGACGGCCGCCTCGTCCTGATGCAGGTCATCACGCAGATAGGTCAATACGCTCAGGTTGTTGAGCGGATGGATGTCGCACGCGATGGTGAGCGCGAAGGCGCGGGCATAGGCGCGCAACAAGTGATCGGCCGGCAGCAGCGGCGGCTCGGGATGGATTTCGTCGAGGTAGGCGATGATCGCGAGTGACTGGGTGAGGACGACGCCGCCGATGTCGAGCGCGGGCACGCGGCCTTGGGGATTGAGCGCGAGATAGCCGGGTTCGCCTTGCTGGCCTTTGCGCAAATCGACCGCGATCGATTCGTAGGAGAGCTCTTTCAGGTTGAGCGCGATGCGGACGCGGTAGGCGGCCGAGCTGCGGAAATAGCCGTAGAGCTTCATGATCGAGCCACCGGTTTCGCCAATTCGCCGGGTGTGTCTCGCGCGCAGGCAATCGTCTCGAGCACGACGTCGGCATCGCCGATATGGTTGGCCAAGAGAAAGACGATCTTGGCGAAGAGTTCGAGGCTCTCGGCCTCGGGCAGATATCGCGTCGCGTCCACGAGCGCGGTATACACGTCGTCGGGCCGGTCGAGCCGGTCGGCGAGATTCAGTTCAGCCATGGGAAAGGCTCCGTGCCGTAGCCTCCGAGCGGGCGTCGGGATTGCCGAGCGCGCGGGCGAGCGCGGCTCGAATTGCCGCCGCGTCGAGGCGCCGGAAGCGCGCGGCGACATGATGATCGGGACGGATGAGATAGATCGTGCCCGGCTGCGCATCGTAGCGACGGGCGATGAGCCCGGCGCGATCCGTAATGACGGCAACGCCGGCCTCCTGCCCCGAGCCGCCTCGCTCGAGCCGCACGATCAGCGCCTTAAGCCCGAGCGCAACGCCGAGCGCGCACAGCTCCGCCGCGGCGCGCTCGCCGTCGGCGAAGAGCACGAGGCTGAAACCGGATCCGAGATGATCGAGCAACCAGCCTGACCCGCTCGCCTCGACCGGCGCATCGAGCGCGGGCGCGCCGGGCACGAGGGGGCCTAAGAAGCCGTCCCGGTCCGCGGTGTTGAGGGGCGAATCGGCATACACCGCGGGCCGCGAAAGGCGTCCGCTGTTGACGAGCCGGCGCGCGAACGGCTGGCGAGCCGCGAGCTCGAGCGCGGCGTTGCGCAGCGCGCGCGCCGCAGCGCCCTTGGGCGCGATGAACTCGGTGCTGCGCGTCGAATGGCGGATGTTCTCATCGGCCGCCGGAATGCGCTCGGCCTCGTAGCTCGCAAGCAACGCCTCGGGCGCCGCGCCCTCGAGCGCGAGCGCGAGCTTCCAGGCGAGGTTTTCCGCATCCTGGATGCCGCCGTTGGCTCCCCGCGCTCCGAACGGCGAGATCACATGCGCGGCATCGCCGGCGAAGAACACGCGGCCGTGCCGGAAGTGTTCGAGCCGCGCGCACTGGAAGGTGTACACGCTCACCCAATCGAGGTCGAACGGCGTGTCCTCGCCGAGCATGGCCCTGAGCCGAGGCGCAACCCGCTCGGGGCTCCGCTCCGCCTCGCGGTCCGCCCCGGGCCCGAGCTGCAGGTCGATGCGCCAAACGTCGTCCGGCTGGCGGTGCAGGAGCGCCGAATGGCCGGCGTGAAACGGCGGATCGAACCAGAACCAGCGCTCGCTCGGAAACGCCGCGCGCATGACCACGTCCGCGATCAGAAAATGATCCTCGAAACTCTGCCCCGCGAAGGCCAGCCCGAGGGCGCGCCGCACCGTGCTCTTGGCCCCGTCCGCCGCGATCAGATAATCGCACTCGAGGGCATAGAGGCCGTCCGCCGTCTCGACCGCAAGGCGCACGCCGGCATCGGCGGGCTCGACTGCACTCACGCGGTTGCGCCAGCGGATCTCGACGTTCTTAAGCTCGGCGGCGCGCTCGATGAGAAATTGTTCGACGTAATATTGCTGGAGGTTGATGAAGGCCGGGCGTTTGTATCCGGCCTCGGGCAAAAGATCGAAGGCGTAAATCAGCCGCTCGCCGAAGAACACCTTGCCACGGCTCCAGGTGACGCCCTTGTCCACCATCCGTTGGCCCACGCCTAGGCGATCGAAGATCTCGAGGCTGCGCTGGGCGAAGCAGATTGCGCGCGAGCCGACGCTTACCGTGTCGTCCTCGTCGAGCACGAGCACACGCACGCCGCGCCGCGCGAGGTCGAGGGCGGCGGTCAGCCCGACCGGCCCCGCGCCCACGACGATCACCGGATGGCGGGTTGCGCGCTTCGCGTCCTGATCGGGCGAGCGGCGGTAGGGAAAGACCGGGTTGCAGTAGGTCTTGGGCACGGCCGGATTCAGCCTCGAAGCGCGCGCCACATCTCGAGATCGCGCTCCTTGGTCCAGATGCGGGGGTGCTCGATGCCGCTCGCCTCGTCGTACGCGCGCGCCACATCGAAGGCCATGCAGTGCTCGAAGATCACCCAGCGGCCGTAGTCCTTCTCGAGCGCCGCATAGGTTTCCTCGAACACCGCCTTGAGGGACTTGCCTGCGGCCACGCCCTTGGCTGCCTCCTCGTAGAGGCGGGTGATGAAGCGCCCCGTTGCCTCGATCGCCTCCTCGATGGCGGCGCGTGAGGTGAGCGCGGCGCCACGGCCCGGCACGAGCCGCTCCGGTTTGAGCGCGCGCAGACGTGCGAGCGTGGCGGGCCAGTCGCGCAGGTAGGCGTCCCCCGCATAAGGTGTCGCGCCGTATTCGACGAGATCGCCGGAAAGGAGCACCCGTTCCTCGGGCAGCCAGGCGACGATGTCGCCCTTCGTGTGGCCGCGGCCAAGGTGCAGCAGGCGCACCTCGCGCCCGCCGAGCGTGAGCGTCAGCGCGCTCTCGAAGCTCAATGTCGGAACCGTCAGGCCCGGGATCGACTCGACGTCGCGGAACAGCCGTGGAAATCGATTGACCTCGGACTCGAAGTCCTGCTGCCCGCGCTCGTGGACGAGCGCACGCGTCGCCTCGCTCGCGATGATCTCGCGCGCGCCGTAGGCCGAGGCGCCGAGCACGCGCACCGCGTGATAGTGGGAGAGCACCAGATAGAGCACGGGCCGGTCGGTGACCTCGCGAATGCAGCGGAGCACGTCCCGGGCCATGGCGGGCGTCGCCTGCGCGTCCATGACGAGCACGCCGTTCTCCCCCACGACGACGCCCGAGTTCGGATCGCCCTCGGCGGTGTAGGCGTAAACGCCGTCCGCGAGCCGATCGAAACGCACCGTCTTGTCCGCGAGGTCGGCTTGAGAAGCGAAGGTCTTCACGGCCATGCTCAGTCTCCTTTGGCCGCGCGCGGCGGCCGGTAGCGCACGACCTCCTGGTCGATCGCGCCGAACACACTCTGGCCGCGTTCGTCCCGCATCTCGATCCGCACCCGGTCGCCGAAGCGCAGGAACGGGGTCGAGGGATGGCCCTCTTCGATGGTCTCGATCATGCGCCGCTCCGCGAGGCAGCACGAGCCCCTGGCCCGGTCGCGGTTCGAGACCGTGCCGGCGCCCACGAGGGTGCCGGCGGAGAGCCGGCGCGTGCGGGCGGCGTGCGCGATCAGGGTCGGGAAATCGAAGTGCATGTCCTCGCCCGCGTCCGGGGCGCCGAAGTGCTTGCCGTTGAGCGAGACCGCGAGCGGCAGATGGAGCTTGGCGCCGTCCCACGCCGCGCCTAGCTCGTCGGGGGTCGCGACCACCGGCGAGAGCGCCGAGGCCGGCTTGCTGTGCAGGAAGCCGAAGCCCTTGGCGAGCTCGCCCGGCACCAAGTCGCGCAACGAGATGTCGTTGACGAGCACAAGCAGCTTGATATGACCTGCCGCCTGCTCGCGGCACACCCCCATGGGCACGTCGTCGGTGATGACCGCAACCTCCGCCTCGAAATCGGCGCCCCAGGCCTCGTCCTCAAGCGCGATCGGCTCGGTCGGGGCGAGAAAGGCGTCGGAACATCCCTGATACATCAGCGGATCGCTCAAGAGGATTTCGGGCATCGGGGCGCCGCGCGCCTTGCGCACGAGCTCGACGTGGGAAAGATACGCGCTGCCATCGACCCACTGGTAGGCGCGGGGCAGCGGCGCCGCGAGGGCCGCAGGTTCGAGCGGAAAGGCGTCTGGGAGGCGGCCGTCGTCGAGCGCGCGGGCGCGCGCTTCGAGAGCGGGCGCGCAAGAGCTCCAGCGATCGAGCGCCGCCTGGAGCGTGGGAGCAATGTCATTGGCCCGCGCCGCGCGAGCAAGATCGCGGCTCGCCACGATCAGCGTGCCGTCGCGCCCGCCTTCCTTGAGGCTCCCGAGCTTCATGCTGCGCCTCTCGCGCCTACCGCGGCGCCGCTCCCTCCTTCCAGCTATCCACATAGCCTTGCCACTCGACGCCCGGCGGCAGCGCCGCCACCTCGAGGGGGTCGCGGGCATCGATCATCACGGCGTATTCATCGGTCGCCGTCTTCCGAGGCCGGAGCATGTGCCGGAGCGCGCCCGGATGCGGACCGTGGGTGAAGCCTGCGGGATGAAAGGTGAGCATGCCGGCGCCGATGTTGTCGCGGCTGAAGAACTCGCCCGCGTGATAGAACAGCACCTCGTCGTAGTCGTCGTTGTTATGGAAGAACGGCACCTTGAGCGCCTCCGGATCGGTCTCGAACGGGCGCGGGCAAAACGTGCAGACGACGAAGCGGGGCGCGAGGAAGGTGGTGTGCGCCGAGGGCGGCAGATGATAGCGATGGCTCGACAGCGGCCGGATGTGGCGCAGGTTGAGGCGCACGACCGAGAGGTCGCCCTTCCAGCCGACGGCATCGAGCGGGTTGAAGGGGAAGGTGATCCGGCTCAGGGCCTCGCGCCGCTTGACCTCGACCTGCCATCCTTCCGTTCCCTGCTGAGCGAGAAACGTATCGTCGATCTCGGGGGCGTCGAGCAGCGCAGGGTCGAAGAGCGCGTGGCGGCCGAGGAGCCCCTTGTCGGGAAGCCCGAAGCCCGCGTTCGTGGCCTCGATCAGAAGCGCGCTCAGCGTCCCACGGCATTCCAGCCGCCACAGCGTGCCGCGCGGGATGAGCAGATAATCGCCGGTCTCGATGGCGAGGTGGCCGTAGTCGCAAAAGAGATCGCCCGAGCCCTCGTGCACGAAGAGCAGGTCGTCGCCATCGGCGTTGCGGGCGAGCCGCGGCATAGGGCCCTCCGTGCGCCAGTAACGCAGCTTGACATGCCCGTTCGAGAGCACGAGGGGCGCCTGCCAGGGGGACGGGGCCGGCGTTGCCAGCTTGGCCAGGTCGAAGGCGCGCGGCTTGAGCGGGCCCTCGAAAGCGCTCCAGCCGGTCGGCGGATGGCGGTGGTAGAAATGGCTGGCCGGACCGTAGAAGCCTTCCCGTCCGGCCTCGCGCTCGTAGGTGCCGTCGGGCAAGTTCACGTGCGCCTGGCGCGAGGCCCGTCCGGAGCCCCGAACGAAGCCGATCGGATGTTTCATGGCCGTTCTCCCTTGGCTTGAGGGACGGGCCGCAGCCCGGGGTGGTCTTGCGCCGGCGGGGCGCTCGAGCCTGCCGCGCCGCGATTTGGCATGATAGCAGAGAGCGGCGGAGCGGGCGTGCCGGGACGGCGATGGGCGAGCAGCAGACGGTGAGCCAGCGGGTCTTTCGAGCGATCGGCCTCATGAGCGGCACCTCGCTCGACGGGGTCGACGCGGCGCTGATCGAGACCGACGGCGCAAGCATCGTGGCGCTCGGCCCCTGGCTCACGCGCGGCTACGACGAGACGCGGCGAGAGTTGCTCAAGGGCGCGCTCGACGGCGCGAACGTGCCCGAGGCCGAGCGTGCCCTGACCGAGGCGCACGGCGAAGCGGTCGCGGCCCTGCTGCGCGAGGTCTCGCTCGAGCCCAACGAGGTCGACGTCATCGGCTTTCCTGGCCATACCCTGTTGCACCGGCCCGAGGCCGGGCTGACCTGGCAGATCGGCGACGGGGCGCGGCTTGCGGAGATCACCGGCATCGACGTGGTCAACGACTTTCGCCGGCGCGATATCGCGGCGGGCGGGCAGGGGGCGCCCTTGGTTGCGCTGTTCCAGAGCGCGCTTGCGCGCGATCAGCCCCGCCCTCTCGCGCTCCTCAACATCGGCGGTGTCGCCAACGTGACTTGGCTGGGGCCGAACGGCGAGCTCGTCGCCTTCGACACAGGTCCGGGCTGCGCGCTGCTCGACGAGTGGACGGAGCGGTGCACCGGTGCCCGCTACGACCACGATGGTGCGCTGGCCCGTGCCGGCCATCCCGAGGAGGCCGTGCTGGCCCGCTTGCTCAGTGCCGGCTACTTCGGCCGCTCGCCGCCCAAGTCGCTCGACCGGCGCAGCTTCACGCTCGATCCGGTGAGCGGGCTGTCGGCCGCCGACGGCGCGGCCACGCTCGCGGCCTTCACGGCGCGGGCCGCGGCATTGGGCGCGCGCCATTTCCCGCGCCCGGCGCTACGCTGGCTTGTCACCGGCGGCGGGCGACGCAATGGGGCAATCCTGGCCGCCTTGCGTGCGGCCTTGTCCGGCGTTGCCGTCGAGCCGGTCGAGGTCGTGGGTTGGCCGGGCGATGCGCTCGAGGCCTACGCCTTCGGCTACCTCGCGGTGCGCAGCGTGCGCGGCCTGCCCCTCACCGTGCCGGAGACCACCGGCGCCCGTTACGCGGTCACCGGGGGGGCTCTCCATCGCGCCGGGCGCACTCCCGGACGCACTCCCGCCTAATGCCGAGGGCTGCCGGCGGGCGGCTTCTAGCCGGCTGCAGCCGCCTTCCTGGTGATGCGCCGGCTTAGATAGTCCTCGACGATGGCCGTGAGATCGTCCAGCCGGTCCTTGAAGTAATGATCGGCGCCGCGGATGGTCCGGTAGTCGAGCGTGATCTGCTTTTGCTGCGAAAGCCTATGGACGAGCTTGGCCGCGGCCGATTCGGGCACAATCTCGTCGGCCTCGCCGTGCACGAGGAGCCCGGAGGAGGGGCAGGGGGCAAGGAAGGAGAAATCGTAGTGGTTCGCCGGCGTCGACACGCCCACGAAGCCGGTGATCTCGGGCCGGCGCATGAGCAATTGCATGGCGATCCAGGTGCCGAACGAGAAGCCGCTGACCCAGCACTCGGAGGCACTGGGGTTGTGGGCCTGCATCCAGTCGAGGGCCGAGGCGGCGTCCGACAGCTCGCCCTGGCCGTTGTCGAAGCCCCCCTGCGAGCGCCCGACGCCCCTGAAATTGAAGCGC
>CAZVZP010000005.1:1361-2718 GCA_964631625.1 uncultured Hyphomicrobiales bacterium | reverse complement strand
CGGAACACATGGAACAGGTTGTAGACGACCTTGTTGTTCATCGTCCCGCCGAACTGGGGGTGGGGGTGAAGCACGAGGGCGAGGGGCGCGCGGCTGTGCACGCTGTGGTGGTAGCGGCCCTCGAGGCGGCCGTCGGCCCCGTTGAACATGACATCAGGCATGGTGGAGGAAGGTCCCCGTGCGACTGAGAAGCCGGTCAATGATTGGTAATCTTTTCAAGCGATTGCAACTCGATTATCAAAGGGAACGGCAGCGGTCGAAAACTTGACTATTTTACTTGGGTAACCCATATTGCGATGTCGAAGGCCTTCTTCTGCGCATCCGAGGGCTCAGGCCAGCCCGGTGATGATGTAGGATCGGCGGCGGCCTCCAGAAAGGGGCGAATTCTTACACAACCGAGGCCGAGATGTTCAAGAGTCTGAGAGAATCGGTCCAATCGATCTTCGCGCGGGATCCCGCGGCGCGGACCTGGCCGGAGATACTGCTGTGCTACCCGGGCGTGCACGCGCTCGCGCTCCATCGGCTGGCGCATTTCCTATGGCGGTGCCGCGCCTTCCTGCTCGGGCGTTTCCTTTCCCATGTGGGTCGCTTCCTGACCGGCATCGAGATTCATCCCGGGGCTCAGATCGGCCGCAAGTTCTTCATCGATCACGGCATGGGCGTGGTGATCGGCGAGACCGCAGTGATCGGCGACAACGTCACGCTCTATCACGGCGTCACACTCGGCGGCACCTCGTGGTCGCCCGGCAAGCGCCATCCGACGCTCGAGGACGATGTGGTGGTGGGCGCGGGGGCGCAGATCTTGGGCCCGATCACGGTGGGCCGCGGTGCGCGCATTGGGGCGAACGCGGTCGTGCTCAAGGACGTGCCGCCGGCCGCCACGATGGTCGGCATCCCGGCCCGGCGCGCGGATGCCCAGCCGGCACAGCGAGCGAGCTTTGCGGCTTACGGCACACCCTCGGCCGACATCGCCGATCCCGTGTCGCGTTCCGTGGAGGCTCTCGTGCAGGAAATGGGTCAGCTCTCGGCGCGTGTCCAGGAGCTCGAGCGACGGCTCTCGGAAGGCGAGGCGGCCGAGCGCGCTGTCGAGGCGAGCGAGGGCCCTGAACGCGCGCGTTTCAAGGCTTAAGCGGGGAGTGGTCCCCGGCGATTTGAGAGCAATGGAGGTGTGGCGTTGAAGCTCAGCACGAAAGGCCGCTATGCGGTCATGGCGATGGTCGATTTGGCACAGCATGGGCGCGCGAGCGGCGGCCCCGTCGTGCTCGCCGGAATCGCGCGGCGTCAGGAGATCTCGCTGTCCTACCTCGAACAGTTGTTCAGCAAGTTGCGCAAGTGCGGGCTCGTGAGCAGCGTGCGC
>CAZVZP010000005.1:0-1326 GCA_964631625.1 uncultured Hyphomicrobiales bacterium | reverse complement strand
GGACCCGGTGGCGGCTATCGCCTCGGCCGTCCCGCGGAAGAGTTGCGCATTTCCGAGATCGTGCTGGCCGTCGATGAACCCATGCGTCAGACGCGCTGCAAGGGCGAGGAGCACGAGGGCTGCATGTCGGACAAGAGCCGCTGCCTAACCCACGATCTCTGGGAGGCGCTGGGCGATGAGATCTACACCTTCTTAAGCTCGGTCTCTCTCGCCGATGTTTGCGAGCGGCGCCTCCAGCGACCCGAGCATCGAGTCCCGCAACCGTTGCCAAGCGCCGCCAGCCGCGCGTAGCCTGCGCCGTGGGCGCGATCTATCTCGACCATAACGCCACGGCGCCGGTGCTGCCGGAGGCCGCGCAAGCGGTCCGCGCAGCGTTGGAGCTCACCGGCAATCCCTCCTCCGTGCACGGCTTCGGGCGCGCGGCGCGCAAGCTCATGGAGGATTCGCGCGCGGTTGTCGCGGCGCTTGCCGGGGCCCTGCCCGAAGAGGTGACCTTCACCTCCGGCGCGACCGAGGCCAACAATCTGGTGCTCGGGGGCGCTGGCCGGCGGCGCCTTCTCGTGTCTGCGATCGAGCATGTCTCCGTGCTCGAGGCGGCGCCCGGTGCCACACGGATCCCGGTGGACGGCGACGGCCTCGTGGATCTCGTTGCGCTCGAGGAGCTGTTGCGGGCCGACTCCGAACCGGCGCTCGTCTCGCTCATGCTCGCCAACAACGAGACCGGCGTGATCGAGCCGGTGCGCGAGGCGGCGCGGCTCGCCCACGGGCACGGGGCCCTCTTCCATTGCGACGCCGTGCAGGCGCCGGGCCGCATCCGCTTCGACGTTCGTGAGCTCGACGCCGACTACCTGACGCTGTCCTCCCACAAGATCGGTGGCCCGCAGGGCGCGGGCGTGCTGATCGTGCGGGGCGAGGCGCCGCTCAAGGCGCAGATCCGGGGCGGCGGGCAGGAGCGCGGCCGGCGCGGCGGCACCGAGAACCTGCCAGGAATCGCGGGCTTCGGCGCAGCCGCGCGGGCGGTTTCGGGTGCGCTCTTATCGGTCGCGCGCATCGAGGCGCTGCGGGATCGGCTCGAGGCGCGGCTCCTCGAGGGGGTTCGCGGACTCGCGATCTTCGGGCGCAGCGCGCCGCGCCTGCCCAACACCTCCTGCTTCGCCGTGGCGGGCCTGGCGAGCGAGACGCAGGTCATTGCGCTCGACCTTGCGGGTTTTGCGGTGAGCGCGGGCGCCGCCTGCTCCTCCGGGCGCGTGCGGGCGTCGCACGTGCTTAAGGCCATGGGCGTCGAGAAGACACTGGTCGGCTCGGCGATCCGCGTCAGCCTGGGGG
>CAZVZP010000004.1:29913-34747 GCA_964631625.1 uncultured Hyphomicrobiales bacterium | reverse complement strand
TCCCGGCGGCATCACCGCGGCGTACCCTCTCCGGGATGACGCGATTCCCGGTGTTCGCCAAACTTTCCGCTGACGTTGCCGACATCGTCGACGTGGCAGGCGCGTGCATCGATGCTGGCAAAACTGAGACTCGACGCGGCGAAGTTCCGCTTCGCGCCGTCCCATCTTAAGTTGGCCTTGCCTCGGCTCAAGCTGGCCGTGCCGCGGGTCAAGCCGGCCATGGTTTACTTCAAGCTCGTTCCCGTGACCCGTCTGCGGATGAAGGGACGGTTCAAGGCATGGTGGGAGGGTTTGGAGTTCGATCCCGGCTCGGTGCCCGAGCTTTTGAGCGAAGCCATTGCCCCGGCCAAGGCGTCGGCCCGGCCGTCCGCCAAGACGGCGGCCCCATCGGATGCGGCGGCGCATCGGCACGCGCTGGAGCCCGACGCGGCCCACGCCATTGGCGAGGAGGACGCGACCTCGGAATCCGCGCTGCGCAAGGGGCGGCGGGCTGCCATCTGGCAGGACCCCCGCGTGCTCGTCGCCGAGGCGATCTGGGGCTACGCGCTGATGCTTCCGGGCGGCACCGAGACCCCGCTGACCTGGATCAAGCCGCTCGGGCTCAATTCGAAAATGACCCTGCTCCATCTCGGTGCCGGACTGGGAGGCGTCACGCGCGCGATCGCGAAGGAGCTGGGAGTCTGGGTGACGGGGGCCGACGATCGCGCAAACCTCGTCGAAGGGGCGATGGAGATGTCGACCATGGCGGGACTCGGCAAGAAGGCCGCGGTCAAGCTGATCGACGCGTCGCGTCCCGATCTTGCGAGTCTGGGCAAGTTCAACGCGGCGTTTTGTCAGGAGTGCCTCTGGCGCATGCCGCAGCGCCGGGCGTTGCTGACCGAGATCCACGATGTCGTGCGCAAGCAAGGGCATCTTGTTCTCATCGACTACGTTGCCGGCCCCAACGGCGCGGTCTATGGCGAATGGCAGGCGACGGAGCCGGTGGCCGATGCGCTCTGGACCGGGGCGCGCATGACCGAGTTCCTTCACAGCATCGGCTTCGACGTGCGTGTCGCCGAGAACGTGAGCGAGTCCTATCGGGCGCAAGTCGAGGCCGCGCTTGCCGCCTATTGCCGCAGGCTGCGCCCGGACGGCATGGACAAGGCCGTGGCCGCCGCCGTCGTGGGTGAGATCGAGATTTGGAAGCGGCGCCTCGCCGCGCTCGCCGCGAACGGCATCGAGGTCTATCGCTTCGACGCGATCCGCACGAATTGACGGGGCACCCCGGCGCGCCCCGAGTTGACAGGGGCGGTGGCTCCTCCTATTTTGCGCGGCCTGCCTCGAACGCAAGGCCCGGAGCCTGGCTAAGCCATGAAGGTCGTCAATTCGCTCAAGTCTGCCCGGCGTCGCCACCGCGACAGCCGCATCGTGCGGCGCAGGGGCCGCCTCTATCTCATCAACAAGACCAACCCGCGCTTCAAGGCTCGTCAGGGCTAGAGGCTGCCGCTCGCGAACGCCCTTCCCGCATCGGGGGCCGCCCCGCGCCGCTCGGTGGTGTGCCCCGGTGATCGGCGCGTCGGGCCATGGCGGCCCGACCGGGCGAGGATTGACGGCCTAGAGTCCGGCGCCCACTATCCTTCCGATGGCCCCTTCGAGGGCGGCCCCACGCCTGGTTCCGGAGAACCCGATGCGGATGCCCGAGCCCGATCGCGCGGTCCTGGAGCGCCGGCCGCGAATCATCGCCGCGCTCGCGGCCGCGCTGCCGCCGGACGGGCTGATCGCGGACCCCGAGGGCCTCGCGCCCTACGAGTGCGACGGATTGACGGCCTACCGCGCCCGGCCGCTCGCCGTCGTCCTGCCCCGCTCGACCGCGGAAGTTTCGCAGGTTCTCAAGCTGTGCCGACAGTTGGGCGTCAAGGCGGTGCCGCGCGGTGCCGGCACCGGCCTGTCGGGCGGCGCCCTACCGCTCGCCGACGGCGTGCTCGTCAGCCTGGGCAAGCTCAACTGCATTCTCGAGATCGACTTTGCGAACCGTTGCGTCGTCGCCCAGCCCGGCGTCACGAACCTGGCGATCACGAAGGCGGTCGAAGGCCAGGGATTTTACTATGCGCCCGATCCCTCCTCGCAGCTCGCCTGCAGCATCGGCGGCAACGTGGCCGAGAACTCGGGCGGCGTACATTGCCTCAAATACGGCGTGACCACGAACAACCTCTTGGGCGTCGAGGTCGTGCTCATGAACGGGGAGGTGATGCGCTTCGGGGGCAAGGCCCTCGATTCGCCCGGCTACGACGTGCTCGGGGTCTTGACGGGCTCCGAGGGGCTGCTCGGCATCGTCACCGAAGTGACCGTGCGCATCTTGAGGAAGCCGCCGAGCGCCAAGGCCCTGCTCATCGGCTTTGCGCGGATCGAGCAGGCAGGCGCCGCGGTCGCGGCCGTGATCGCCGCCGGCATCATCCCCGCGGGCCTCGAGATTATGGACGCGCTTGCGATCCAGGCGGCGGAAAACTTTGTGCATGCCGGTTATCCGCTCGACGTCGAGGCGCTCATGATCGCCGAGCTCGATGGCCCTGAGGCCGAGGTCGAGCATCTGGTTGGGCGCGTGCGCGAGATCGCCGAACGGGAGGGCGCCGTCTCGGTGCGCATCAGCCGCGACGAGGCCGAACGCGAGCGCTTCTGGGCCGGCCGCAAGTCGGCGTTTTCCGCAGCCGGCCAGATGTCGCCCGACTACTACGTGATGGACGGCACGATCCCGCGGCGCAAGCTGCCGGAGATCTTGGGGCGGATCCGCGCCCTGTCGCAGGACTACGGCCTGCGCGTCGCCAACGTGTTCCACGCGGGCGACGGCAACCTTCATCCGCTCATCCTCTATGACGGCAACGAGCCCGGCTCCTTCGAGAAGGCGGAGGCGTTGGGCGCCGACATCCTCAAGGCCTGCGTCGAGGCGGGCGGCGTGCTCACCGGCGAGCACGGGGTCGGCGTCGAAAAGCGCGATCTGATGGGCACGATGTTCAGCGAGGCGGACCTCGATCAGCAGCAGCGCGTCAAGTGTGCGTTCGATCCCGACGGGCTGCTCAATCCAGGGAAGGTGTTCCCGATCTTGCGCCGTTGCGCGGAGCTCGGCCGTCTGCACGTGCACCGGGGCGAGCTGCGCTTTCCCGAGCTCCCGCGTTTTTGATGGGCACAGCCATCCCGATCGCCGACGAGGCCGCCGCCCGCGAGGCGATCGTCTGGGCGCT
This sequence comes from uncultured Hyphomicrobiales bacterium, assembly GCA_964631625.1. Classification (GTDB taxonomy): domain Bacteria; phylum Pseudomonadota; class Alphaproteobacteria; order UBA828; family JAPUJA01; genus CAZVZP01. The sequence goes on along the minus strand of CAZVZP010000004.1, from coordinate 31,532 downwards.
GGGCGAGCGCCGCACCCTCGAGGTGCGCGCGCAGGGCACCAAGCGAGGTCTCGGTCGGCCGCCTGCCGCCGACTGCGTGCTCGATCTCTCGGGCTTCTGCGGCGTCGTCGACTATCAGCCGGCCGAGCTTGTGCTCAAGGCGCGGCCCGCTACGCCGCTCGCCGAGATCGAGGCGCTTACGGGCGGCTTCCACCAACGCCTTGCGTTCGAGCCCCCCGACTACGGCCCGCTCTACGGTGGGCCGCCAGGGCGGGGAACACTCGGCGGCGCGCTCGCCTGCAACCTCTCGGGCCCGCGCCGCATCTCGGCCTTCGCCGCGCGTGATCATTTCCTCGGTATGCGCGCGGTGAGCGGGCGCGGCGAGGCCTTCAAGGCCGGCGGCTCGGTGGTCAAGAACGTGACCGGCTACGACTTGTGCAAGCTGCTTGCGGGTTCTTACGGTACCCTTGCGGTGCTGACCGAGATCACGGTGCGCGTCAGCCCGTCGGCCGAGAAGACCCGGACCGTCCTCATCTTCGGGCTCGATGCGGCGCGCGCTATCGAGGCCTTGACGGCGGCACTGGCCAGCCCCTTCGAGGTTTCGGGCGCGGCCTATCTCCCGGCATCGCTCGCCCGCGGCTCCGCCGTCGATTACGTCCGGGCGGCGGGTGCCGCCGTGGCCGCGCTGAGGCTCGAGGGCATCGCCCCCTCGGTGCTAGCGCGCACCGACGCGCTACGCGAGCTGATGGCGCCCTTCGGCGCGGTCGAGGAGTTGCACGGCAAGAATTCCGCCCTCCTGTGGCGGGAGGTGCGCGATGGCGCGCTCCTGCCTTTGAACGCGGCGCTGTGGCGCGTCTCGCTGCCTCCGGCGCAAGCACCGGCGTTCCTCGCCGCGATCGGGGCCGATCATCCGGGCGCGGAGGGCTTGCTCGACTGGGGCGGTGGGCTCGTTTGGCTCGCGCTCGAGGAGGCCTCGGAGGATGCGGGCGCGACATCGGTGCGCCGGGCGCTCGCGCCGCTGGGCGGCCATGCGCTCCTCGTGCGTGCGCCCGAGGCTCTGCGCGCCCGCGTTGCCGTGTTCGAGCCTCTCGGGGAGCCGGTGATGGCGCTCACGTGCCGTCTCAAGGAGGGCTTCGATCCGGCGCGCTGCCTCAACCCAGGGCGCATGTATCCCGAGGTCTAGTCGCAAGGAACGCCGCGTGCAAACTCGATTTACGCTCGAGCAACTCGCCGATCCGGACGTCAAGACATCCGAGTCGATCGTGCGCAAGTGCGTGCATTGCGGCCTGTGCACGGCGACCTGTCCGACCTTCGTCCTGCTCGGGGACGAGCTCGACAGCCCGCGCGGCCGTATCTACCTCATCAAGGACATGCTCGAGAACGCTCGGCCCGCCTCGGCCCTGGTCACGCGTCACATCGACCGCTGCCTCTCGTGCCTTTCGTGCCTGACCACGTGTCCCGCGGGCGTGAATTACATGCACCTCGTGGATCATGCGCGCGCCCATATCGAGGCGACCTATCGCCGTCCCTTGGCTGAGCGCTTCTTGCGCGCGGCGCTCGATGCCGTATTGCCGAGCCGCGGCCTGTTCCGGGCGGGGCTCATCGCCGCAACGTTCGCGCGGCCCGTGGCGCCCCTGCTG
>CAZVZP010000004.1:7808-29903 GCA_964631625.1 uncultured Hyphomicrobiales bacterium | reverse complement strand
CTTCGAGCCCTGGTTCGTCTGGCGCCGCGCATCCTGCCGCGGCCGATGCGCCGGGCGCGCAGCCATCCGCCGCAGGGGCCGCGCCGGATGCGTGTGGCCCTGCTCACGGGTTGTGTGCAGGACGCCCTGCGCCCCTCGATCAACGAGGCCACGATCCGCCTCCTCACGCGCCACGGCTGCGAGGTCGTGCTGGCCGAGGGGGCCGGCTGCTGCGGCGCGCTCAGCCATCACTTGGGCAAGCGCGACCGCGCGCACGGCTTCGCGCGGCGCAACGTTGCGGCCTGGTGGCGCGAGGTCGAAGGCCAAGGGCTCGATGCGGTGATCGCTAACGCCTCGGGCTGCGGCACGATGCTCAAGGACTATGGCTTCCTCTTGCGCGGCGATGAGGCGTGGGCCGAGAGGGCCGAGCGCATCGCTCGCCTTGCGCGCGATGTGAGCGAGGTCTTGACCCAGCTCGGGCTAAAGGCCAGCGGGACGCGCCCTCCCCTTCGCGTGGCGTATCACTCGGCGTGCTCGCTCCAGCACGGCCAGCGGGTGCACGAGCAGCCCAAGGCGTTGCTGCGCGAGGCCGGCTTCGATGTCGTCGATGTTCCGGAGGGCCATCTATGCTGCGGCTCGGCCGGCACCTACAACCTGCTGCAACCCGAAATCGCCGAGCGTCTTCGGCGGCGCAAGCTCGACAACATCGCGACGACGGCACCCGACCTTATCGCCGCGGGCAATATCGGCTGCATCCAGCAGCTGGCCTCCGGCGCGCCGGTGCCGGTGCTGCACACGGCCGAGCTGCTCGATTGGGCGAGCGGCGGGCCGCCGCCACCCGACTTGGCTCAGGCCCCTCGTCGCCCTAGTATCTAGTGGTGCGAATCGAACACTGGGTACCCGCGACTGACCTCACCCTTCGAGACGGCCCTTCGGGCCTCCTCAGGGTGAGGCCCAAAACCGGCCCTCATCCTGAGGGCGAGCGCGAGCCGAGCGTCTCGAAGGATCAGGGTCATCGGGGACTCATGTGTTGAAACGAGACCACTAGGCATGCGTCGGCTGTTTGCCGCACTCGTGATTTTTCTATCGCTGGGTGGACAGACCATGGCCGATCAGAACGATCCCCGTCTCGATGAGCTGTTCGCGCGGCTTCTTGGCACGGTCAATCCAGAGGAGGCGCGCGAGATCGAATTCGTCATCTGGAATATTTGGATGGAGGCGGACGATCCGCTCACCCAGCGGCTGCTCGACTCCGGCACGGAGGCGATGTCGCGCCGCGACTACGACAAGGCGCTCATCGACTTCAACACCATCGTCGAGCGCGTGCCCGACTTTGCCGAGGGCTGGAACAAGAGGGCAACGCTTTACTATCTGATGGGTCGTTACAAGGAGTCGATCACGGATATCGAGCGCACGCTGGCGCTCGAGCCGCGCCACTTTGGCGCGCTCTCGGGGTTGGGCCTCGTGCAGCTCGCGCTCGAGAACGAGCTGGGCGCACTCGAGGCCTTCGAGCGGGCACTCGCGGTCAATCCGCACATGCCGGGGGCGCGCCGGCACTACCGCGAGCTGTCCGAGAAGCTGAGAGGCTTCCAAACCTAGACGGAGCGGGGCCATGGCCGCCGTTGAAAGCGTGCCCTATGAGGGGCTGCCGTGCGAAGCGCGGGCGCTCCGCCGGCTCTTCCGCGACGGCCGTTACGGCGGCACGACCGCAGGCCTCGCGCCCGGCAAGGCGCAGGCCAACCTCATGATCCTGCCCCAGGAGTTCGCCGCCGACTTCGCGATCTACTGCGAGCGCAACACGCGGCCCTGTCCGCTGCTCGCGGTATCGGGCTTGGGCGATCCCGGCTTTCCGACGCTCGCGGAAGACCTCGACGTGCGCACCGATCTGCCGCGCTATCGCGTCTATCGCCATGGCCGCCTCGTGGCCGAGCCGGCCGACATCCACGCGCTGTGGCGCGACGATCTCGTGAGCTTCGCGCTCGGCTGCTCCTACACCTTCGAGCGCGCGCTGATCGCCGCCGGAATCCCCATGAGGCACGCGGCGCTCGGCCTGCGGGTGCCGATGTTCAGGACCGATATCGAGACGCTGCCCGCGGGCCCGTTCCGCGGACCCCTCGTGGTCTCGATGCGGCCCATGACGGAGCGCCAGGCCGAGCAGGCGGCACGCCTCACGGCCGGCTTTCCCCAGGCGCACGGGGCGCCGATTCACATCGGCGATCCCGCGGCGCTCGGGATCGCGCGCTTGAGCGAGCCCGACTTCGGAGACGCCGTGCCGGTCGATGAGGACGAGGTGCCGGTGTTCTGGGCCTGCGGGGTCACGCCTCAGCTGGCGCTTGGGGCCGCGCGGCCGCCGCTCGCCATCACCCATTCGCCGGGCTCGATGCTGATCACCGATCTGGACGAGACGGCCTACCGGCAGGGCTTGGGGCGCTGTCCCTGACAGCACTGCGACGCCCAAGAAAGAGTATGGACCTGATCGAGCAGCGGCTTGTCGTCAGCGAGCAGGATTACCGAAAAGGGCAGAAATGATCAGGACAAGGAAATCGAAAGTCCGCGTCACGGAAGGCAGCGGAAATGTCTTCGCCGACCTTGGCTTTGCCAATCCCGAGCGGGAGCAGCTGAAGGCACAGCTCACGTTGCGCATTTATCGGCTCATCAAGGAGCGCAACCTGACCCAGGCTCGGGCGGGCGACATCCTCGGGATCAAGCAACCGCACGTCTCCGCTCTGATGCGCGGGCAGTCCGGCATGTTCTCCGTCAAGCGCCTCATGGAGTTTCTGACGGCCCTCGGACAAGACGTTCAGATCACCGTCGGACCAAAGCGCCAGGCTCGTGCCGAGTTGTCGGTCGTCGTCCGATAGGGCGCACGCATGGCTCACGTTCTCCTTCTCGGTGCTGGCTTCAGCCGCAACTGGGGCGGCTGGTTGGCGTCTGAGGCCTTTGAATACCTTCTGGGCTGTCCACAGGTCGATGCGGAGATCCGTGATCTCTTATGGTCATACAAGCGCAAGGGCGGCTTCGAGGAGGCCCTTGCTCACGTGCAGGACGAATATGCGAGAAGGAGGGACACGCTGACAGAGCAGCGTCTAACGAGGCTACAAGACGCCATATCGCAGATGTTCACCGATATGGACAAGGCGTTCGCCACCATCATGAACTTCGAGCCGCAGAACGACATCGCCTATATGGTGAGAAGCTTCCTGGTCAGGTTCGACGCCATCTTCACGCTCAATCAGGACTTGCTGATGGAGCGGCACTATCTGAACGGTAACGTCGAACTCTCCTCGTATCGTCGGTGGAACGGCTGGCAGATTCCGGGAATGAGGCAGATTCCGAATCGTGGCCTGCCTGACCCTGGCGCAACGCGGTGGTCTCCCTTGGACCAGTCGGAGTTTGCCGTGAGCAGCAATCTACAGCCCTATTTCAAGCTGCATGGGTCGATGAACTGGATCGACAGCGGCAGCGGCCAGCCCATGCTTGTCATGGGAGGCGCAAAGGCCGCGACCATTCAGCGCCACCCCATTCTGAAATGGAACTATGAGCGGTTTAAGGAGTATCTGACGCGGCCCGATACGCGGCTAATGGTCATCGGTTACAGCTTCAGCGACGACCACATCAGCCAGCCCATAGGCGAGGCGGCAGATCGCGGCACCTTGCAGTTGTTCATCATCGATCCGCTCGGCGTCGACGTACTGAACAAGAACCGCAACGCTGCGATTTATAGTCCTGATCCGCAGTTCACCCGCTTGCAGCCGCGTTTGATAGGGGCGTCGAGACGCATCCTACGGGAGATATTCGGAGCTGATAGGGTGGAGCACGGGAAACTCATGCGTCTTTTCACCTCGGGATAGCGGCGCGGCCGCCGCTCGCGATCACCCATTCGCCGGGCTCGATGCTGATCACCGATCTCGACGAGTCGGCCTACCGGCAGGGCTCGTCCCCCCTAACACCAGGCGATGCGCAGGATATTGGTGGCGCCGGGCGTGCCGAAGGGCACGCCCGCGGTGACCACGAGGGGCTGGCCGCTTTCGGCGAAACCGAGCTCGCGTGCGGTGCGCACCGCCTTATTGACCATGTCGTCGAAGTCGCGTGCATCCTCCGTCTCGACGCAATAGACGCCCCACACGAGGGCCAAGCGCCGCGCGGTCGAGAGCGACGGCGTGAGCGCCAGGATCGGCACGTGGGGCCGCGCGCGCGAGGCGCGCAGCGCCGTCGAGCCCGAGGTGGTGTAGCAGACGATCGCCGCGGCGCGCAGGGTCTGGGCCACCTGCTTGGCGGCGAACGTGATGGCATCCGCCGAGGTCTCCTCCGGCAGCGAGCGTTCCGGCTCGATCAGGCTGCGGTACAGCGGGTCCTCTTCGACGCGGGCAATGATCCGCCCCATCATGGCGACCGCTTCGCGCGGATAGTTGCCGGCCGCGGTCTCGGCCGAGAGCATGACCGCATCCGCCCCGTCGTAGACCGCGGTCGCGACGTCCGAGGCCTCGGCGCGCGTCGGCGAAGCCTGCCAGATCATCGATTCGAGCATCTGGGTGGCAACGACCACGGGCCGGCCCATCCGGTGAGCCGCGCGCAAGATGCGCTTCTGCGCGCCCGGCACCTCCTCGGGCGCAAGCTCGACACCGAGATCGCCGCGCGCGATCATGAGGCCGTCGGAGAGCTCGATGATGGCGTCGAGCCGTTCGAGCGCGGCCGGCTTCTCGAGCTTGCTCATGATTGCGGCGCGCCCGCCTGCGAGCTTGCGCAGCTCGGCCACGTCCTCGGGCCGCTGCACGAAGGACAGCGCAACCCAATCGACGCCCGCCTCGAGCGCCACCGCGAGGTCGGCCCGGTCCTTCTCGGTCAGCGCGCTGAGCGGCAGGGTGATGCCGGGCAGGTTGAGCCCCTTGTGGTCCGACAGCGGGCCGCCCGCGACCACGACGGTCTCGGCGAAGTGTTTGCTACAGCGCAGGATGCGCAGCCGGATGCGGCCGTCGTCGAGCAGCAGCTCGGCGCTCTCGCGACAGGCCTCGAAGACCTCGGGATGAGGCACACCGACGCGGGTCCCGTCGCCCGGCCTCGCCTCGAGGTCGAGGCGAAAGGCCTGACCCGGCGCGAGTTCGACCTTGCCGCCGCGAAACGCGCCCACGCGCAGCTTGGGGCCTTGGAGGTCGGCCAGGATCGCGATCGGCCGGCCTGTCTTCTTCTCGAGGGCGCGGATGACATCGATGTGTGCGCGGTGCTCCTCGGGTGTGCCGTGGCTGAAGTTGAGGCGAAAGACGTCGGCGCCGGCCTCGAACAGCGCGGCGATGCGTTCGGGCGTCGCGCTCGCGGGGCCCAGCGTCGCAATGATCTTGGCGTTGCGGTGACGAAGCATGCTTCGACTCTATCCGATCCCCGGCCCCTCTGCCGCGTTGCGGGGCCGCACCAGGATGGGCAGCACCAGGATGGCACGAAAATCGTTAACGTTCGTCCGCGTGGGCCCGGTGCGCACGAGATCGCCGAGCGCCTCGAAGAAGCCGTAGGAGTCGTGCTCGGCGAGGAAGGCGCGGGGCTCGAGGCCGCGCTTTCGCGCACGCGCGAGGGTTTCGGGGCCCACGATAGCGCCCGCGTTGTCCTCGGTGCCGTCGATCCCGTCCGTGTCGCAGGCGAGCGCGAAAATCCCGGGCGCGCCGTCGAGCGCGAGTGCCAGCGCAAGCGCGAATTCGGCGTTGGGTCCGCCGCACCCTTGGCCCGAGACCACGACCGTCGCCTCGCCGCCGGAGAGCAAGACGGCGGGCGAACCTATCGTCGTTTGCAGCGCCAAGGCGTGGGCGGCCTGTGCTGTGGCGAGGTCCTGCGCTTCGCCTTCGAGCGCATCGCCAAGCACGACCGCATCGATGCCTTGACGCCCGGCGGCCCGAGCCGCCGCCTCGAGCGCGAGCTTGGGCGTTACGATGAGGGTGGCGCTCGCGCGCGCAAGACGCGGATCGCCGGGCTTCGGCGTTTCGTTGCGGGGTTCGGCCAGATGGCGGCGCACCGCGAGGGAGGGTTCGATACGATACTTGGCCAGCACGGTGCGGGCGTCTTCGAGGGTCGAAGGGTCGGCCACGCCAGGCCCGGAGGCGATGGTCGCGGGGTCATCGCCAGCGACGTCCGAGATGAGCAGGCTCACGAAGCGGGCGGGACAGGCGGCCGCGGCCAAGCGTCCGCCCTTGACCGCCGAGAGATGTTTGCGCACGGCATTGATCTCGTGGATGCTCGCGCCGGCGCGCAATAAGGCCGCCGTGAGCCCTCTCTTGTCCTCGAGCGAGAGCCCGGCAGCGGGCAGCGCGAGCAGCGCCGAGCCCCCACCCGAACCCAGAAACAAGACCAGGTCGTCCGCGCGAAGCTCCTCGAGCATGGCCCGCATGCGCCGGGCGGCCTCGATCGCCCGCGCATCGGGTACCGGATGGGCCGCTTCGATCACCACGATCCGTTCCGTGGCGGCGCCATGTCCGTCGCGCGTCACGACCAGCCCCTCGAGGGGGCCGCGCCAGTGGGCCTCGAACGTGCGCGCCATGGCCGCGGCGGCCTTGCCGGCGCCGAGCACGATCGTGCGGCCGCGGGGCGGTGGCGGCAGATGCGGCGGCAGGCAGCGCTCGGGATGGGCGGCGTCGACCGCCGTCCGGAACAGGCCCAGAAGGATTGCCCGCGGGTTCACGGGGCCGGCCCGAGCAGGGGCCGGCCGATGCGGCTCGGATGGGTCTCGCGCAGAAACAAGGCGGCCACGCACGAGACCGCTGTGGTCGCCGGCAAGATCCAAAGCGCGCTGGCGAAGGCTTCGGACGAATAGAGCCGCACCCCGCCCGCCATCTCCCCGTCCCACCAGAGATCGAGCAGCGCGCCGATGAGGTATTGGAACAGCGCGGCCATACCCATCAAGAAGGTATTGACCAGGGCCGAGACCGAGCCGCTCGCCTCGTCGCCCACGCCCTCGCGTATGAGCACGAAGCCCAGGATCGTAGCGCCGCTGCCGATGCCGGCAACCGCGAACAGCGTATAAAGCAGCGGGATGGGCAGCGGCGCGGCCAGCGTGACGATGAGCCAGCTCGCGAGCCCGACGGTGGCGCCGAGCAAGAACAGCGCCTTGCGTCGGCGCAGGCGCTCGGACAGCCAGCCCAGAAACGGCGCACCCAACGCCCAGCCGATCAGCATGACCGAGGTGCCAAGGCCCGCGAGCTCACGCGAGAGACCATAGCTGTGCACGAGGTAGGGCACGCCCCAGAGCCCGGCGAAGGCAAGCAGTGGCATGTTGGCCGAGGCGGTCGCGAGCGCGATGATCCACACTTGCGGCGTGCGCAGCGAGCGCGCGAGGCTGGCTCGGAGGCGCGCGAGCGAAGGCGGGGGTGCCGCCGTGCCCTCGGGGCGGCGGGGCGCGACGAGCCGCGTGAGCCACAGGAGCAGCAGGATGACCACGGCGAAGCCGGCCGCGCCCAGCATCGGCGCGCGCCAGCCCGCGGCCTCCACCAGAGCGCCGAGCGGCGCCTGGCCCAGGACCGCCCCGGTCATGCCGAAAGGCGTGATGAAACCGACGAGCAGCGAGAAGCGCCGCGGCGGAAACCACACGGCCGCGAGCTTGAGGCAGCCGAGATAGCCGACGGATGCGCCGGCGCCGATCAGCAAGCGGCCGAGAAACGCGGTGCCGAAATCGGGCGAGAGGGCGAACAGCACGCTCCCCGCGGCGCCCAGCGCTGCGCAACCCATGAGCAGCCAGCGCGTGCCCCAGCGGTCGAGCGCCACGCCGATCGGAATCTGCAGGCCCCCGTAAACATAGAAGTAGGCCGCCGAGAGGTTGCCGAGCGCGGCGGCGCCCACCGCGAGGTCGCGCATGAGCTCGTGGGTCATGGCGCTCGGGGCCACGCGCTGGAAGAAGGCGAAGCTGTAGAACGCGGCGCCCAAGCTCCAGATGGCCCAGGGCAGCAGGCTCTCGCGCCGTCCGGCAGCGGGCGCGCTCACACCGCCACCTTCGGTATCACGCTGTAACGATGCGCAAGGGCGATGCCGATGAGCACGATCATGCCGCCGGCGGCCTGCAGCGGGCCCAGGCTCTCGTGGACGATCAACCAGCCCCACAGGGCTGCGAGCAACGGCTGCAGCAGGAGAGCCACGGCCGAGAACGAGGCGGGCAGATGGGCGAAGGCGTAGCCGATGAGGCTCTGGCCGCCGGCGTGGACGACAAGCGCGAGCAGGAGCAGCACGCCCCAGCCCGCGAGCGTCACCGGGAAGAACCGTTCGCCGCTGGCCGCGGCAAGCAGGCCCAGTGGGAGGAGCGCCGGTAGCGCGCTCCAGACCATGACGGTCGCGGTCGAATAGCGGCCGCGCAGGCGTTTGAGCGTGATCAGATAGCAGGCATAGAAAACGCCGGTGAGCAGGCCGAAGAGATCGCCCTCCAGGTGATCGTGGCTCTCGCTGACGCTCAAGCCCATGAGGAGCGCGGCGCCCGACAACGCGACCGCGAGCCCGATCGCGAAGCCCAAGCGAATCCGCTCATTGAGGAAGAGCGCCGCCGCAATCGTGACCCAGATCGGCGCCGTGTTGGCGAACAAGGTCGAGTTCGCCACCGAGGTCAGCATGACCGACCAGTGCCAGGACGCGAGGTCGCCGGCGAAGAAGAGTCCGGCGAGCACGAGCCAGGGCGCGGCGTGCTTGGGCCTTGGCGTCGGCTTGGATGCCGTGGTGCGCTGCTCGACGGCGAGCCACAGCGCGAGCACGGGCAGGGCGAGGCCCAGCCGATACACAGCGGTGGAAATGGGCCCGGTTTCGCTCAAGCGTACGCAGATCGGCGATAGGCTGATCAGCGCGGCGCCCACGACGAGCGCGATGAGGCCGAGGCGCGAGGCGGGAGGGCGGGTCACGGCGGATGAATGGGGCGGGCGATTTTTCGCTGGATGGCCCTGCGGTTATAGGGTGCCCCTCGGAGGCTGGCAATCGGGGCCGCAAGTCCGCAGACTGGCATGGAAGCTGAAGCCGCGGTGGATAAGCGCGGCTGTTACGAAGGAGTTGGGATGATGGCGAAGACCTTGAACGAGGAGATTCGCACCAAGCTCGAGGCGGCGGCGTTCCGGCGGCTGGTCGCGCATCTGCGCAAGCGCTCGGACGTGCAGAATATCGACCTCATGCTCTTGGGCGGCTTCTGCCGCAACTGCCTGTCGCGCTGGTACCGCGAGGCCGCCAAGGAAGAGGGGATCGCGCTCGACGATCCAGCGGCCCGGGAGATCATCTACGGCATGCCGTTCGCCGAGTGGAAGGCCCACTACCAGAAGGAGACGAGCCCGGAAAAGGTCGCCAAGATGAAGGAGATCGAGGAGCAGGGCCTGACCTCGTAGGGTGGGGCCGGAAACAGCCAGGGCACAAGGCGGGAACGGGTGCGGGAACTGGGGCAAGCAAGCCGCGATTAGGGGGGCTAGTGCTCGGAATCATGACCCCGTGTGACACGAAGTTCGGGCCTCACGCTTCGACAAGCTCAGCATGAGGCCCTCACCCTGAGCCTGTCGAAGGGTGAGGGCCGACTGACCTTTCTGCGATAGTGGGAACTAGGGAGCGCTTTGCGGCCTGCGGCAGCTGTGTCTAGGGGCGGGGCTTGGCCGCGCGGAGGCGGGCCACCTCGGCCCGATTCGGGCTCAGGTCTAATGGCAAAATAGTTAGCAAGACATATATAATTATGGAAAAATATTGAAAATATTACTAAATTTAGTTGTCTAGCTAATGTTATTTATAAATAAATTATTTAACAGCCACTTAGCTCTGACTCCTTCAGCTTGTAAGGGCGCTTTTGGCAGTCAAAAGCGCTCAACCCAAGGCCTCAAATCGAGTTCCATGGTCCAGGCGCTGCGCGGCTGAAGGTGCAGCTGATAGTAGGCCTCGGCGATGGCGTCGGGCTCGAGCAGCGAGTCCGGGGCCGAGGGGCTCGCGCGCAGGTCGTCGTGCTCGCGGATGCCCCCGTCGATCACCACGTGGCCGACATGGATGCCCTTGGGCCCGAACTCGCGGGCCATGCTTTGGGCCAGGGCGCGCAAGCCAAATTTGCCGACGGCCAGGTTGGCGAAGCGGGCACTGCCCCGAAGCGAGGCGGTGGCGCCGGTGAAAAGGAGGGTGCCGCCGCCGCGCCTCAGCATGCCGCGGACCGCTTCCTTGCCCACCAGGAAGCCGCCCTGGCAGCCGACCTTCCAGCAGCGCTCGAAGTCGGCGGCGCTGGTATCGAGAATGCCGGCGGGCAGATAGGCACCGGCGTTGTAAACCACGAGCGCGGGCTCCTCCCAGTGGGTGCGCACGTGGGCGAACAGCGCAGCGACGGCGGCCTCGTCGGTGACATCGAGCGCGAAGGCCTAGAGCGTACCGCCCGTCTCCGCCGAAACCTCGCGCGCCAGCGCCTCGATCGCGCCGCGCCGGCGCGCGGCAATGACGACCCGCAGCCCGGAGGCGGCGAAACGGCGCGCGAGCGCCGCGCCCAAACCGGGCCCTGCGCCGGCGATCAGTGCAACTTCGGTCATCGAATCCCTCCTCCGCGGCAAGCCTCGAAAGCGAACGCCAAGCCTAGAGCGTTATTTGGCGAAGTGGAATCACGGGTGAGCTTCAAATTTGCCGATGCCCCCACCCCGACCCTCCCCCGCGAGGGGGAGGGAGCTTCTTAGTTTCGTCCCCCTCTCCTCGCGGGAGGGGGTAGGGGGAGGGGGTGCTTCAACCTAATCCAATTGCGCTCTAGCCAGGCGGATCGATCACTGTCGATGGCTTAAGGGGCCCGGTTGACATTATTTAACCGAATGGTTAAATAATACGCCGCCATGAGACTTGAAACCGAGGCCTCGCTCGATCGCACCCTCTCGGCGCTCGCCGATCCCACGCGCCGCGCCATCGTTGCGCGCCTCGTGCGAGGCGAGGCGCGCGTCACCGACGTGGCCGCGCCCTTCGCCATGTCGCTGCCGGCGGTCTCGAAGCATCTGAGGCGGCTCGAAGCCGCGGGTCTCCTCACGCGCCGCCGGGTGGGGCGGGAGCACCGCCTGGCGCTCGATCCGGCGCCGCTCGGCGAAGTCGAGGCCTGGCTCCGCGAGATCCGGCGCTTCTGGGAGGAGCGCTTGGCCGCGCTCGATGCTCACCTCACGGGCGAAACGAGGCAGCTTGAGCGGGCGAAACGCCGGCAGAAATCGATGACCAGGAGCAAGACGCGATGACCCACGCACGGCCCACCCATTTGGTGCGCATTACGCGTCGCATCGCGGCCCCGCCCGAGCGCGTGTTCGACGCCTGGCTCGATCCACAGAGTCTCGCCGTCTGGATGTGCCCGGGAGCCACGACCCGGGCGGAAGCGACGCTCGAGGCGCGCGTCGGTGGGCGCTTCCGCATCGTCATGCACGGCGAGGGCGTGGCCTACGAGCACGCGGGCCAATATCGGGTGATCGACCGGCCGCGCCGGCTGGTATTCACCTGGGTCTCTGCCGTCGCGGGCGAGACGCGGGTCACGGTCGAATTTCATCCCGTGGACGGCGGCACCGACCTCACGCTCACCCACGAAGGTTTCCCCGACGCCGATGTGGCGAAGAAGCACGAAGGCGGCTGGGGCGAGATCCTCGGCAAATTGGCGCGCCGTCTTGTCGCGGCTTAGCCGCCTATTCGGCGGCACTGGCCCGCCGCTCGGCCGCGTGGAGGAGGGCGAGCAGCCCGGCCTCGCGCTCCTTCGCGCAGACGATCGCCGCCTCCTTGATCGGCCCGAAGCCGCGAATCTGCTCCGGCAGCTCCGCCAGCTCGAGCGCCTGCGCGTGATTGGCGTCCGACAAGCGGTCGAGGATCGCGCCGATCGACGCTTCGTAATCGGCGATGAGCTCGCGCTCGCGCCGGCGTTCCTTGGTGTAGCCGAAGGGATCGAACGGCGTGCCGCGCAACCCGCGCAGGCGCGCAAGGAGGCGCAGCGCCGGGAAGATCCAGCGTCCGTAAAGCCGCTTGCGCGGCCGCCCCGTCGACGGATCGCGCGTGGCAAAGAGCGGCGGCGCGAGGCTCAAGCGCAGGCGAAGGCGGCCCTCGAAACGCGCCTTGAGCGCGCGCCGGAATTCCGCGCCGCTGTAGAGCCGGGCCACTTCGTACTCGTCCTTGTAGGCCAAGAGCTTGTGGTAGTTGCGAGCGACGGCCTCAGCGAGCCCCGTGCGCCCAGGCGCGCGTCTGCGCTCGGCCTCGCGCACGCGCCCGACGACCGCGCGATAGCGCTCGGCCAGGCGCTCGTTCTGGTATTCGGCCAAGTCCTGCGCGCGCTGCTCCACGAGCGCTTCGAGGCCCGGGGGATGCGGCGCCGCGCCCGCGCCGCCGCCCCGTGCCCGCTCCTCGACGAACGCCGGATCGTGCGCCGCGAGCCGTCCCCAGCGAAAGGCCGCGAGATTGCGCTCGACGGCAACACCGTTGAGCCGGATCGCCGCTTCGAGCGCATCGGCCGCGACCGGCACGAGCCCCCGCTGGTAGGCGAAGCCCAGGAGCAGGAGATTGGCCCCGAGCGCATCGCCCGTGAGCGCGCTCGCGTAGCGCGTGGCCGGCACGAAGGTGGCCCGCGTGGCCCCGCCGATTGCCGCGCGCAACTCATCCCCGGGCAGCCGGAGGTCCGGGTCGCGGGTGAATTCGCCGGGCGAGGCGGCCTCCGTGCTCACGATCGCGGTCGTGCGCGCGGGGCTCGCCTTGACGAGCACGTCGCCGCTTCCCGCCACCAGCAGGTCGCAGCCGAGCAGCAGATCGGCGGCTCCGTCGGGAATGCGCGGCGCGAAAATTGGTCTCTCGGCATCGGCGATGCGCACGTGGCCGAACACCGCGCCGTACTTCTGCGCCAGCCCGGTGTGATCGAGGGCCGTGACCGCGCGCCCCGCGATGTGCGCTGCGACCGCGAGAATCTGCCCGGTCGTGACCACGCCCGTGCCGCCGACCCCGGCGATCACCGCGTTCCAGGGCACACCGCCCGCAAAACGCGCGGGCTCGGGCAGCGGCCGCGCGGGCGGGGCGAGGGCGCTCGCCTCGGGCCGGCGCAGCCTCGCCCCTTCGACGATGACGAAGCTCGGGCAGAACCCGTCGACGCAGCTCTCGTCCTTGTTGCATTGGGCGTAGTCGATGGCGCGCTTGCGCCCGTAGGCGGTCTCGACCGGCACGACGGCGAGGCAGTTCGAGGCGCGCGAGCAGTCGCCGCAGCCTTCGCACACCCGCTCGTTGATGAAGACGAAGCGGGCCGGATCCTCGAGGAGCCCGCGCTTGCGCCGGCGGCGCTTCTCGGTCGCGCACATCTGGTCGTAGACGAGGACCGAGACACCCGGCACCTCGCGCAGCTCGCGCTGCACGGCGTCGAGCTCGTGCCGGTGATGGATGGTCACGCCCTTGGCGAAGTCGGCATTGAGCGGATATTTCTCCGGCCGATCCGAGACCAGGGCGACGCGCTTGACGCCCTCGGCGCTGATCTGGCGCGTGATCATGGGCACGTCGAGCGGACCCTCCATGGGCTGGCCGCCCGTCATGGCCACCGCATCGTTGTAGAGAATCTTGTAGGTGATGTTGACCTTGGCTGCGACCGCGGCGCGGATCGCGAGCAGACCGGAGTGGACGTAGGTGCCATCGCCGATGTTCTGAAACACGTGCGGGGTCGCGGTGAACGGCGCCAGGCCGATCCAGTTCGCGCCCTCCGCCCCCATCTGGGTGAACATCTCGGTGTCGCGCTCCATCCACTGCACCATGTAGTGGCAGCCGATGCCGGCGAAGGCGCGGCTCCCCTCGGGGACGCGCGTCGAGCTGTTGTGCGGGCAGCCGGCACAGAAATAGGGCCGGCGCTGGGGAATGTCGGTGCGCACGCCGCCCCGCTCGAGGCGCTCGAGGGCCGAGCGCGGCTCGCGCAGCGCGTCCTCGCCCCACATCCGCGCCAAGCGCCGCACGAGCACGCGCGCGATCAGAGTTGGAGTAAGCTCTCCTGGAGCGGGCAGGAGCGGGCATCCCTCGCCGTCCGTCTTGCCGAGGATCGCGGGCGCCGCGCCCGAGCCGTAGAGCGCTTCTTTGATCTGGGGCTCGACGAGCCCGCGTTTCTCCTCGACGACCAGGATCTCCTCGAGGCCTTGGGCGAAGTCGCGCGCGCCCGCAGTCTCGAGCGGCCAGCTCATGCCCACTTTGTAGAGCCTTAAGCCCAGCGCGCGGGCCTTGTCCTCGCCGATGCCCAGGAGCGCGAGCGCCTCGCGCGCATCGGTGTAAGCCTTGCCCACCGCGGCGATGCCGAGCCGCGGGTTTGCGCTGTCGAGCACGATGCGATCGAGATGGTTGGCGCGCGCGAAGGCGCGGGCCGCGGGAATCTTGAAGTCGTGCAGCCGCCGTTCCTGGTCGAGCGCGGCGTCGGGCCAGCGGAGGTTGAGCCCGTCCGGCGGCAACACGAAGTCCATCGGAATGGCCGGCATCGCGCGCTCGGGCGCAAGCTCGACGACGCTCGCGCTCTCGACCACGTCGGCCACGCAGAGGAGCGCGACCCACAGGCCCGCGTAGCGCGAGAGCGCGAAGCCCAAGAGTCCGAGGTCGAGCAGCTCCTGTACGCTGGCCGGCGCGAGCACGGGGATCGAGGCGTCCACGAACGCGAACTCGCTCTGATGCGGCAGCGTCGAGGAGGCGCACACATGGTCGTCGCCCGCAAGCGCGAGCACGCCGCCGCGCGCGGAGGTGCCCGCCATGTTCGCGTGCTTGAAGGCGTCGCCCGAGCGATCGACGCCCGGCCCCTTGCCGTACCAGAGCGAAAACACGCCTTCGACCGTGGCGTTCGGATCGAGCGCCACCTGCTGGGTGCCCCAGATCGCGGTCGCCGCGAGGTCCTCGTTGACTCCGGGCTGGAAATGAATCTTGTGCCTGCGCAGAAGGTCTTCGGCCTGCCAGAGCGCCCGGTCGTAGCCGCCCAAGGGCGAGCCGCGGTAGCCCGAGATGAAGCCTGCGGTGGCAAACCCCGCGTGCTCATCGCGGCGCTTCTGCAGCACGGGCAGCCGCACGAGCGCCTGCACGCCCGTCATGTAGGCGTGGCCGCGCTCGAGCGTGTATTTGTCGTCGAGCCGGAAGCGTTCAGCGGCCGTCGGCATGATGGGAGGCGCTCCTCTTGGCCTTTCGATCTTAGCAGAGCGGAGGACCCGCGCGCCTCTCAATAGAGCGCTTCGAGGCTCTCCCGGTACTCGGCGAGGATCGCGTGGCGCTTGAGCTTGAGCGTCGGCGTGAGTTGGGCGTTGTCGATGGTAAAGGGAGCCTTGGCGAGGGCGAAGCGCTTGATCCGCTCGATCACCGAGAGATCGAGGTTCGCCGCCTCGACCGCCTTGGCGATGCGCTTGACGAATTCAGGGTTTTGGCTCAAGGCCGCGGGATCGGCAGGCACGCCGTGGCCGTGGGACCAGCGCTCGGCAAAAGCGGCGTCGGCCACGATGAGTGCGACGAGGTGCGGGTGGCGGTCGCCGTAGACCATGGCCTGCGCGATCTCGGGCTGCAACGCGAGGATGCCTTCGACGCGCTGAGGCGAAATGTTGTCCCCGCCCGAAATCACGATGATGTCTTTTTTCCGGTCGGTGATCAGGAGGTAGCCGTCCTCGTCGAACCGGCCGATGTCGCCGGTGTTGAGCCAGCCTTCGCGCAGCACCTCAGCGGTCGCTTCCGGATTGTTCCAGTAGCCGTTCATGACGAGGGGCCCCCGCACGAGAACCTCGCCGTCGTCCGCGATCTTGACCTCGACCCCCTCGACGGGCGGGCCCACGGTCCTGAGCTTGACCTTGCCCGGTGGATTGCAGGCTATGACCGGTGCCGCCTCGGTCTGGCCATAGCCCTGCAGGACACGCACACCGAGCGCGGTGAAGAACAGCCCCACGTCGTGGTTGAGCGGCGCGCCGCCCGAGACCATCGCCTTGAGGCGGCCACCGAAACGCGCCCTGACCTTGGTGCGTACGAGCCGATCGAGCACGCGATCGAGGAGGCGCGGGCCCAGCGGCAGAGCGCCGCCTTTCGCGTAGGCGCGGCTGCCGAGCTCGAGCGTGCTGCGGAACAACTTGGCCTTGAAACCGCCTTGGCGCTCCACACCACGCAAGATGCGCTGGCGCATGACCTCGTAGAGGCGGGGCACCGCGATCATGAGCGTCGGCCGCGCCTCGACGAAATTGTTGGCCAGCGTCTCGACGCCTTCCGCGTAATAGATCTGAGCGCCGATCGAGATCGGGAAGTGGAGGCCGGCCGTATGCTCGTAGGAATGCGAGAGGGGCAAGATCGACAGAAAAACCTCGTCCGAGAGCCCGAACTCCTCGAGCAGCCGGTAAGCACCCCGGCAATTGTGGAGAATGGCCCGGTGGCTCAGCATCACGCCCTTGGGATTGCCGCCGGTGCCCGAGGTGTAGATCAGGCAGGCCACGTCCTCGCGCGCGATGCGCGCCAAGCGCGGGCCGAGATCGTCGGGCTCGCGCCGGCCCAGCGCGAGGACGTCGGTCCAGGGAAAGAGCTTGACGCTCGTGCCTTCGTGCTCGCGGATGCGCTCGATGCCGACCACGAACTTGAGCGCGGGCGACTGCAGCACAGCGGGCAGCACGCGTGCGGCGAGCCGAGGCGTCGAGACGATGGCGGCGGAGGCGCCCGAGTCGATCAGGACATGGCGGTGATCGCGCGTCGTGTTCGTGGTGTAGGCCGGAACCGTGAGCGCGCCGGCCGCCATGATGGCGACGTCCGCCACGCCCCATTCGGGCCGGTTCTCGGAGATCAGGGCGACCCGCTCGCCGGGGGCGATGCCGAGCGCGCGCAGGCCCCGCGCCAGCGCGTTCGCCTGCGCCGCCGCGTCGCGCCAGGAGAGCGGCGCATAGCGACCCTCCTTCTTGGCCCAGAACAGGGGCCGCGCATCGAGCTCTTGGGCGCGCTCGAAGAACATCGCGGGCAGATTGGGCCAACGCTCGTAGTCGCTGGCGTTGGTGGCGGGCACGGATGCTCCATTTCGTTAACCGCGGCGCGCACACTATAGTCGGCGCCGGGCCCCAGCCAAAGGGGGCGGGCGCTCGAGGGCGACGGAGCCGGCCGGAAGGCGCCGCATCTTACGATCGAGGACAGGGGTCATGGCCGCACGCACCGAGCCGCGAGCCTTGGGTGCATTGCCCGAGTGGAACCTGGACGATCTCTACCCGGGACCCGGCTCCGAACGCCTGTCCGCAGATTTTGCCGAAGCCGAACGCGCGGCCGCGGCGTTTGATGCGCGCTATAAGGGCCGGATCGGCGGCCTTTCGGGCGAGGCTCTGGGCGAGGCCGTGGCCGAATACGAGCGGATCGAGGAGATTCTCGGACGCATCTTGAGCTTCGCCTCGCTCTATTACGCGACGCGGCTCGAGGACGCCGAGGCCGGCCGCTTCCACCAGAACGCGCAGGAGCGGGCGAACGCCATTTCGACCCATCTCCTGTGCTTAACCCTCGAGATCAACCGGATCGAGGATGCGGCCTTGGAGTCGAAGCTCAAGGCCGCGAAACTCTCACGCTACGCGCCGTGGCTCAGGGACGTGCGCGCGTTTCGGCCCCACCAGCTCTCGGACGAGCTCGAGAAGATTCTGCACGAGAAGGAGGTGGCGGGCCGGGCCGCTTGGACCCGGCTGTTCGACGAGACCGTCGCCGCGCAGCGTTTCACCGTGGGCGCTCGCACGCTGACCAGCGCCGAGGCGCTCGATCTGTTGTCGAACAAGGACCGCGCCGTCCGCAAGGAGGCGGGGGAGGCGGTGGCGCAGGTGTTCGCCGAGCAGTCGCGGCTCTTCGCGCTGATCACCAATACGCTGGCGAAGGACAAGGAGATCGAGGACCGCTGGCGCCAGTTCGCGCGGCCGATCTCGGCCCGCAACCTCGCCAATCACGTCGAGGACGAGGTCGTCGATGCCTTGATCGCCGCGGTCAAGGCGGCCTATCCCCGGCTCTCCCACCGCTATTACGCGCTGAAAGCGGACTGGATGGGTCTCAAGACGCTCGAATACTGGGACCGCAACGCGCCGCTGCCCGAGGACGCCGATCGCAGCTACCGCTGGGAGGAGGCGAGAGCGCTCGTGCTCGCGGCCTACGGCCGCTTCGCCGGCGAGATGGCCGAGCTCGCGCGGCGCTTCTTCGACAATCCCTGGATCGACGCGCGCGTCGTGCCGGGCAAGGCGCCCGGCGCCTTCGCCCATCCCACCGTGCCCTCGGCGCATCCCTACGTGCTGCTCAACTACCTCGGCAAGGCGCGCGACGTGATGACGCTCGCCCACGAGCTGGGCCACGGCGTGCACCAGATCCTGGCCGCGCCGCAGGGCGCGCTCATGGCGGATACGCCGTTGACCCTCGCCGAGACCGCCTCCGTGTTCGGCGAGCAGCTCACGTTCCGCGCCATGCTCGATGCGGAGAGCGATCGCTCGCGCCGGCGCGTGCTCTTGGCCTCCAAGATCGAGGACATGCTGAACACGGTCGTGCGCCAGGTCGCCTTCTGCGAGTTCGAGCGCTCGGTGCACGAGGAGCGCCGCGCCGGCGAGCTCACGCCCACGCGCCTCGGCGAGCTGTGGCTTGCGATCCAGCGCGAGAGCCTGGGCCCGGCGTTCAATTTCGCCGGCGGCTACGAGCATTACTGGAGTTACATCCCGCACTTCGTGCACTCGCCGTTCTACGTCTATGCCTACGCCTTCGGCGATTGCCTGGTGAACGCGCTCTACGCGGCCTACCAGGAGGCCGAAGCGGGCTTCACGGAGAAATACTTCGCGATGCTGGGCGCGGGCGGCACGAAACGGCATCGGGAGCTGCTCGCGCCCTTCGGGCTCGACGCCTCGGACCCCGCGTTCTGGGATAGGGGGCTGTCGGTGATCGCAGGCTTCATCGACGAGCTCGATCTGGCGATGTGAGCGCAAGCGCCGGCGCCAGGGCGGCCGCACGCTCACTCGAGGATCGGCTCGCGCCGGTGCCGGATGAACGGCGAGTAAACCGGCGCGTTCGGCTTGAGCCGGCCGTCGGCATCCCAATCCTCGTGTGGATTGAAGCGCACCGCCGGGGCCCCGTCGATGGAGCGCAGCAGTTCGACCCAGCGCGCATCCGCGGCCGCGAGGCGGGCGTCGAGCGCGGCTTGCTCGCCGGCCCGCTCGGCCGGCCACACATCGTAGACGATGAACGGTTCGAGCACGGTGAAGCCCATGTAATAGAGCGCGAACAGGTTGGGCCAGAGGATCAGGCGCGTGTCGCCCTCGCGGCCGTCGTGGGCGCAAGAGTCGGCCGAGGCCCCGGCGGTGATCGACATCAGGGCGCGCTTGCCGGCAAACGGGCCCCGGTCGTAGCGGCGCGTGCTCGTATAAAGGCCGTAGGCGAACACGCGGTCGATCCAGCCCTTGAGCATCGCCGGCAGCCCGAACCACCAGAGCGGACACTGGAAGATCACGAGCTCGGCGCGCTTCAGCTTCTCGATTTCGCTCGCGACCTCGGGCGCAAGGCGGCCTCGCTCGTAACTGTGGCGCTGCTCGGCCATGGCGTCGAAGCGCTCCGCATCCTTGCGCAGGGAGAAATGCCGTGGCCCCTCGGCCGGATCGAAGCCCATGCCATAGAGATCGGACCACTCGAGCGTGGCGCCCGCCGAGCGCAGCGTCGTCTCTGCGAGCGCCGCGAGGTGACGGTTGTAGGAGCGGGGTTCGGGGTGCGCCAGCACGATCAGGGCCTGCATGGAGGATCACCTCGCGGTCAAGAAGATACCCGCCTTCTTAGAGGACCAGCGCTCGACCGACAAGGACGCGACGGGATCGGGCCGCGAAGGCGCTCGCAAGCTCGAGGACCACACGCTATGAGCCTTCGAGCGCGTTTGCCCAGGTGGCCGGGCCGCGCGATTTCCCTCGATGGCTCCGATGACGCCCGTTCCCCGGGTTGCCGTTTGCCGGCGCCCGGCTTCTGGCCCACAATGGCTTCGACCCTAAGGTGGAAGCGGGATGTCGGGCGTGTCATGAGCGGCGAACGAGAGCGCGAGGACCGGTTCAGCGGTCGCGTCGCGCGCTACGCCAAGGTGGGAACCTCGGTCGGCGGCCTCGCGGCGAAGGTGGCGGGCGCCCGTTACCTCGGCCTCACCTTCGACCGGGAGCGCCACGCCTTGGAGCTGGCGCGCGCGTTGGGCGGGCTCAAGGGTCCGCTCATGAAGGTGGCCCAGCTGCTGGCCACTATTCCCGACGCCTTGCCGCGGGAGTACGTGGCGCACCTTGCGGGCCTGCAGTCGAACGCGCCCCCGATGGGCTGGGCGTTCGTCAAGCGCCGGATGCAGAGCGAGCTCGGGTCCGAGTGGCCGTCGAGGTTCGCCGAGTTCGGCCGCGAGGCGGCCGCCGCGGCCTCGCTCGGCCAGGTGCACCGGGCGCGCGGACACGACGGGCGCAGGCTCGCCTGCAAGCTGCAATACCCCGATATGCGCTCGGCGGTCGAAGCGGATTTACGCCAGCTCAGGCTCATCTTCGCCCTTTACCGGCGCTACGATCCCGCGATCGACCACACCGAGATCATCGCGGAATTGAGCGAGCGTCTGCGCGAGGAGCTCGACTACGAGCGCGAGGCGAAGCACATGCGGCTTTACCGCCACATGCTCGAGCACGAGCCCGGCGTGCACGTGCCCGAGGTGATCGCCGAGCTCTCGACCGGCCGCCTGTTGGTTATGACCTGGCTCGAGGGCCTGCCGATGCTGGCCTGCCGCGAGCGGCCGCAGGAGCAGCGCAACGTCATCGCGCGCCACATGTTCCGTGCCTGGTACGTGCCCTTCTACCATTTCGGGGTGATCCACGGCGATGCGCATCTCGGCAACTACTCGGTGCGCAAGAACGGCGACATCAACTTGCTCGATTTCGGCTGCATCCGCATCTTCACGCCGGACTTCGCACAAGGGGTGATCGACCTCTACCGCGCCTTGCAGACCGACGACCGGGAACTCGCGCGCCACGCCTACGAGACGTGGGGTTTTGCGGGGCTCACGCACGAGATGATGGAGGTGCTCAACCTGTGGGCGCATTACCTCTACGGCCCGCTCCTCGATGATCGGGTGCGCCCGATCGAGGAAGGCGAGGGCACGGCGTACGGCGCGAGCGTCGTGGCGAAGGTGTACGGCGAGCTTAAGCGGCTGGGCGGGGTTCGCCCGCCGCGCGAGTTCGTGCTCATGGACCGCGCCGCGATCGGGCTCGGCTCGGTGTTCATGCACCTCAAGGCGCGGCTCAACTGGCACCGCCTGTTCGAGGAGCTGATCGCGGACTTCACCGCGGAGGAGCTCGACCGGCGCCAGAAGACGGCGCTGGCGGCCGTGGACCTCGCCGACGGGGCGTCGACGGGAGGCCGCAAAGCCGCCCGTTAGGCGATCCCTGCCTTGTTCCTGTCACCGTTTATTAACGCGCCTCGGCAAGGCTGGAGTGGCCGCAAGCCCCGATTGCGGGCGGAGACCGCCTGGTGCGCCGAGCGACCTACGATTTCGATTTTCTCTGCCTGGGCAGCGGCCCGGCGAGCCAACGGGCCGCCGTACAAGCCGCCAAGAAGGGCAAGCGGGTCGCCGTCGTCGAGCGCAACGGCTTCATCGGTGGCGTCTGCGTGCACAGCGGTACGATCCCGAGCAAGACCTTCCGCGAAGCAGCACTAGCGCTCGCCCACGACAGTCCGTTCGGCCATGGCCTACACAATCGCTACGGCGCCAACGGCTCGGGCGCGGTCAGCCTGCTGGCAAGCGGCGGCGGCCTGAACGGGCACGATGTTTGCAGTCGCCTGTTCGGCCGGGTCAGCGAAATCGAGTTTCGCGAGACCCGGGTGCTCGAGCATCAGCTGCACCGCAACGGCATCGCCTGCTTGGGTGGCACGGCTTCCTTCGTCGATCCCCACCGCCTTCTGATCCGCAATGCCGACGCCTCGCGCACGGTCGGCGCGGGCAAGATCTTCATCGGCGTGGGCTCGAAGGTCGCGCGCCCCAAGGACATTCCCGTGGACGGGCGTTACGTTGTCACGAGTGACGAAATCCTGCAACTCAAGGAGCTGCCCCGTACGCTCATCGTCGTGGGCGCCGGCGTCGTGGGGATCGAGTACGCCTCGATCCTGGCGGTGCTCGGCGTGCAGGTCACGGTCATCGACACGCGTCCGCGCCCGCTCGAGTTCTTGGACAATGAAATCTTCGACGAATTGGTCCAC
>CAZVZP010000004.1:0-7798 GCA_964631625.1 uncultured Hyphomicrobiales bacterium | reverse complement strand
AACGTGCGCTTCCATTTGGGCGAGACGGTGTCGCGCGTCGAGGTCTCGTCGGGCACGCCCCGACGCGCGGTGGTTTACCTCGATTCGGGCAAGAAGGTGGTCAAGGACATGGCCTTGTTCTCGGCGGGGCGCGTCGGGGCGACGGATGAGCTCGATCTCGCGGCGGCCGGCCTCGAGGCCGACGGGCGCGGGCGCATCAAGGTCAACGCGCGCTTCCAGACCAAGGTGGCGCACATCTACGCGGGCGGCGACGTGATCGGATTTCCCTCGCTCGCCGCCACCTCCTCCGAACAAGGACGGCTCGCCGCCTGCCATGCCTTCGGCATCCCGGCCGGCAAGATGCCGGAGCACTTCCCCTTCGGCATCTATGCGGTGCCCGAGATCTCGATGGTCGGCCGCACCGAGCAGGAGCTCACGGCCCGTCAAATCCCTTACGAGTCGGGCGTGGCCCGCTACCGCGAGATCGCGCGCGGCCAGATCCTGGGCGATGACAGCGGGCTCGTGAAGCTCCTGGTGCACCGCGACACGCGCAACGTGCTCGGGGTGCACGCCATCGGCACGGGGGCCACCGAGCTGATCCACATCGGTCAGACGGTGATGAGCCTGGGCGGCGGCCTCGACTACTTCCTGCAGTCGGTATTCAACTACCCGACGCTCGCCGAGTGCTACAAAGTCGCGGCGCTGGACGCTCACAACAAGTTGACGGTTTGAACGCATCCGGCCCGCGGATTTGGCCGGCCCCAGCCTCTTGGCAAATCGCCTCGGAGTGGGCATTGTGTGGCCCGCCGTGGCCAGCTGCGGCCCGCGCTCGCGCGCAGCGCCGGTGACCCACGCGTGACGAACGAGCACACGATTCGAGCCGCATGAGAATCGGCGTTCCCAAGGAGATTCGCGCGAGCGAGCGTCGCGTCGCGCTGTCGCCCGAGGTCGCGGGCAAGCTCGCGCAGGCGGGCCATGAGGTTCGCATCGAGACCGCTGCCGGCGAGAATGCGCGCATCCCGGATTCTGCGTTTGCGCAAGCCGGGGCGATCATCGTTCCCGATGCCTGCACGGCGTTCGGCGCCGACGTCGTGCTCAAGGTGCAGCGGCCGGTGAGCGCGGTCGAGGGCGGCCCCGACGAGATCGCGTGGCTACACGAGGGCGCCGGCCTCATCGGCTTGCTTGCACCCTTCGAGCACCGGGACCAGGTCGAGGCCTACGCGGCGCGCGGCCTTACCGCCTTCGCCATGGAGTTCATCCCGCGCATCACGCGTGCCCAGAGCATGGATGCGCTCTCCTCCCAGAGCACGGTTGCGGGCTACCGCGCCGTGATCGAGGCGGCTCACGCCTTTGGCCGCCTGATGCCCCTGATGATGACCGCGGCGGGCACCGTCGCGCCCGCCAAGGTGCTCGTGCTGGGCGCCGGGGTGGCGGGCTTGCAGGCCATCGCCACGGCGCGCCGCCTGGGCGGCGTGGTCTCGGCCTTCGACGTGCGACCGGCGGTCAAGGAAGAGGTGCAGAGCTTGGGCGCCAGGTTCCTCGAGGTCGCGGCCGAGGAGGCGAAGGCGGCGCAGACGGAGGGCGGCTACGCGCGCGAGATGAGCGCGGCCTTTCGGGAAAAGCAGCGAGCGGTGATCGGCGAGGCGCTCAAGAAGTCCGACATCGCGATTTCGACCGCGCTCATTCCCGGCAAGCCCGCGCCGCGCCTCATTACGGCCGAGATGGTCGAGAGCATGGCGCCGGGCTCCGTGATCGTCGACCTCGCGGTCGCCTCCGGCGGCAACTGCGCGTTGAGCGAGCTCGACAAGGTGGTCGAGAAGCACGGTGTTACGATCATCGGCTATGGCGACATGGCGAGCCGCGCGCCCACCCACGCGAGCGCGTTTTATGCCAAGAATCTGTTCAACCTGCTTCAGCTCATGACCGATAAGGAGAGCAAGGCGTTCCGGCCCGACTGGGAGGACGAGATCGTGCGGGGCGCGCTGCTCACGCGCGAGGGCCGGGTCGTGAGCGAGGCGCTGGCCCGCGGGGGACTCTGAGGATGAACATCGCGCACACTCTGGGCCTCGACCCGCTGGTGGTGGCCGTCACCGTGTTCGTGCTCGCCGTGTTCGTCGGCTACTACGTGGTGTGGAGCGTGACGCCGGCGCTCCACACCCCGCTCATGTCGGTCACCAACGCGATCTCGAGCGTCATCATCGTGGGCGCGTTGCTCGCCGCCGGCATCGACGGCCTCGGGCTCTCCAAGCTTCTGGGCGGCGTCGCGGTGGGGCTGGCCGCGGTCAATATCTTCGGGGGCTTCACCGTCACCCAGCGGATGCTCGCGATGTTCAAGCGCAAGAAGAAGAGCCGGGGCGAGGCCGCGCCGTGAACGCGAACCTCTCGGCGCTGCTCTATCTCGCCGCTGCCGTCTGCTTCATCCTTGCGCTGCGCGGGCTCTCGCACCCGCTGCTCGCGCGGCGCGGCAACCTGTTCGGCATGGCGGGCATGGTCCTCGCGATCGGCACGACGCTTGCCCAGCCCGGCGTCCTCTCCTTTCAGATCATCGCGATCGGAGTCGTGATTGGGGGGGCGATCGGCACGGCGATCGCGCTCAAGATCAAGATGACCGCGATGCCGCAGCTGGTCGCCGCCTTCCACAGCCTGGTGGGCTTGGCCGCGGTGCTCGTCGCGGGCGCGGCGCTCCACAATCCAGAGGCCTTCCACATCGGCGTGCCGGGCGCGATCAAGGTCGCAAGCCGCATCGAGATGAGCGCCGGCGTGATCATCGGCGCGCTCACCTTCACGGGCTCGCTCGTCGCCTTCGCGAAATTGCAGGGGCTGGTGTCCGGCGCCCCCCTCGTGTTCTTTGGCCAGCACGGGCTCAATCTGGCGTTCGCGCTCGGTATCATCGGTCTGGCCGGGTATTTTTGCGCCGGGCCCGCGCCGGAACTCTTCTGGCTCATGACGGCGCTCGCCTTCGCGCTCGGCGTGCTGATCATCGTGCCCATCGGCGGCGCCGATATGCCCGTCGTCATCTCCATGCTGAATTCCTACTCGGGCTGGGCCGCGGCGGGCATCGGCTTTACGCTCGAGAACAACCTGCTGATCGTCACCGGCGCGCTCGTCGGCTCCTCGGGCGCCATCCTCTCCTACATCATGTGCCGCGCCATGAACCGCTCGTTCATCAGCGTGATCCTGGGCGGCTTCGGCACCGAGGGCGCGCAGGTCGCACAGGCGAAGGACCGCACGGTCAAGTCCGGGAGCGCCGAGGACGCCGCCTTCATTTTGAAGAACGCCGCCTCGGTGATCATCGTGCCAGGCTACGGCATGGCGGTCGCCCAGGCTCAGCATGCGGTGCGCGAGATGGCGGAGAAGCTCAAGGGGGAGGGGATCCGCGTGCGCTACGCGGTCCATCCGGTCGCGGGCCGCATGCCGGGGCACATGAACGTGCTGCTGGCCGAGGCCGACGTGCCCTACGAGGAGGTCTTCGAGCTCGACGATATCAACAACGACTTCGCGACGACCGACGTTGCCATCGTGATCGGCGCCAACGATGTCTGCAACCCGCTGGCCAAGACCGACCGCACGAGCCCGATCTACGGCATGCCGGTGTTCGACGTCGAGAAGGCGAAGACCGTTTTCGTGGTCAAGCGCAGTCTCTCCACCGGTTACGCCGGCATCGACAATCCGCTCTTCTACCGCGCCAACACGATGATGCTGTTCGCGGACGCCAAGAAGATGGTCGAGGGCATCCTCAAGGCGCTCTAAGCCGGAACCCCGGCTTCGGGCGCCGCGAGGGGGCTCGATTATGCGCGGGGCCTTGCGCTGAGCGCGTAGGCAGCGACCCGGCCTCGGGCGGCCGGGGATCGTGCGGAACGACGGATCGAGGGAGCTTAACCTTCGTCGCGCTGCGCGCGCTTGCGGGCGAGCTTGCGCGCGCGGCGGACCGCTTCGGCTTTCTGTCGGGCGCGCTTCTCCGAAGGTTTCTCGTAGTGGCGCCGCATCTTCATTTCCCGGAAGACGCCCTCGCGCTGCAGCTTCTTCTTGAGCGCCTTGAGGGCCTGATCGACGTTGTTGTCGCGGACGATGACTTGGACCAAGCTTCTTCGCTCCTCCTTTTCCAGTCGATTGACAACGGCCACCGAACGCGTGCCCGGTGGCGTCCTCGCCCAGCGGGGCGACTATATACCACCGGCGCGCAAGGGCTGGGAAGGGGCGGCTTTACCCGGCGGCGCCCCCCCGCCATAGTGCCCTTATGGCCCTCTTGAAGATCGCCCGCATGGGGCACCCGGTGCTGCGGCGGCGCGCCGAGCCCGTGGCCGATCCGAGCGCGCCCGAGATCGCTCGTCTGATCGCCGACATGATGGAGACCATGGACGATGCCGAGGGCGTGGGGCTCGCCGCTCCCCAAGTCCACGCGCCGCTCCGCCTCGTCGTCTTTCGCGTCTCGCAGGCGCGCGCCGCGCTGGAGGGCGAGCCGGACGCCTTGCCCTTGACGGTCCTGATCAACCCTAAGATCGAGCCGCTGAGCGAGGAACGAGACCTCGGGCCAGAGGCCTGCCTGTCGGTGCCGGGGCTCGTGGGTCTCGTGCCGCGTTTCATGCACATCCGCTACCGGGGCGTCGATCCGGCGGGGCGGCCGATCGAGCGCGAGGCGCGGGGCTTTCACGCCCGCGTCGTGCAGCACGAATGCGATCATCTCGACGGTATCCTCTATCCGCAGCGCATGGAGGATCTGTCCACGCTCGCGTATCTGAGCGAGCTCGAGCGCTTGCGGGAGACGGAGCCGGCGTTGCGTCAGGGCGCGCAGCTATGAAGAAAGCGGCCGCCGACATGCGAGCGCTGAAGGACCGACTGCTGCGGGCCGCGCTGCCCCACATGCCCTTCGACGGCTGGAGCGAGGCGAGCCTGCGGCACGCGGCGGACGATGTCGGCGTCGAGCGGGCCGCGATCCGACGCGCGTTTCCGCGCGGCGCCATCGACCTGGCGCTTTACCACAGCGCCGTCGCCGACCGGCAGATGGAGGAGCGCCTCGCCAAAGAGAACCTCGCCGCCCTCAAACTGCGCGAGCGGGTCGCCCGAGCGGTGCGGCTTCGGCTCGAGCCGCATGCGGGCGAACGCGAGGCTATCCATCAGGCCTTGAGCCTGCTCGCTCTGCCGCCGTATGCGCCCGATGCGTTGCGCGCGTTGTATCGCACGGTCGATGCGGTTTGGTACGCGGTGGGCGATCGCTCCACGGACTTTAGCTTCTACACCAAGCGGCTGCTGCTCGCCGGCGTCTATGTCTCGACGCTGCTCTGCTGGCTGGGCGATCGCTCGGCGGGCCAAGGCGATACCTGGGCGTTCTTGGAGCGGCGCATCGCCGACGTGATGCGCATCCAGAAGGCGCGCGGCCGCCTCGAGGCTCTGCTCGAGGGCGGGCCGCGGCTGTTCGCTCGCTTGCAGGATGCGTTCGGACCGCCCCGCTCGCCGCGGGGTGGGCGCACCCCTTAGGGAGTCGCGGGGCGCGTCATTGCCCCCGCGTGCCGGCGCTCTGCTTGGCGCTCCGATGGCTAGGACGGTCGCCCGGCGCTGAATTTGCGGCAATTTTTGGCCGCAACCATTTGTTTACCGAGCGTCACGATGCTAAGGTCGCGTGTGGACGCTTGTTGCCCGCGGCGCTTCGCGGGGCGGCGAGACGAGGAGAGCCTGCCCTTCCATGAAGATTGAACGGACTGGAAGTGCGCCGGCGGTTACGGGCCCCGGGACCGCGCGCCCGGCCGGCCCCGCGGACGCGACGGCGGGGGCCGCCGAGCCGCGCCGGGTGCTCGATACCGCCTCGATCATGGGCATTGCGGAGGGCGAGCTCACGCCCAAGGTCCGTCAGGCGATCCTGACCCTGCTCGACGAGGTGGCGCGGCTGCGCGAGGATCTCGAGCGGAGCCGGGCGCGCATCGAGCATCTCGAGCGCCTGGCCGACGAAGATTCGCTGATCCCGGTGCGCAACCGGCGCGCCTTCGTGCGCGAGCTCTCGCGCATCGTCTCTTACACCGAGCGTTATCAGACGCCGAGCAGCGTGTTGTTTTTCGACGTCGACGAGCTCAAGCAGATCAATGACCGCTACGGCCACGCCGCAGGCGATGCCGCGCTCAATCACGTGGCCAACATCCTCATTCGCAGCACCCGCGAATCCGACATCATCGGCCGCCTCGGGGGCGATGAGTTCGCGATCATTCTGGTCCACGCCGATGCCAATGCGGCGCACGCCAAGGCCCAGGAGCTGGCCGAGAAGGTCGTCGCCAGTCCCTTCAGCTGGAACGGCGAGACCATCGGCGTCACCGTGGCCTACGGCGTGCACAGCTTCGTGGGCGGCGAGAACGCGATGAGCGCGCTCGCCGCCGCCGACCGCCAGATGTACGCGCAGAAGAAAGGCTGAGTCCGCGACGGTGCGATGCGTCCGCCGCCGGCGCGCCCACGATCGTCGGTGTCCTATTAAGCGATGATGTCGGGCAGGAGCTCGTTCTCGATCCGCTTGATGGCGTCCTTGATCGCGAGCTTGCGCTTCTTCAAGCGCTGGACCTGCAGATGATCGTGAGTCGGGTCGGCCATGAGCCGCTCGATCACCTCGTCGAGGTCACGATGCTCGAGGCGGAGCTGGGCCAGTCGCTCCTCAAGGGCCTCCTGACTCGTGGTACGCCTCCTTGAAGCGGTGCCTTTGCGGCACCGTTAGGGTACAAGAACCCGCCCACAAACCCAAGCGGTCCGGTTCGCTCAGGGAAGGCGATGGGGAGGCGAGATGGATGAAAGTTTCTGGAATTTTTCGCTGCGGGCGTTCGGCTCTCCGAGCGTCGCCCCGGCGCTGCTTGGGCTTCAGGCCAAGCACGGCGTCGACTTGAATCTCCTCATCTACGCGTGCTGGCTCGGCGCGAGCGGGCGCGGCGAGCCAGGGCGGGCGCACTTCGCGGACCGGGCCCGGGCGAGCGAGCGCTGGCAGAACGACGCCGCTCGGCCCTTGCGCAAGGTCAAACAGGCGCTCAAGACCTCCGACGCCGACAACGCCGACGGAATTTCCGCCGCGGCGCGCGAGTCGTTCCGCAAGCGGGTGGCGGCGCTCGAAGTCGAGGCCGAGCGGGTCGAGCTCGAGTGGCTCGAATCGGTAGCCCCCGCCGCCGCGGAGCCGACCCCGACGGCCGAGCGGGTACGCGCCGC
This sequence comes from uncultured Hyphomicrobiales bacterium, assembly GCA_964631625.1. GTDB lineage: Bacteria > Pseudomonadota > Alphaproteobacteria > UBA828 > JAPUJA01 > CAZVZP01. Next base: position 649 of record CAZVZP010000004.1, on the reverse strand, counting down.
CGGGCGCAATCTGGTGGCTGTCTCGGCAAGCCTCGGGCTCGCGCTGGGGGCGGAGGAGCGGGGCGGGGCGCTCACCCTTCTTGGTGCGGCCTTTCCCGGGCTGCTTCAGCCCGAGTTCGAGGCGGCCCTGGCCGAATGAGCCGGGCCGATCGGGATCACCCATGCGCGCGGCTCTCGATCAAGCCTTGGACCTCCCGGACGCTTCCCGTAAACTGGATGCCTCTGCAACGAGGTGAAAGGTAGCCATGAGCGAACTCATCGACGGCGACACCCATCTCTCGTCCTTGGCCGAAAAACATCGCAAGCTCGAGGAAGCGATCGCCGAGGAAAACGCGCGCCCGCAGCCCGACGAGCTTAAGCTGCACGCGCTGAAGCGCGAGAAGCTGCGGCTCAAGGACGAGATGGCTCGGGCGAAGAGCCAGGGAGGGCACTAAGGCCGTAGCGCTCGGCCGCTTTCGGACGCGGGCCGGAGTGCGGCGCTGGCTGGAGCCAGGCCAGCGGGAAGGGTTGTGCCGTGTTTTGCTGGGCGCCTTAGGCGCCCGTAATTTTTTGAATGGTCTTGGTTGTGCTGTGCTGGGGCGACAGCGGGGCGAGCACGACCCGGCCGCCGTAGCTCTTCACGAACGTGCCGCCCACGACCCGATCCTCC
>CAZVZP010000003.1:35701-37646 GCA_964631625.1 uncultured Hyphomicrobiales bacterium | reverse complement strand
CAGGCCAATCAGACCGTGATGCTGGCCTTGCTCGTGCCGGGCGATCACGTGCTCGGCATGTCGCTCGCCGCCGGCGGTCATCTGACCCATGGCTCCAAGGTCAACCTCTCGGGCAAGTGGTTCGAGGCGGTGGGCTACGGCGTACGGCCCCAGGATGCGCTCATCGACTTCGACGAGGTCGAGGAGTTGGCGAAGAGGCACCGGCCCAAGCTCATCATCGCCGGCGGCTCGGCCTATCCCCGCATCATCGATTTTGCGCGCTTCCGCTCGATCGCGGACGCTGTCGGCGCCTACCTGATGGTCGACATGGCGCATTTCGCCGGGCTGGTGGCCGCGGGGCACCACCCGAGCCCGTTCCCGCACGCCCACGTGGTCACGACCACGACGCACAAGACGCTGCGGGGTCCGCGCGGCGGCCTGGTGCTCACCGACGATCCCGAGCTCGGCAAGAAGATCGATTCCGCGCTCTTCCCCGGGCTGCAGGGGGGACCCCTCATGCACATCATCGCGGCCAAGGCGGTGGCCTTGGGCGAGGCGCTCACCCCGGAGTTCAAGAGTTACGCGAAGGCCGTGATCGAGAACGCGAAGGTGCTGGCGGAAGCGGTCGGCCGCCATGGCTTCGAGATCGTGTCGGGCGGCACGGACACCCATCTGCTGCTCGTCGATCTCAGGCGCAAGAAGCTCACGGGCAAGGCGGCGGAGGCGAGCCTCGAGCGGGCGCATATCACCTGCAACAAGAATGCGATCCCGTTCGATCCCGAGAAGCCGACCGTGACCTCGGGCATTCGGCTCGGCACGCCCGCGATCACCACGCGCGGCTTCGGTCCGGTCGAGACCAAGCAGGTGGGGGATCTCATCGGGCGCGTGCTCGAGGGACTGGCGCGCCATCCGGCGGAGAACGCCGAGGCGGAAGATGCCGCGCGCGCCGAGGTCGCGGCGTTGTGCGCGCGCTTCCCAATCTACCCGTCGCTCTAGGGCTCGGCCGTCGGGGGAGGGGGTGATGCGCTGTCCGTTCTGCGGGGGAGAGGATACGCAGGTCAAGGATTCCCGGCCGACCGACGACAACACCGCGATCCGCCGGCGCCGCTCCTGCCCGAACTGCGGGGCGCGTTTCACCACCTTCGAGCGGGTGCAGCTGCGCGAGCTCACGGTGGTCAAGCGCGACGGCTCGCGCGAGCCCTTCGACCGCGACAAGATGGCCCGCTCGATCGACATCGCACTGCGCCGCCGGCCCGTCGATCCCGAGCGCGTCGAGCGCCTCGTCAACGGCATCGTGCGCCAGCTCGAGAGCGTGGGCGAAACCGAGATTCGCTCCTCGGTCGTCGGCGAGATGATCATGGAGGCGCTGGCCAACCTCGACCAGGTGGCGTTCGTGCGCTTCGCCTCGGTCTACCGCAACTTCCGCGAGGCCAAGGACTTCGAGGAGTTCGTCGGCAAGATGGGCGGGGCGCGCGAGGGCACCAAGGTGCGGCCCGAGCGCGAGCCGCGCAAGCTCCGTGGCGAGCACGAGCAAGACGACTGATCAGGCGTTCATGGCGACGGCCTTGGGCCTGGCCCGGCGCGGGCTGGGGTGCGTCTGGCCCAACCCGGCCGTGGGCTGCGTGCTGGTGCGCGAGGGCCGCGTCGCGGGTCGTGGCGCCACGGCGCCCGGCGGGCGGCCCCATGCCGAGACCATCGCGCTCGAGCGGGCCGGGAGCGCGGCGCAAGGCGCCACCGCCTACCTCACGCTCGAGCCGTGCGCGCACCACGGCAAGACGCCGCCCTGTGCGCAAGCCCTGATCGCGGCCGGCATCGGCCGCGCCGTGGTGGCGCTCGAAGACCCCGATCCGCGGGTTAAGGGCCGGGGCCTCGAGGCCCTGCGCCAAAAGGGGATCGAGGTATCGCTGGGCGTGCTCGGGGCCGAGGCGGTGGAACTCAATGCCGGATTCATCGCGCGCGTGACGCA
>CAZVZP010000003.1:29395-35691 GCA_964631625.1 uncultured Hyphomicrobiales bacterium | reverse complement strand
CTCGCAAGCTCCCTCGACGGGCGCATCGCGACCCAGAGCGGGGAGAGCCGCTGGATCACGGGCGAGGTCGCCCGCGCCCGAGCGCATCTCCTGCGCGCCCAGCATGACGCCGTGATGATCGGGGTCGGCACGGCGGTCAGCGACGACCCGCTCTTGAGCGTGCGCCTGCCCGGGCTCGAGCAGCGCACGCCCATTCGCATCGTCGTGGACAGCCGGCTGCGGCTGCCCCTCACGAGCCGTGTCGTCGCTACGGCAGCTCAGCAAAGGACGTGGCTCGTCACGCTCGTAACCGCCGCCCGCGAACGCGCGCAGGCCTTCCAGGATGCCGCCGTCGAGGTGATTACGGTGGCCCCCACGGCGGAGGGCGTTCCGGATCTCGCCGAGGCGCTGCAAGAGTTCGGTCGGCGCGGCCTCACCCGGCTTCTGGTCGAGGGCGGGGCCGCGCTCGGCGCGGCGCTGCTGGCCCAGCGGCTGGTCGATCGCCTCGTCTGGTTCCACGCACCGCGGCTGATCGGCGGCGACGGCGTGCCGGCCATTGCCCCCTTCGGGCTCGAGCGCCTGGCCGAGGCGCCGCGCTTCGAGCGCACGAGCCTCGTTCCCGTCGGCGATGACGTGATGGCGCTCTATCGGGCCGTCGGGTGAGGGTCGCCATGTTTACGGGCATCGTTACGGAGCGGGGCCGCGTCGCGGCCGCCGTGGAGCGTCCGGCCGGGCGGCGGCTCGTGATCGAGAGCGCGCTCGATCTATCGGATGCGCCGCTGGGCGCTTCGATCGCCTGCTCGGGCGCCTGTCTCACCATCGTCGAGACGACGCCCGGGCGCTTTGCCGTCGACGTCTCGGCGGAGACGCTCAAGTGCACGACGCTGGACGGTTGGCGCGTGGGCACGGCGGTCAATCTCGAACGGCCCTTGCGGGTGGGCAGCGAGCTGGGCGGGCATCTCGTCTTGGGCCATGTGGACGGGGTCGCCCGGCTCTTGGCGCGCACGCCCGAGGGCTCAGCGCTGCGCTTGAGCTTCGAGGCCCCGGCCGCGCTCGCGCGCTTCATCGCGCCCAAGGGCTCGGTCGCGCTCGACGGCGTCTCGCTCACCGTCAACGAGGTCGCGGACCGCCGCTTCGGCATCACCGTCGTGCCGCACACCCAGGCGGTGACCACCCTCGGCGAGCTTACGCCCGGCGCCGGGGCCAACCTTGAGGTGGACGTGCTGGCGCGCTACGTTGCGCGCCTTCAGGAGGCCGGCAACGGATGAGCAAGGCGCGCGCCCTCTCCCCGACCGAGGAGCTCATCGAAGAGTTCCGCAACGGCCGCATGATCATTCTCGTCGACGACGAGACGCGCGAGAACGAGGGCGACCTCGTGATCGCGGCGCAAATGGCGACGCCCTCCGCCATCAACTTCATGGCCAAGTACGGACGCGGCCTCGTGTGTCTCGCCTTGGGCGCCGAGCGCGTCCGCCACCTCGGTCTGCCCCTCATGTCGAAGAACAATGAATCCCGGTTGCAGACCGCGTTCACGGTCTCGATCGAGGCCAAGGAAGGGGTGACCACCGGCATCTCGGCGAGCGATCGCGCGCACACCATCTCGGTCGCCATCGACCCGAGCAAGGGCCCGGAGGATCTGGCGACGCCGGGGCATGTCTTTCCCCTCGTGGCCCGCGACGGCGGCGTGCTCGTGCGCACGGGCCACACGGAGGCGGGCGTCGATCTCGCGCGGCTCGCCGGCCTCAATCCATCGGCGGTGATCTGCGAGGTCATGAACGATGACGGCAGCATGGCGCGGCTGCCCGACCTCGTCCGCTTCGCCCAACGCCACGGCCTTAAGATCGGCTCGATCGCCGAGCTCATCGCCTACCGCCGGCGCCACGACAAGATCGTCGAGCGTGTGATGGAGTTGCCGTTCGACAGCCGCCACGGCGGGCGCTTCCGCCTTGTTTTCTACGTCAACCGCGCCGAGTACGCCGAGCACGTGGCGCTCGTCAAAGGCGACCTGGCCGCGGGGGGCCCCGTGCCCGTGCGCATGCACGCCGTCAATGTGCTCGACGACGTGCTGGGCGACCGCCACACCGGCAAGGCCGGGGAGCTGCACGCCGCGATGCGCATGATCGAGCGCGAGGGGCGCGGCGTCGTCGTGCTCATCCGCGAGCCCCGTCGAACCGCGCTCTCCGACCGCTTGCGCGCCCGCCTCGAGAAGGCGGAGAATCCAGCGAGCTCGGGCTTGCGCGACTACGGCGTGGGTGCGCAGATCCTGCTCGACCTGGGCGTCCGGGAGATGATCCTCTTGTCGAACACGAAGCGCACCATCGTCGGCCTCGAAGGCTATGGGCTCAAGGTCGTGGACCAGTGGCCCATTCCGGTCGATTGAGAGAGAAGGCGATGGCGACGGGTCCCCATGTCCTGATCGTGGAGGGGCGTTTCTACGAAGATATCGCCGACGAGCTCGCCAAAGGGGCGATCGCCGAGCTCGAGGCCCAGGGCGCGAGCTACGAGCGTGTCGGCGTGCCAGGCGTCTTCGAGATCCCGGCGGCGATCCGGTATGCCCTCGATTCCGGGCGCTACGACGGCTTCGTCGCGCTGGGCTGCGTGATCCGGGGCGAGACCACTCACTACGAGTACATCTGCGCCGAGAGCGCCCGGGGCATAGGCGAGCTCGCCGTGCATTTCAATGCCGCCGTCGGCTACGGCATCCTCACCACCGAGAATCGCGAGCAGGCGTGGCGGCGGGCTTCGGTCAAGGAGAAGAACAAGGGGCGCGACGCCGCGCGCGCCTGCCTGGCCATGGTCGCGCTCAAGTCGCGCCTGCAAGGCGTCGAGGCGGAATGAGTGCCGGGCGAAACGAAGCGCCCGCGCGTGCCGGCCCCTTCGCCGGGGGCCGGCGCGCGGCCCGGCTGTGCGCGGTGCAGGCGCTGTTCCAGGTCGAGTTCGTGAAGTCCTCGGCCGAGGCGGTGGTGGCCGAGTTCGAGAGCCATCGGCTCGCGGGCGAGCTCGGTGGCGAGCCGCTTGCGCCGGACGATCGGGGCTGGTTCGCGGGCGTCGTGCTCGGAACGATCGCGGACAGCGCGCTCATCGACGAGCGGCTGGCCGGACGATTGGCGCCGGGCTGGACGTTGCCGCAGCTCGATGGCGTCGTGCGCGCCGTGCTGCGCGCCGGAACGTACGAGCTCCTGCGCCGCCCGGAGGTGCCGGCCCGCGTCGTGATCAGCGAGTACGTGGGCGTGGCCCAGGGGTTCTGCGGCGCGCGCGAGCTCGGCTTCGTCAACGCGACGCTCGATTCGCTGGCGCGCGAGATGCGGCCCGACGAATTCGCGGTGGCCTCCGGTGACGAACGAGCGAACGCTCGGTGAATTCGAGATCATCGAGCGCTTCTTCGCCCCGCTCGCGGCGGGTGCGCCCGGGGCCTACGGCCTTAAAAACGACGCCGCAACGCTCGCGCTTGCGCCGGGCCAGGAGCTCGTCGTCACCACCGATTTGATGGTCGAGGGGATCGATTATCTGACCGGCGAGCAGCCGGCGCTGATCGCACGCCGCTTGTTGCGCATCAACCTGTCCGACCTCGCCGCCATGGGCGCGAGGCCGCTCGGCTATCTGGTCGGCTTGGCGTTGCCTCGGGGCGTCGGAGCCGAGTGGTTCGAGTCCTTTGCCGGCGGCCTCGCCTGTGATCAGGCGACCTTCTCGCTCGACCTTCTGGGCGGCGACATCTCGGCCACCGATGGGCCGACCGTGCTCTCGCTCACGGCCCTCGGCACCGTGCGCATGGGCACGGCATTGACGCGCGGCGGCGCCAAGGTCGGCGATGCGGTCTATGTCTCGGGCAGCATCGGCGATGCGGCGCTCGGATTGGCGGCGCTCAAGGGCGGCCTCGAGGTGCTGTCCGAAGAAGGCCGCGCGGCCTTGATCGCCCGCTACCGCCTGCCCGAGCCGCGGGTCGCGCTGGGCCAGGCGCTCGTGGGTCTGGTCCATGCCGCGCTCGACGTCTCCGACGGCCTGGTCGCCGACCTCGGCCATATCGGCGAGGTCTCGGGCGTCGGCGCGCGCATCGAGGCGGCGCGCGTGCCGCTCTCCGCGCCTGCGCGCAGCGCACTTTATGTGGGCGCCGCAAGCTTCGAAACGGTGCTGACAGGAGGCGATGACTACGAACTCTTGTTCACGGCGCCCGCCGAGGCGGACGGGAAGATCGGCGACGCCGCACGCGCCCTGGGCGTAGCGATCACGCGGATCGGCAGCGTTGAGGCCTCGCCCGGCGTGGTCGTGCTCGATGAGCGAGGGCAACCCATGGAATTTCGTACGACCGGCTACCGGCATTTCTAACCGGCTGGCTGGATTTCATTTTTTGATTTCCTTGCGGCTTGGGCTTCAGCCTTTGTTTAGGATTCCCCGGCTTCCTTAGAGCGAACGGGCCAAGGCGGGCGGGTGCTGGCGATGCAGCGGATCAAGAAGCTCCTGGGAACCAAGAAGGGCAAGCTGATCGCTCTGCTTGCCCTGGTGCTGCTGATCGGGGGCGGGGGCGGCGTCAAGTTCCTCATCCTCGACGCGCCCGAGGAAGAGGCGCCGGTCGAACTCGCCTTCGTCGCGCTTGAGCCCATTTTTGCGCCGATTTACAAGGACCGGGCCTTCGCCGGCTACGTCCTGCTCATGCTCAATCTCGAGATCCCCGATAGCCGCAACCTGCCGCTCGTCAAGGAGCGCATCACGCCGCTGCGCGACGCCTTCTTGAGTGACCTCTACCTGCAGGCGGCGATGCGCCGGGCCAGCGATCCGCCGGTCGATATCAGCCGCATCAAGCGGCGCTTTCTGCAACTCTCGGAGCGGGTGCTGGGACCCGGCATCGTGGGCGACGTCCTGGTCGAGAGCGCGGTCGAACGGCGCAGCTGACACTCCTTCTACCCGCGCCATCCGGCGGCCCAGGCGTCCAAAAGTCGGCACAAATCCGGGCTCGGGCAGCCGAGAGGCCGGTTGCATCATGGCCCCGCCCCGTGGCATTCTCCCGGCCGATCTTGGGGCCACGGGGGGTGCTGCCTCGCCGTTCGCGCCCCAGTTTTCTTCTCAACGCTCAACCCCGACGACGGCGGGCGGAGGACGATCGATCCATGACGAGCGCGCTTTGGTTTGCCCTGGGCTGCGGGGCTGCGGCCCTCCTCTACGGCGCCTATGCGATCAAATCCGTGATGAGCGCCGAGCGCGGCAGCGAGCGCATGCGGGAGATCGCCGGCGCGATTCAGGAAGGCGCCCGCGCCTATCTCAATCGGCAATACCTGACGATCGGGCTCGTCGGCCTCGTCATCTTCGGCGTGCTCACCGGGCTTCTGGGCTACCTCGTCGGCATCGGCTTCCTGATCGGTGCCGTGCTCTCGGCCGCCGCAGGCTACATCGGCATGAACGTCTCGGTGCGCTCGAATCTGCGCACGGCCGCAGCGGCGCAGAACGGCTTGAAGCCCGCGCTCGCGATCGCGTTCCGCGCCGGGGCCGTGACCGGCATGCTGGTGGTGGGCCTGGGCCTCTTGGGGGTTGCCGGATACTACGCGGTGCTTCTCGCGGCCGGCGTCGAGACCGAGAAGGTGCTCGAGGCGCTGGTCGCGCTCGGGTTCGGCGGCTCGCTCATCTCGATCTTCGCGCGGCTGGGCGGCGGCATCTTCACCAAGGGCGCCGACGTCGGCGCCGACCTCGTCGGCAAGGTCGAAGCCGGCATTCCGGAGGACGACCCGCGCAACCCGGCGGTAATCGCCGACAACGTCGGCGACAACGTGGGCGACTGCGCGGGCATGGCCGCCGACCTGTTCGAGACCTATGCGGTGACCATGGTCGCGACCATGCTGCTCGCCGGCATCTACTTCACCGGTTTCGAGCAGCAGGCGATGATGGTCTATCCGCTCGCGATCGGCGGGGTGTGCATCCTGACGTCGGTGATCGGGACCTTCTTCGTGCGCCTGGGCGCGAGTGGGAACATCATGGGCGCGCTCTACAAGGGGGTCGTGGCGACCGCGCTGCTCTCGGCCGCGGCGCTCTATCCCATCACCGACTGGATCGTGGGCATGGACACCCGCTTCGTGGTCTCCGGTGTCTCGGCCAGCGGCCTCGACTTCTTCTTCTGCGGTCTGGTCGGGCTGGTGGTCACCGGCGCCATGGTGTGGATCACCGAGTATTACACCTCGACCGCCTATCGCCCGGTGCGCTCGATCGCCGAATCCTCGACCACCGGCCACGCCACGAACATCATCCAAGGGCTCGCGATCTCGATGCAGTCGACCGCGCTGCCGGCGCTCGTGATCACCGTCGTGGGAGTAGCCGGGCCGCCGGCTTCGGTT
>CAZVZP010000003.1:14389-29385 GCA_964631625.1 uncultured Hyphomicrobiales bacterium | reverse complement strand
GCCGGCGCTCGTGATCGCGGCGGGGATCATCGTCGCCTACCTGCTCGCGGGGCTGTTCGGCGTGGCGATCGCCGTCACCACGATGCTGGCGCTCGCCGGCATGGTCGTGGCGCTCGACGCCTACGGGCCGGTGACCGACAACGCGGGCGGCATCGCCGAGATGGCCAATCTGCCGCCGGACGTGCGCAAGACGACCGATGCGCTCGATGCGGTCGGCAACACGACCAAGGCGGTGACCAAGGGCTACGCGATCGCCTCGGCGGGTCTCGCGGCCCTCGTGCTGTTCACGGCCTATACCCAGGAGCTCGGGCGGTACTTCCCCGATGTTGTGGTCGATTTCTCGCTCAGCAACCCCTATGTGATCGTCGGCCTCTTGTTCGGCGGCATGCTGCCCTATCTGTTCGGCGCCATGGCGCTGCTCGCCGTGGGCCGGGCCGCGGGCTCGGTGGTGCGCGAGGTGCGCCGGCAGTTCAAGGAGATCGCCGGTCTCATGGAGGGCAAGGCGCGCCCCGAATACGGCCGCGCGGTCGATCTTTTGACCCGGGCCGCGATCCGCGAGATGGTCGTGCCCTCGATGCTGCCCGTCATCGCGCCGATCATTCTCTATCTCGTGATCTGGGCGATCGCCGGCCAGGCCGCGGGCTTCGCCGCGCTGGGCGCGATGCTCCTGGGCGTCATCGTCACCGGCCTGTTCGTCGCCGTGTCGATGACCTCGGGCGGCGGCGCCTGGGACAACGCGAAGAAGTACATCGAGGACGGGCACTTGGGCGGCAAGGGCTCGGACACCCACAAGGCCGCGGTCACCGGCGATACGGTCGGCGACCCCTACAAGGATACCGCGGGTCCGGCCATCAACCCGATGATCAAGATCACCAACATCGTGGCGCTGCTGCTGCTCGCGGTCCTAAGCCGCCTGATCGCCGGCTAGAGCAGCATCCGGTCAGTTGGAATCGCTTTCAGCGATCCAACGACCGGATAAAGCTGCTCTATCGTCTTTAAATCTAGAGCAATTTCATCCATTCAGATTGAACCGGACGGTTCAATCCGAGTGGATAGTGCTCTAGGCCCCCGGAACGGCGACCCGATTGCGCGTCCACCGGCGCGACCCCCGTCCTCTCGCCGGCGCTCCCGGGCGGTGCTATCGACCCTGATCGCTGACCCGCGGAAAGCGGCCGAGGTTGCCGAGCAACTGCTCGAAAATCGAAACGTCCTTGCCCTGGGTCGCGGTCTCGCGCTCGACCACCTCGACCTCCGGCGTCTCGTTCAGCGCGACGTTCTCGACGGAGGCGACGCGGCCCTCTTCGTCGAAGACGATGGCCACCACCGTTTCCTCGATGAGGCTGGGATCATAGAACGACACGTTCTCGGTCACCCGCGTGACGTAGTACCAGCGGTTCGGGTCGAGCGTCGCCACGGTGGTCGGCGAGCCCAGGAGCGCAAGGACCTCCTCCTTGCTCTGCACCCCGGGCTCGATGCTGCTCAAGGCCTCGGGATCGGGGTAGTGTCCGTGGGTATCGATGCGCGGCGTGCAGGCGCTCAAGGCGGCCAGCAGGGCGAGTGCCGCCGCACGGCGGAGCCCGCATCGACCGGGGCGTACGGCAGTGACCATGACTGTTCCGTCTATCCTCTCGCGCTTTGGCGCCGCATTCGGGCTCGCGGCTCGTAGCCACGGTTTGCCGGCGCGCGGCACCCACCCATTATGCCAAACTTACGCCGTGGGTTGAAATGCTGTTCGAGGCGCTTTTCGGGAGCTCGGAGAGGCGGTGCGCGGAGGCGCTCTACCGCAGCGCCGCCGAGCAGGCGCGGGCGCCGACGTTCTTTCGCGCGCTCGGCGTGCCCGACACGGTGGACGGGCGCTTCGACCTGCTCGTGCTCCATGTCTTTTTGCTTCTCCGGCGCTTGCGGCGCGAGGGCGAGGCCGGGCGCCGGCTGGGCCAGCGGCTGTTCGACACGATGTTCGACCACTTCGACCAGGCGTTGCGCGAGATGGGCGTGGGCGATCTCGGCGTGGGGCGCAGGATCAAGGCGATGGGCCAGGCGATATACGGCCGCGCCGCCGCCTACGACCGCGCGCTCGAGACGGGCCAAAGCGCGCTCGGGAGCGCGCTCGCGCGCAACCTGTTCGCCCAGACGCCGACGCAGACGGCGCTCGGTGCCTTGACCGGCTATGTCTTATGCGCGGAGCGGTTGCTTGCGGCGCAGCCGGCTGCGGCGTTGCTTAAGGGCCGGGCCGTCTTTCCCCCGGCTCCCGAGGCTTAAGACCGCTGGACGGCGGCCGCGCGGCTTCCCATCTCGAGGGAAAGCCGTTGCGACCGATGGCCCGCCCCCCGTATCGTCTCGCCCGCCCAGTCGTGCCAGGGGGCGACGGCACGGCGTCAGGACGATTGAATGGGAAGAGTCGAATCCCGTGACCCGGCATTCCAAGAGCACGCTTAAGGCCGCACCGCCCCGGCCCGAGTTTGCGCGCGAGGTTGCGCTCGAGGCGGTAAGCGCCCGGGGCTACCGCACGGCGATCGAAGCCAACGCGGCGGAACGCGCGGCGCTGGCCGGACGCTTCGGGCTCCTCGCCCTCGACCGCCTCGCCGCCAAACTCGAGCTCATCCGCGAAGGCGGGGGCGAGGTGCGCGTCGCTGGAGCCTTCGAGGCCGACGTGGTGCAGAGCTGCGTGGTCACCCTCGAGCCGGTAGTGGACCATGTGGCCGAGTCGTTCGAGGTTGTGTTCAGCCCCGAGGCGGCCGCGCAGGACGAGGGCGGCGAGGAGGCGTTGGATGAGGCGATGCCCGAGCCCCTCGCAGGCGATGCCATCGACGTGGGCGAGCTGGTGGCGCAGCAGCTTGCCCTCTCGCTCGACCCCTATCCGCGGCGACCCGGGGCCACGGTCAAGGCCCGGCTCGCCGAGCTCGGCCTGCCCGAGTCCGTCGGCAGCGACGAGGGGAGGGGTCCGTTCGGCGCCCTCGGGCGGCTTAAGGAACGCCGCTCGGGGGGCGACTGAGCTCGATCCCCGGCTCGCGGCGCGTGCCGCAGTTGGGGTACAATCCGCGATCGGCACGAGCAAGCGTCGAGCAACAGAGGAAACGAGCGGTCCATGGCGGTTCCCAAGAAGAAGGTCTCCAAGTCGCGCCGGGATATGCGGCGTTCGCATCATCGCCTCAAGCGCACCCACGTGGCCGAGTGCCCGAATTGCGGCGAGTTCAAGCGGCCCCATCATATCTGCCGCGCCTGCGGCCACTACGACGGCCGCGAGGTCGTCGAGGTCCCGAGCGCCGTCTAGCGGCGCGCGGGACGCGGCGGGCCCCGGTCCAACCATGGGCAGCGAGATCGTCATCGCGCTCGACGCGATGGGCGGCGACAAGGCGCCCGGCATGGTGGTGCGCGGGGCGAGCATCGCACGCGTGCGCCATCCGCACTTGCGCTTCCGGCTGTTCGGGGACGAGCGGCGCTTAAAACCCCTGGTCGAGCGCTTCCGCCGGCTCGCGGCCGCCTGCACGATCGAGCACACCGAGGAAGTCGTCGAGGCGACCGACAAGCCGGCGTTTGCTCTGCGCCAGCGCAAGGGCTCGAGCATGAGCCTCGCGGTCCGAGCCGTGCACGAGGGCCGGGCCGCGGGCGTGGTGTCGGCCGGCAACACGGGCGCGCTCATGGCGATCGCCAAGGTCGTGCTCAAGACGCTGCCGGGCATCAGCCGCCCGGCCATGGCTTCGGTGTTCCCGACGCTCCGGGGCGAAAGCGTCCTGCTCGACCTCGGCGCCAATATCGACTGCGGCGCGGACAACCTCTTTCAGTTCGTCGTCATGGGCGAGGTCTACGCGCGCAGCGTTCTGTTGATCGAGAAACCCACGGTTGCGCTTCTCAACGTCGGGGAGGAGGAACTCAAGGGCAACGAAGTGATCCGCACCGCGGCGGCGAAGGTCCGGGAAAGCGGCTTACCGATCGACTTCAAGGGATTCGTCGAGGGCGACGACATCGCCGCCGGCACGGTCGACGTGGTCGTGGCCGACGGCTTCGTGGGCAACGTCGCGCTCAAGACCGCCGAGGGGACCGCCCGGCTCTACACCGAGTTCCTGCGCGCGGCCTTCCGCCGCTCGGTGTTCTCGAAGCTCGGCTACTTCTTGGCACGGCCGGCGCTGCACGCCTTCCGCGATCGGGTCGACCCGCGCCGCTACAACGGGGCGATGCTGCTCGGGCTCAACGGCGTCGTCGTGAAGAGCCACGGCGGCACCGATCACCGCGGCTTCGCGACCGCGATCGGCATGGCGGCGGACATGATCACTCAGGGCTTCAACGCCCGCATCATCGACGAGCTGCAGCGCCTGCACACCGTGCCTGTGCCCGAGCCCGAAACCATCGCGGTCTGAACATGCTGCGGGCCCGGGTCATCGGCTGCGGCAGCTACCTGCCCGCGCGCGTGGTCAGCAATGCTGAGCTCGCGCGCCGTCTCGACACGACGGACGACTGGATCGTTTCGCGCACCGGCATCCGTGAGCGCCGCATCGCCGCCGACGGCGAGCTGACCTCCGATCTTGCGCGCGCCGCCTCCGCCGATGCCCTGCGCGCCGCCGGGATCGCCGCGTCCGCCGTCGACCTTTTCGTGCTCGCCACCTCGACGCCCGACAACACCTTTCCCGCGACCGCAACCCGCGTTCAGGCCGCGCTCGGCATGACGAATGGGGTGGCGTTCGACGTCCAGGCGGTGTGCTCGGGCTTCGTCTTCGCGCTCGCCATCGCCGACGCCTTCGTGCGCACCGGGCAGGCCAAGAACGTGCTCGTAGCCGGCGCCGAGACGTTCTCGCGCATCCTCGATTGGCAGGACCGCGCGACCTGCGTGCTGTTCGGCGACGGCGCCGGTGCCGTCGTGCTCCGGGCCGAGGAGGAGCGCGGCGATCCCAAGACCGACCGCGGCGTGCTCTCCGTGCGCATCCACTCCGACGGGCGCTTCCACGACATGCTGTACGTGGACGGCGGCGTCTCCTCGACCCAGACGGCCGGCCATTTGCGCATGGTGGGGCGCGAGGTGTTCAAGCATGCGGTGGTCAATCTGTCGGCGGTCTTGGACGAGGCGATCGAGGCGGCCGGTCTGACGCTTGGCGACATCGATTGGCTGGTGCCCCACCAGGCCAACAAACGCATCCTCGATGCGACCGCCGAGCGCGCCCAGTTGCCGCCGGAGAAGATGGTGGTCACGGTCGATCGCCATGCCAACACCTCGGCGGCGTCGATCCCCCTGGCTTTGACCGAGGCCGTGGGGGATGGGCGGATCAAGCCACAAGATGTCGTGGTCGTCGAGGCGATGGGCGGCGGCTTCTCCTGGGGCGCGGGCGTTATCCGCTGGTAGGGGGCCAAGGCCCCGGGGCGGCCCCGCCGTTCGGCGATATCCTATTGATAGCGTTGAATTGACGCTCCCGATGGGGCGCGCTACCGTGCATAAAAATAAACGGGGGAGGCGGAGGCCATGGCCGGCAATACGGTCACGCGGGCGCAATTGGGCGAAGCGGTGTTTCGTGAGGTGGGTCTGTCGCGCAACGACTCGATCAAGCTCGTCGACGCCGTGCTCGACCTGGTTGCCGACAGCTTGACGAAAGGGGATAGCGTCAAGATTTCGTCATTTGGTAGTTTTTCCGTACGCTCGAAGGGCCAACGCATGGGGCGCAATCCGAAGACGGGGGAAGAAGTACCGATCCCGCCGCGCCGGGTCCTGGTGTTCCGAGCGTCCCACGTGCTCAAGGATCGCATCAACCAGTCGCTCAGGGCAGCGAAGGCGCAGACCGGGCGTTGAGCGCGATGGCCGAGCGCAGCGATCCGGTCCAAGCCAGGCGCGGCGGCAGCAAGGCCCCGGACGCCTTCCGCACCATCCGGGAGGTTGCCGAGAAGATCGACGTGCCCCAGCACGTGCTTCGCTTCTGGGAGACGAAATTCAGTCAGATCAAACCGTTGAAGCGGGGCGGCGGACGCCGCTACTACCGGCCCGAGGACGTCGAGCTCTTGCGCCACATCCGCGGCCTGCTCTACCGCGAAGGCTACACGATTCGGGGCGTGCAGAAGCTGTTGCGCGAAACCGGCGCACGCGCGCTGGCGAATAACGGCCCGGCGCCCAAGCCCGCCCCGGCGGCTCCGACCGAGGCGCCGGGCAAGCGGGAGAGCCGGCCGCTCGACGCCAAGGAGCGGGCCAAGCTCGAGCAGCTCAGGTCCGAGCTCGAAACCTTGCGCAACATGCTGCGCGGGCGCATCTGAGCGCAGCGGCGGTCCTGCTCAGGCGGCGCCTGGGCCGGGGATCGAGCGGGGCAAGGCGATCGGCGCAAAGCCGCTCGAAAGGGGCGCCGCCCATCGGCGTTCATGACCCGAGCCCTCAAGGCTGGGCCAGGTTGCGCCCGGTCTCGCCGTCGATCAGGTGGATGTGCTCGTTAAGCACGCGCAGGCCCACGCGCTCGCCCACCTTGACCGCGATGCGCCGCGTCACCGCCACCATCTCGATGCCGTCGCAACTGAGATAGACGTAGGTGTCCGCGCCCAAGGGTTCGATCAGCTCGACCTTGGCGCTGGCCCCGTTCCTCGCACCCGAGGGCTCGAGCTCGAGGTGCTCGGGCCGCACCCCGACGGTGAGCGGGCGGCCCGTGGGATAGGCCCGGCGGATTCCCGCGAGGCGCTCGGGCGCAACCGCCGCAGAGAGGAAGTGCGGCGTCGTCGAAAGCGTGCCCGAGGGCCCGAGTTCCCCCTTGAACATGTTCATGGGCGGCGAGCCGATGAAGCCCGCCACGAACGCGGTGGCCGGGCGATCGTAGATCTCGAGCGGTGTTCCCACCTGCACCATGTCGCCCTTGTCCATGATGCCGACGCGGGTCGCGAGCGCCATCGCCTCGGTCTGGTCGTGGGTCACGTAGACCGTCGTGATCTTGAGCTCCGAGACGAGGCGCTTGATCTCGCTCCGCATGGTGATGCGCAGCTTGGCGTCGAGGTTGCTCAGTGGCTCGTCCATCAGGAACGCACGCGGGTTGCGCACGAGCGCGCGGGCGAGCGCGACGCGCTGCTTCTCGCCGCCGCTGAGCTGCGCCGGCCTCCGGCGCACGAGATGCGCGATGTGCAGGCGCTCGGCGGTCTCGGTCACACGGCGTGCCCGCTCGGCGGATGAGCCCGTGCCGTGGATCTTGAGCGGGAACGCGATGTTGTCGAACACGCTCATGTGCGGGTAGAGGCCGTAGTCCTGGAACACCATGGCGATGTCGCGCCGCCGCGGCTCGAGGTGGGTGACCTCCCTCTCGTCGATCAGGATTTTCCCGCGCGTCGGACGCTCCAATCCTGCGATCATGCGCAAGGTCGTGGTCTTGCCGCAGCCCGAGGGCCCGAGCAAGGAGAAGAACTCGCCCGACTCGATCGCCCGTGTCAGGTCGTTGACCGCGACGGTGCGGCCGAACTGCTTGCGCACGTTGACGAGCCGGATGCCCACAGCCCTAGCCCTTGACCACGCCGAAGGTCAAGCCGCGCACGAGGTAGCGCTGCACGAGGAGGGCCAGCACGATGACGGGCGCCGACATGAGCACGCCGGCGGCCGAGGCGACGCCCCAGGAGATCGCCCGCGGCTTGATGGCAACGGCGGTGACGACGGGAAGCGTGCGCGCGTTCGAGGAGGTCAGGAGGCTCGCATAGAGATACTCGTTCCAGGCGAATATGAAGACGATTACGACGGTGGCGGCGAGCCCGGGGAGCACGAGCGGCAGCGTGATGCGGAACAGAACCTGCAGCCGGTTGCAGCCGTCGATCAAGGCCGCCTCCTCGACCGAGCGCGGCACGTCCTGGATGAACACGCGCATGACCCAGACCACGAAAGGCAGGCCCGCGAGGGTGTAGACCGCGATCAGGATCGCGTGGCTGTCGAACAGCCCGAGCTTCTTGGCGAGCAGGAAGAGCGGGATCACGCTGACAATCGGCGGCAGCATGCGGATCAGCAGAATGTCGAGCGCGATCATGTCCTTGCCCTTGATCTCGAAGCGCGCAAGCGCATAGGCCGCCATGCTGCCGAAGAGGAGCGCGAGGCAGGTCGAGACGCCGACGATGACGAGGCTGTTGATCAGCGCATCGAACGCGCCGAGCGCTTGGAACAGCTCTCGGAAGTTGTCGAGCGTGGGCGTGAACGCCCACACCGGCGGGTACGCCGTCACCTCACCCGTGCCCTTGAAGGCCGCGGCAACCGTCCAGTAGAAGGGAAAGAGCAGGACGCTGACCGCGATCGTGACGAGCCCGTAGATGAGGCCGGCACGCCCGGCAGAGCTCAGGCTGCGCACAAGCGCGGGCCGCATTGATTCCGCCGCGGGCGGCACGCCCATGGCCGGCGCGGTCATGCCGGAGCCTCCTGCGCAACGTGGCGCACGAAGCCTGTGTAGCGGATGAAGGCGATCACCGCGAGGAGGAGCAAGAGGAGGAAGAGCCAGGAGAGCGCCGCGCCGTAGCCCACGTCGAAGAACTTGAAGTTGACCCGCTGCAAGTAGAGGCTCGCAAAATCGGTGACGAGGTTGGGCCCTCCGCGCGTCATCATGAACACCTGATCGAAAGTGCGCGCCGCGTCGACGCCGCGCAGCAGGACGGCCAGCACGATCACCGGCTGGAGCATGGGGAGCGTGATGCTGAAGAAGACGCGGAAGCGGCCCGCGCCATCGATCGCCGCGGCCTCGAACGGGCTCTTCGGCAGCGAGCGCAGCCCGGCGAACAGGATCAGGAACATGAACGGCGTCCACTGCCAGACATCGACGAAGATCACGCACGCGAGCGCCTGCTGCTCGGAGCCGAGCCAGGGCTGCGGCGCCAGCCCGACGAGCCCCGTGACGTAATTCACAACGCCGAGCTCGGAATTGAACATGATGCGCCACGTGATGCCGACGACGATCGGGGTCACCAGCATCGGGATCAGCACGAGGGCGCGGATCAGCGCAAGGCCGGGCAGCCGCGCGTTGAGGAGAAGGGCAAGCCCGAGCCCCGTGATCAGCGAGAGCGAAACGCTGGCAAACGTGAAGAGCGCGGTTAGGCCGAGCGCATGGAGTGCGTGCTCATCGCCAAACGCCTTCACGTAGTTGTCGAGCCCGATGAAGCCTTGGGGGAAGCTCGGGTTGGTCGGGTGATAGTCGTGCAGGCTGATCCACAGCGAGTAGAGCAGGGGATAAACCCCGACGGCGAAGAGCACGATGAAGCTCGGCGCGAGCAGGAGCCAGGGCCACACACCCGCGCCGACCGGGGCGGGACCGGACGTAGCCCCGGCCTCGCTCGCTTGCTTGCGCCCAAACATCGGATCAGGCGGCTCGTTCGCGTCCTCTGCGGCTCGGGCGTGAGGCGCTGAGCCGGGCGCACGCGCGTCCGGCCCGGCCCCTTTGGCTTTAGGCGCGCAGCGCCTGCACGACGCGATCCTCTGCGTCCTTCATGGCCTGCGCCGCCGTCTTCTCGCCCGACACCCCGGCCACCACTTCCTCGAAGACGAGGCGCTGAACCTCGGCGGCGTTGGTCACCTTGTAGGGCGGGTACGCGGTGTAGGTGGTGCCTAATTTCGCCATGTCCGTATAGACGTTCAGAAGCGGCAAGGCCTTCTGCACCTCGGCGTTCTCGAGATCGGGCTTGTAGATGAGCGTGGTCTCGCCCGCTTCGCGGAACAGCTGGTAGGCCTTGCCCTCGAGCATCCAGGCCATGAACTCGTAGGCCTCGCGCGGATGCTCGGAGAACGCGCTGATGAACATGCCCCAGCCCGCGACCATGTGCTGGCTCACGTTGTCGGTCGGCGCGACCGTGTAGCCGAACTTGCCCGGGAACTTCGATATCGCCGGGTCCTCGAGCCCGGGCCACATGTCGAGCCAGTGGACGACCATGGCGACTTTGCCCTCCTGGAGAAGCGGCGCGCCGTCCGGGTAGTCGAAGTTGAACACGCCCTCGGGACAGTATTGAAGGACCTCCTTCATCCGCTCGATGGCGCGCTCGCCCCGTTGGTTCTCGTTGAAGATCGGGTTCGCGTCGTCGTCCAGGATGAAGTCGTTGCCCGGCGGATTGGGATCATACCCCATCACGCGGAACATCCAGTCGCCCATGGCGGCGTCCTGGCCGCCGAGCAGCATGGTCGCGCCGGAGACGCCGTTCTTGGTGAGTGCCTTGGCGGCGTCGCGATACTGATCCCAGTTCCACAACGGTGGCGGCGCGATGCCCGCCTCCTCGAGGAGGTCCTTCCGATAGACGAACACGGGCGTCGATTGCGTCGAGTGCAGCGCCCAGCGCTGGCCGTCGAAGGTCGAGAAGATATACGGCCCGTCGAGGAAGTCCTTCCAGTTGAGGTCCGGGAGCGAGGGGTCCTCGGCCTTCATGGGCTCGAGGCCCTTGACCCAGCTGTTGTTCACGAGCTGGCGAATCCAGATCGTATCGGTCGTCACGATGTCGAAGGTGGAGGAGCTCGAGCTCAGCTCGAGCACGAGCTTCTCGTAATGGGCCTCGTAGGACGTCTGCTCGCCGGTGATCGTGACGCGCCCGCCCGTGTGCTCCTTGTAGGCCTCGGCGACGGTCGTCAGGACCGCATCCGTCCACGGAATGTTCGTGAGCAGAATGTTGAGATTGACCGCATCCTCGGCCCGGACGTGGATGGCCGGTCCGGCCGCCGCGGCGAGCGCCGCTGCGCCGGCACCTTTAAGCACGCTGCGGCGCGTCGGTCCGAAAGCGCGGGCACGCGGCGTAAGAATGTTCTTCCCTTTCATGGAACTCTCTCCCTGTCGCGACGAAATTCCCCCAGGCCTCCGCCGGCCTCTCGCGCGTTGAGGCGAGCCGGAGTGAACAACAATAAAAGAACGATAGCACCGTCCCTTGAGGGTGCCAAGGCGCGCAAACGGCGACCGCCTCGAGCGGTTCGTCCGAGGCCTTTCGGCGGCGGGGCGGCGACGCCGATATTGATTTGACGGCTCGCCTTCTCCTCGGCATCTTTCGGGATGGTTGAGGACCCTCGTCGGGCATCCGATGGCGAGGCCCGGCCGCGAGGTCGAAGCCGGATCATTCGGGGTGCGTGAGAGCGATCGTCGAACCGTTGCGCCCAGGGTGCGCGCGTCGACACCGGCCGGCGGGCGGGCGGGCGACCGGACATCCAGACAGGAGGCAAGAGTTCATGGCGCGTGATCCCAAATACGACGTGCTCTTCACGCCGATCACCGTTGGGCCCAAGAGAGCCAAGAATCGGTTCTGGCAAACCCCCCATTGCGCGGGTCCCGGCTCGGAGCGTCCCGGCGCTCAGGCGGCCTTTCGGGGGATGAAGGCGGAGGGTGGATGGGGCACCGTGTTTACCGAGTTTTGCTCGATCCACCCGGAGTCGGACGACTATCCCTACGTCTCGGCGCGCCTCTGGGACCAAGGAGACATCCTCAACCTTGGCCATTTGTGCGAGGTCTTGCACCGGCACGGTGCGCTCGCGGGCGTTCAGCTCTGGTATGGCGGGATTCAGTCGGCCTGCCTCGAATCGCGCGAGATCCCTCGCAGCTCCTCCACCCTGCCGTCGAATGGCTACCGGTCCCGGACGATGTACGGATATGGGGCCGACGAAGACGACGTCGCGGTTCTTGCGAACTACTACGTCGAGGCCGCCAAGCGCGCGCAGCAAGCCGGGTTCGACATCCTCGAGCTTATTTGCAGCGACAGCAACGTCACCATGCAGTTCTTCGAGCGGCGCTACAACCGGCGCACGGACCGCTACGGCGGCTCGCTGGAGAACCGGGCCCGCTTCATCATAGAGGTCTTGACCGGGCTCAAACGGGCCTGCGGCGACACCTGCGCCATCAGCACACGCTTCAGCCTCGACACGACACGCGGTTCCGGCGGCATCCAGTACTTCGACGAAGGGATCCGGTTCGTCGAGCTGTTGGCCAAGGAGGGCGTGACCGATGTGCTGTCGACCAAGATCGGCGATCTCGAGGAGTGGGCGGGCGAAGACGCCGGCGGCTCGCGCTTCCGGAAGGCAAACTGGACCCGACCCTTCGTGGCCGAGGTCAAGAAGGTCATGGGCCGTATCCCCGTGGTCTGTAACGGCCGCTTTACGAGCCCGGACGACATGATCGCGGTGATCGGCTCGGGTCAGTGCGACATCATCGGCGCGGCACGCCCCTCGATCGCCGACCCGTTCCTCCCCAAGAAGATCGAGGAGGGCCGGCCCGAGGATATCCGCGAGTGCATCGGCTGCAACATGTGCGTCTCGAAATTCCAGCAACACGGTCAGATCTTCTGCACCCAGAACGCGACCACGATGGAGGAGTATCGTCGCGGCTGGCACCCCGAGAAATTCGAGAAGACGCGCGAGCCCTGCGATGTGCTCATCGTCGGCGGCGGGCCGGCCGGCCTGGAGTGCGCGCGCGTGCTGGGCATGCGCGGCTATACCGTGCATCTGTGCGAGGCGGAGAAGGAGCTTGGCGGTCTGTGGCGAGACGTGGCCCGCTACCCGCGCTGCTCCGAGTGGGGACGGGTGATCAGCTACCGCGAGATCCAGCTTAAGAAGCTCAAGAACGTCGAAGTGCACCTGGGCGTCGGCACGATGACGGCGGATGGCGTTCTGGCGTACGGGGCCGACAAGGTGGTGATCGCAACGGGATCGCACTGGTCAGAGAACGGCGTCGGGGCCGAGACGCACGCGCCGATTCCGGGGGCCGACGCCTTCCTTTCCCACTGCCTGACCCCCGAGCAGGTCATGGCCGGCAAGCCGGCCGGGCGGCGCGTGGTCGTCGTCGATGGCGACAGTCACTTCACGGCTGTCGCGATGGCCGAGCTCCTGGCCGACCAGGGCAAGACGGTCACGGTCGTGACGGATGCGGCGGAGGTGGCCGAATACACCGTCTATACGATGGAACTCGGAAATCTGAAGCGGATGATGCACGAAAAGAAGATTGCGCAGCTTGTGCATCACTGGCCGGACAGAATCGAGCCCGGCAAGGTTTCGCTCTACTATCTCTACCGGGATAGCGCGGAATTGCTCGATTTGGGCAATGGCCGGTTCGGGCGCCGCATGGGAGCCGAGACGCTCGATCTCGATTGCGACTCCGTCGTATTGGTGACGTCGCGGGTGCCGAACGGGGAGCTCTACAAGGACCTCAAGGCGCGCAAGTCCGAGTGGGCCAAGAACGGCGTGCAAGCCGTGTACCGGATCGGCGATTGCAAGGCCCCGCAGCAACTGATGAACGCCATTTTCGACGCGCACCGGCTCGCGCGCGAGTTCGATAGCCCACACCCCGAGCGCCCGCTGCCGTGGATCCGCGAGCGCCAGCTGTGGGGCGCCGAGACCTATCCGCGGCAGGGCCATGAGCGCCCGGCCGTCGAGCCCTGACGATCCGCCCCCCTGCCGCAGGCCGTCTCGGCCGGTGGGGGCCAGCGCAGCGGGGGAGTACCATCGAGGCGGCAAGACCAGCTGGAGAGGGGGATGGCAATGGCCAGGGCAGTGGCATCGGGACCCGTGAATGCGCCGGCCGAGGAGGTGTGGGCGTACGTCGGACCGTTCGGCAGACTGGCGGAGTTCGATCCCGGGATAAAGAAGGGCACGCTCGAGGACGGTGGCGTGCAGCGCCGTCTGTACACCAATGACGGCGGCCAAATCGTCGAGCGGCTGCTTAATTACGATCACAAGGCGCGCCGTTACGACTGGAAGATCGTGGAGTTGATCGACGCACCGTTCCCCGTGGTCAATTACAGGGCGAGTATCTCGGTCAAGGATCAGGTGCCGGGAAAAAGCTGCGTCTTCGAGATGGCGGCGACCTTCGATCCGGCGAGCGGCGCAACGGAGAAGGAGGTCGAGGCCCTGTTGGCTGCCGATTTTGCGGCCGTGCTGGCAAGCGTGCAGAGAAGGTTTGGCGGTTGATGGCGCCCGGGCGCCTCGCATCGCTCCCTCGGCGGGAGAGGCCCGGCGCGCCTTCCCGACGGCACTCGGGTGTCCTCGATTTGCGCCGGCCGCGCTCCGCCTTCGGTTGTCTTTCGACGGTGCCGCGGTTTATAGTGCGTCTCTCAGCCGGAGCGTAGCGCAGCCTGGTAGCGCATCAGTCTGGGGGACTGGGGGTCGCCGGTTCAAATCCGGCCGCTCCGACCATCCGATACCGTGGATGAGGGCCGGGCCTAAGGCTCCGGCCCTCTCTCATGTCGCGGCAAAGCGGGACGTCGTCGTCAGTGGCCGAGCATCCAGGGCCGCTTGGCGCCGTGGCCGCAGCCGCACGCCCCGTGGTGGCGGTGGCCCGACGGCGAAGCGACGGTGGGGCGCTCGGCGCTCTTCTCGTTGCGCGCCTGTGCGCTGCGTGTGGCGCCCGAGAGCGTGCTGATTTGGGGCGCGCCGATGACCCGCGGCGAGGCGGCGCCGCAGGCCGGGCAGGGCGCCGGATCGGCCGCCTCGCTCATCGGCCGCCACTCGACGAAGGCTCCGCACTCGGAGCACGCGTAATCGTAACGGGGCATGGTGCGCCTCCCCCTAGCGCTTGCGCGCGCGGCCGCTGGCGCGTGCGAGGTCGCCCTTGCGGCCGATCATGTTGCGCGGACCCTTCGCCTCGGGCTGGATATCGAACTCGAAGATCTCGGTCGGGATAGAGACCGTGGCGCAGACATTCGGAATGTCCACGATGCCGGAGATGCGGCCCTCGACCGGCGCCGTGCTCAGGATCGCGTAGGCCTGCTCGCCCGAGTAGCCGAACTTCTTGAGATAGGTGATCGCGTTCATGCAGGCGCGGCGGTACGCGATGTGGGCGTCGAGATAATATTGCGTGCCGCTTTCGTCAACCGAAATACCCTCGAAGACGAGGAACTCCGAGTAGCGCGGCTCGACGGGGCCCGGCTTGAAGATCGGATTGACGAGCCCGTACTTGGCAACGCCGTCACGGATCAGATCGACGCGCAGGTGCAGCCAGCCCGCCATCTCGATGGCGCCGCAGACGGTGATCTCCTTGCTGCCGACCATTACCTTGATTCCGCCGTCCTTCGCGATAAGATTCGATGAGGGAACGCGATCAGCTGGCCCCTCTTGGATTGGGCATGCG
>CAZVZP010000003.1:0-14379 GCA_964631625.1 uncultured Hyphomicrobiales bacterium | reverse complement strand
GATGTCGCCGCAGAAGGTGATCTCGTCGTCTTTTTTCTATAAATGGATGTCGCCCATCGAGAGCTTGGCGCCGGGCACGTAGACCGGGAAATAGATGCGGCTGCCGCGGGAGAGATTCTTGATGTCGCAATTGCCGCCGTGCTCGCGCGGCGGGATCGTGCGCGCCGCCTCCTTGGCCGCCTCCTTGGCGGCGCCCGGCTTCATGTGGCCCAAGAGCGCGCCTTCCGGGTTGGGCGGGAGCGCGAGTGGCGGCACGCGCTTGGGGTTGGTGGCGATGAGCTGGCGCTCGCGCCGGTTCCACTCCTCCAGGAGCTTCTTCGAGGGCGCGCAGCCGATGAGCCCCGGGTGGGTGAGCCCGGCGAAGCGCACGCCCGGCACGTGGCGCGAGGTCGTATAAATGCCGTGGAAGTCCCAGATTGCCTTGCGCGCCTCGGGGAAGAAATCGGTCAAGAAACCGCCGCCGTTGTTGCGGTCGAAGATGCCCGTGTAGCCCCAGGGCGACTCGGCCTTGAAGCCGATATCCAGAATATCGACCACGAGGATGTCGCCGGGCTTCGTGCCCTCGACCTCGACGGGACCGGACAGGTGATGACAGGGCAAGAGATTGACGTCGCGAACGTCGTTGGCGTCGTCGGTGTTGACGATCTGGCCGCCGGTCCAGTCCATGCACTCGATGATGAAATCCTCGCCGGGCTTGACCGAGGCGACGGCGGGGATGTCCGGGTGCCAGCGGTTGTGCGGCAGGATGTCCTGGTCCTTCGGCCGCTTCCTGAGATCGACCTTGATCAACGTCGGTGTCATGTCGGCTGTCCTCCCCCTTTAATCGGGCACGCCCTGATGCCGGGCCCTTCGCTCCGTCCGCCCGCTCCCTCACGGCGTCCTCCCACGCATGCTACGCCGAGCGCGGGGTCCAGAAAAGCGCGGCTGCGCTACGGTCCGGTGGTCGGGCCGGCCCACCGGGCCGCGAGCCGCCTGAGGGTGCGCTGGCCGCGTGCTGTCCCGTGATCGGGCCGTTGCGCCGGCGCTCGCGGAGCCTCAAGATTTAACACATGGACCGAAGGAGCGAGGGGGCAGGCGATGAGCACAACGAAAATGGGGCCGGATTGGCTCGATAAGCGCATCAAGAACAAAGAGGTCGTCGTCATCGACGGCGGCTTGGGCACCGAGCTGCAGAAGCGCGGCATGCCGATGGACGCGACCGGCTGGTGCGGGCTTGCCCAGTTCAGCCACCCCGATCTCGTGCGCACCATCCACGAGGACTACATCCGGGCCGGCGCGGACGTGATCATCGCCAACACGTTTGCGACCGCGCGCAACGTGCTCGAGCCCATGGGTTATGGCGAGCGGGTCGCCGAGGCGAACCGCAAGGCGGTCGAGCTCGCCAAGCAGGCGCGCGAGAGCGCGGCCGACCGACCGGTCGCGATCGCGGGCTCGATCTCGAACATGATCGCGGATTCCCAGGACCATGACTTCATCGGCAAGGTGAAGAGCGATTCCAAGTGGCGCCGCCCCGAGGTGCTGCGCGCGACCTACCGCGAGATCGCGGAGCTCCTGGCCGAGTCGGGGGTCGATCTGATCGCGCTCGAGATGATCCAGCGGATCGAGCTTCTGTGGCCGACGGCCGAAGCCGCGGTGGCCACGGGCCTGCCGGTGTGGATCGGGCTGTCGGTCAAGCGGCGCAAGAGCGATCAAGCCTGGGCGCCGTTCGAATACGACGACGTCTCGGCACTGCCGTTGTTCGACGAAACCCCCAAGATGGGGGCGGGCCTCATCGCCGTCATGCACAGCCCCGTGCACGATACCGGCCCCGGGCTCGCCGAGGTCAAGAAGCGCTGGAGGGGCCCTTTGGGCGCGTATCCCGAATCGGGCGGGTTCGTGATGCCGAACTGGCAGTTCAAGGACATCGTTTCGCCCGAGGAGCTGGCCGAGGCCGCGCGCGGCTGGGTCGCTCAAGGCTGCCAGATCGTGGGCGGCTGTTGCGGCACGGGGGTCGAGCACGTGCGCGCGCTGAAATCCGAGTTGCCGGCGAAGCTGCCCGCTTAGAGCGTTATTTGGCGGAGTGGAATCACGGGTGAGCGTCAAATTTACCGATGCCCCCCACCCCAACCCTCCCCCGCAAGGGGGGAAGGAGTTTCTCATTTCGTCCCCCTCCCCGCGCGGGAGGGGGTAGGGGGAGGGGGCGCTTCCACTTAATCCAATTGCGCTTTAGGGCACGAGCAAAACCGCGTCCGAGGGCATCGGAAGCCAGAGGCCGCCGGCGGCCGCGGCCAGCGCGAGGGCGAGAATCGTGCCCACGCGCCAGCCCATGGCGGGCCCGCCGATCGCCGCGGCGAGGCCTGCCTTGAGCGCGCTGTTGACCGCGACGGCCAGCAGGATGCCGGAGGCGGCGAGGCGCGGCGCGAGCGTGCCCTTTTGGCCCATCGAGCCGAACGAGAGGGTGATCGCGTCCACGTCCGCTAGGCCCGCGGTCGCGGCGAGCGCATAGAGGGCGCCGCTCCCGGCCCAGGCAATCAGCGCGCTCGAGACGACCATGATCGCGGCGAGCAGCAATCCGAACTTGAGCGCGACGCCGAGCTCGAACGGGTTCTGAAGCCGCAGCGGCTCCTTTGGCCTGGCGCTTGTATCCCGCCCTAGCGCGAGCGCGCCCAGGCCGGAGCAGACGATGGCGCCCAAGAGCAGCGGCCACAGCAACGCCTCGACAAGCTTGGGCGCGACGACCGCGATCACCACGAGCACGCGCGCGAACATCATGGCGCATGCGATCACCGTGCCCGCGGCGAGCAACGCGCGGTGCGCCGGCTCGCGCCGGCCCATGCGCGCGAAGTTGAGGGTGGCCGCGGTCGAGCTCGCGAGCCCTCCGAGCAGGCCGCTCAGCGCGATGCCGCGTCGTGGACCCAAGATCCGGATCGCTGCATAACCCACGAAGGACAGGCCCGCGATGAGCACGACCATCCACCAGATCTGATAGGGATTGAGCGCCTGCCAGGGCCCATAGCCGCGATCGGGCAGCACCGGCAGGAGCACCACCGACATCAAGAGGAGCTTGATCACCGCCATCAGCTCCTCGCGGCTGATGCGCTCGATCAGCCCGTGCAGCTGGGCCTTGATGCCGAGCAGCAGGGTCACGACGACCGCGGCGGCCGCACCGACCTCGAGCTCGCCGAAGCCCGCGAGAGCGCCGAACGCGAAGGTCAAGAGAGCCGCCACGTGGGAGGTGGCGCCGCGGTCGGCGTCCGTCTTCAACGACTGCCAGTAAGCGACGGTCAGGATCGCGACGAGGGCCAGAAAGGCGACCGCCAGGACGAGGGGCCCGGCGAGCGGCGCGAGCACCGCCCACACCCCGCCCAAGAGCCCGATGAGTCCGAACGTGCGCAAGCCCGCGACGCGTCGGCCCTCGGCAAGCTCGCGCGTATGCCAGCCGCGCTCGGCGCCGACGAGCAGGCCGAGGGCGAGCGCGACGCCGAGGCGCTCGAGCAGTTCCGCATGGGAAATGTCCAAAGCCGCTCCTTGACGGTGTCGGGTAGCAACGCATGCCGATTTCTACGGTAGCGCCCGCATGACCCGAGGCCAAGGCGCGCTATATTCTTCGCCATGAGGCGGATTTCGAGCACACGTCGCGCGCCCGTGCTGGGCGCGATCCTGGCCGCGGCCCTTATCTTGGCCGGGACGGCGCCGGCCGGGACGGCGCGCGCCGAGCCGCTGCTCGCCGATGAGGACCGGGTGACGATCCAGAACACGATCCTGGAGCAGATCGAGGCCTTCGGGCGCGACGATGCGGCCGCCGCCTTCGCTTTCGCCTCGCCCGCCATTCAGGCGCGCTTCGCAACGCCCGACAATTTCATGCGCATGGTGCGGCACGGTTACGGGCCGGTCTATCGGCCCAAGCTCGTCGAATTCGGCCCGCTGATCGTCGAGGAGGAGAGGTCCGTGCAGCGGCTGATCGTGACGACGCCGGACGAGCGCCTGGTGATCGCGGACTACCGCATGGAGCGGCAACCCGACGGAGCATGGCGCATCGCCGGCGTGCGGTTGATTTATGCCGGGGGCGATGGCATCTAGCGGTGCGAATCTAACACTTAGGGCCGCGATGTGGTGGGCTAACTTCTTGATGCGGACCGGCAACGATGGGACTCGAACGTCAGGTCGGCACCACTAGCGGAGTATCGTGCCGTCGGCAACGGAGGTTGCGATGACCAAGGCCCACGATTTCGGATTTCGCACCATCGATGGCGCGCCGTTGCCGCTCGATCGCTTTGCCGGCAAGGCCCTGCTCATCGTGAACACGGCCTCTGAATGTGGCTTCACGCCGCAGTACGCGGGCCTCGTGGAGCTGTGGCGGCGTTACCGCGAACGCGGGCTCGTGGTGCTCGCCGTTCCTTCAAACGATTTCGGCGCCCAGGAGCCGGGCGAGGAGCGCGCGATTGCCGCGTTCTGCCGCGCGACCTACGGGGTCGATTTTCCGCTCGCGGCGAAGGAGCGGGTGAGCGGCAAGGATGCTCACCCGTTCTACCGGTGGATTGCCGAGGAGTTCGGCGAGGCCGCGGTACCGCGCTGGAACTTCCACAAGTATCTCGTGGCCCCGGACGGCGAGCTCGTGGAAATTTTTCCCTCGAAGGTCGAGCCCCTCGATAAGGCGCTCATCGAGGCGGTCGAGGCGACGCTGCCGGGCGCCGGGCCCGGAACCGGGCGATGATTCGCACGGTCCTGCTCGATCTCGAGGGCGTGCTCTACCAGAAGGGACAATCGATCGCGGGTGCGCGCGAGAGCGTGGCGGCCTTGCGGCGTTCGGGCTTCGCGCTCCGCTTTCTCACCAACACGACGATCAAGCCGCGCCGGGCGATCATCGCGAGTCTGGCGGCCATGGGCTTCGACGCGCAGCCCGACGAGGTGTTCACGCCGGCCATCGCGGCGTCGCGGGTGCTGCGTGACGATAAGCAACGGCGCATTCATCTCGCCGCCTCTGCGGACCTCACGGAGGATTTTGCCTCCTTCACGCTCGTCGATGACGGCCCGGATGCGGTGGTGCTGGGCGATCTCGGCCCCGGCTTCACTTACGAGCGGCTCAATCGGCTGTTCGCCATGCTGCTCGCGGGCGCACCGCTCTACGCGCTGCACAAGAACCGGTACTGGCGCAAGGAGAACGATCTCATACTCGATCTCGGGCCGTTCGTGGCCGCGCTCGAGTATGCGGCCGGCATCGAGGCGCGGATCCTGGGCAAGCCCTCGACCACATTCTTTGCACTCGCGCTTGCCGATGCGAACGCGGGCGCTGCCGAGAGCCTGATGGTGGGGGATGACCTCGATAGCGACATCGCGGGTGCGGCGTGCGCCGGCATCAAGGGCGTGCAGGTGCGCACCGGCAAGTTTCGCCCCGAGGACGAGAGAGAAGGGCGCGTGCGGCCGTTCGGGCGCATCGATTCGATCGCGGATCTGCCGGCGCTGCTTGATCGGCTGGCCTGATGCGAAGCGCCAGCGGCCCCTCTCCGCGTTGCGCGAGTTAACTTTATAGCAAATTGAATTTATTTAAATATCTCTGTTGTGCATTGCAACAAATGGCGCTGGACACCGCGGCCTTGCTGACGGAGAATTGGAAGCCTTTTCGATGAGCACGGGTGGCTTGCCATGACTGCTTCCCCCAAGCCTCGACGCAAGACGCCGCCCGAGCTCGCGGCGCGCAAGGGCGGTGTGCCGCTCGTCTGCCTGACCGCCTATACCACGCCGATGGCGCGTCTCTTGGATGAGGAAGCCGATCTGCTTTTGGTCGGCGACTCGCTCGGCATGGTGCTCTACGGCATGGAGACGACGCTCGGCGTCACGCTCGACATGATGATCGGGCACGCCAAGGCCGTGATGCGCGGCTCGGCGCGGGCTTGCGTGATCGTCGACATGCCCTTCGGCTCGTATCAGGAATCGCCCCCGCAGGCGTTTCGCAACGCCGCCCGCATCCTCGCCGAGAGTGGGGTTATGGGCGTCAAGCTCGAGGGCGGGGTCGACATGGCCGAAACCATCGCCTTTCTCGTGGAGCGCGGCATTCCGGTGCTCGGCCATGTCGGGCTCGAGCCGCAGTCGGTGCACGCGCTCGGGGGCTTCTCCGTGCGCGGCCGGGACGAGGAGGAGGCGCAGCGGATCGTGGCGGACGCGGAAGCAGTCGAGCGCGCCGGCGCCTTCGCCGTGGTCATCGAGAACACCGTCGAACCTTTGGCCCGGGCGCTCACCGCGCGGCTCGCCATCCCGACCATCGGCATCGGCGCCTCGCCCGCGTGCGATGGGCAGATCCTGGTCACGGACGACATCCTGGGCCTGTCGGGCGCGGCTGCGCCGCGCTTCGTCAAACGCTACGCCGAGCTTTCGAGTGCCATCCAGCAGGCCGTCCACTCTTACGCCGAGGACGTGCGCTCGCGCCGCTTTCCGGGCCCGGAGCACTGGTCGAGCGGCCTCGGTGCGCCTCAACCCGCGGGCGAGAGCGCACGGCTGCCCGCGGGCCGGCAGCGGCCTTAGAGCGGAATCCGATCGAGTGGAATCACGCGAGATTGTCTTGAGCGTGCCGATGGTCCCCCCACCCCAACCCCCTGCCTTCGCCGAAGCGAAGCTCCGGCTTCGCGCAGGCAGGTCCCCCGCAAAGGGGGGAGGGAGCTATTTGTTTCGTCCCCCCTCCCCCTCGCGGGAGGGGGTAGGGGGAGGGGGCTGGTTCCACTCGATCTAGGACGCGGCGCGCAGGTTCAGAGGCGTGCCGAGGAAGGCACGGAAGCGTTCGGCGACGTCGGGCGGCTTGATCGTGGGGCGGCCGAGGTTTGCCATCGAACCGGCGGCGATGCGCGCGTGCACGAGCGAGGGGCCGGGGCGCGCGAGAGCCGCGGAAAATGCCCGCTCGAGGCCCGCAAGGCTATCGCACGAGGCGGCGTAGGCATAGCCGCAGGCAAGCGCCGCGTCGGCGAAATCGACGAGGCTCGAGACGGTGCGCTGGCCTCCGGTCGAATCGTGCACGCCGTTATCGAGCAGGAGATGCACCAAGTTGCGGGGCGCTTCCGCGCCGATGGTGGCAAAATTGCCCATCTTCATGAGCGCCGCGCCGTCGCCGTCGAGCACGATGACCGGGCGCTCGGTGTGGAGCGCGACGCCCAAGGCCATGGCGCTGGCACCGCCCATGGAGCCGACCTGGTAGAGATGCTGCGCCCGGTCGGCGAGCGTGAAGAGCTCGCGCCCGCACTTGCCCGTGGTCGCGATCACCGCCGCCTGATCCGGCACGAGGCCCAAGAATCGCTTAAGCGCCTCGGCGCGACGCGGGCGCGCACCGCCCTCTTCAAGACGCTCGCGCGAGCCCTTGGGCCGCGGCGTTAAGGCGGGCTCGTCCAAGCCGTCGTTGCGCACCGAGCCCTTCTCCATGAGGAGCGCGAAGGGGAGCCGGCTCGCCGCCATCGCGGCCTCGGCCTCATCGAGCGCCGGACCCACCTCGTCGGCCCGCTTGGGGAATGGACGATGCCCGATGCGCAGGGTGTCAAGCAGCCGATGCATGATCTGGCCCATGAGCTCGTGCTGGGGCTCGTCCTTAAGGCCCGGCTCCCCGCGCCAGGTCACGATCAGGAGCGTCGGGATGCGGAAGGCGTAATTGAGCGAGGTGAGCGGGTTGACCGCGTTGCCGAGACCGGAGTTCTGACACATGACCACGGTTCGCCGGCCGGCGAGATAAGCCCCGGCCGCGATCGCCACCGCCTCGCCCTCGCTCGCGGCGCCGACGTAGCGAAAGCTCCGATCGCTGATCACGCGGTTGATGACGGGGGTTAGGAACGAACAAGGCACGCCCGTGAAGAAATCGAACCCGCGGGCGCGTGCGGGCTCGAGGAATGCCTCGGCCGCGATCATAGGAAGTTGCGCGCGGTGGCGAGGTCGAGCGCGTCGTCGACGTCGAGCCAGTGGCCCGTGATGTAGAGCACGGCGATGCGCTGCTCGCGCTTTACGAGGCGCGCGAAGACATCGGGCAGGCTCGCTTGGTCGAGCACGCCCTCGTGGCGCAGGGCCTCGAGCTCGGCCCGCAGCGCGGAGGCGCCGAGCGTATTGAGCTTGACCAAGCCGATCCACTCGCCCATCGCCGCCTCCTCCCCGATGTCCAAGAGCTCGGCCGGCTCCTCGTCCTCGAGGTAATCGCCGGTGAAGGGCCGCGAGCAGCGCACCCGGTCAACCACGCGGCCTGCGGCCGAATCCCTCCGCTCGCGCCAGCGGGCATCGACGACGAGGGTGATCGGCGCCGGCGCTTCGATGAGGCGGTCCAAGATGTAGCGGCGAAAGAGGATGTCGCCGTAGGAGACGAGGCAGGGCCCGTCGAGCTGCTCGATGGCGCAGGCGAGCGAGGCCGCCTCGCCCGTCTCATCGTAGCGCTCGTTGTCCACCAGGTGGACCTCGGAGAGCGCGATGCTCTCCTTCTTGTAGCCGCGCACGATGTGGATGTCGGAAAGCCCGCTCTCGCGCATGGTCTTGACCAGCCGGTGCAGGAGCGGCTTGCCGCGCACGTCGAGCATGCATTTGGGCTTATCCTCGGTGAGCGCGCCGAGGCTCGCCCCACGGCTTGCGGCCAAGACGATGGCGCGCAGCGAGCGCCGGTCGGGCGCGAGATAGCGCTTCTCCGCTTCGACGAGTTCCTTGTTGTCGGTGAGCTCGAAGATGTCGTGGACGCTCGCGACCCGGCCCTCGACCCCCATGAGGCTCTGGTCCTCGCGGATGCGCCGGCTCGCCTCGCGCATGGCGGCGACCGCGGCGCGCAGGTTGTGATTGGCCCAGATCACGACCGAGATGCCGGCTCTGCGGAACTCCTCGGTCGGCGTGGCGTAATACATCGTGGGCACGATGACCACGGGGCAGCGGTTGGCCCACTCGCGGGCGAACGCCAAGACCTCGTCCGCGCTCGGCTTCTTGGAGTGCACGAGAATCGCGTCCGCCCCGGCCGCGTGGTAGGCCTCGGCGCGGCGCAGCGCCTCGTCCAGCCCCCAGCCGGAGATGAAGGCCTCGGTGCGCGCGATGATCGAGAAGTCCGGGTCCGGCTGGCTGTCCTTGCCCGCCTTGATCTTGCCGCAGAACTCCTCCACCTCGGCCAAGGGCTGCGCCCCGCCGACGAACGAGTTGGTCTTGGGAAACAGCTTGTCCTCGATGGCGACCGCGGCGACGTCGCGCTGGCAGAGTTTCTTCACCAGCCGGCGCACGTTGTTGAAGTTGCCGTAACCCGTGTCGCCGTCGACCAGGATCGGGATGCGGGTTGCATCCGACATGAACTCAAGCGTCTCGAGCACCTGGGTCCAGGAGGCCTCGTTGTTGTCCCGCAGCCCCAGCGCGGCCGACATCGAGAGGCCCGAGGCCCAGATGCCGGGGAAGCCCGTCTCTTCCACGATCTTGGCCGAGATGCCGTTGTGCGCCTCCATGAGGAAGGCGAGGTCGGGCGCGTTCAGAAGCGCGCGGAAGGCCTTGGTCTTGCTCATCGGCGCCGGCTGCACCGCGGCCTCGCGCGTTGATCCCTTGATCGCCATCGCCGAGCCCTCCCTTGCCGGCTCATGCGCTGCTGCGCCGGATGAGCCGCCGTGCCGGTCCTTTTCGGCCAACTTTGAAAGTCTAGCAGAAGTATCCGTGGCCGCGCGATACGCGATACGCAAGTCCATTGAAAGGAAAGAAAATTTTGTGTCTCACGCGCGAGCGTCCAAGGCCTATGTTCATATCCTGAACATTTCGCTTGACCGCTTCGTTCATGCCGTGAACAATACTGGAGGGGCGGCTCGCGCGCCGTTCGGGCTGGCCGTCCCAGGGCTGCGTCGCAGCTCTACCCGGAGCGGCGGTAGCCTGCCCGCTTTCAGGATCATTCCTCGTTAATTCAATATGTTAGTTGAGACATGCGGGCGCCCGCCGCGGGCGCTTTGGCGCTTGCCGTGAACCAGCGCGAAACCCGCGATCAGGAGATCATCCGCGATCTCCTGGTGCGCATCGACGAGGGCGAGGGGACCAGCCAGCGCGACCTCGCGCACGAGCTCGGCATCGCGCTGGGCTTGACCAACGCCTATATCCGCCGCTGCGTGCGCAAGGGCCTGATCAAGATCTCCCAGGTGCCCGCGCGCCGCTACCGCTACTATCTGACGCCCAAGGGGTTCGCGGAGAAGACCCGGCTCACCGCCCAGTTCTTCTCGGACTCGCTTACTTTCTTCCGCCAGGCCCGCAGCCAGTTGAGCGAACTGTTCGAGGACTGCGAGCGAAGAGGCTGGCGGCGGGTCGGGCTGTATGGCCACAGCGAGCTGGCCGAGATTGCGCTGCTCTGCCACGGCGACTACGGCATCGCGGTCGCCGGCGTCGTCGATCCCGACCATGCGCCGGGCAAGCTTGGCGGTGCGCCGGTGGTGGCCGATCTAGCGGCGCTCGGGCCGGTCGATGCGCTGCTCGTCACCGATCTCAAGAACCCGCAAGGGAGCTACGAGCGGCTGCTCGAAAGCATCGCGCCCGAGCGCATCGTGACGGCACCGATCTTGCGCATCCTGCGCAAGCGCAACGGCGCGCCGAGCGTGGACGGGCTGGGCAGCGGCCGGCCATGAGCGCGGTCCGTCTTATCACCGGCGGCGCGGGCTTCATCGGCTCGGGCCTCGCGCGCCAGCTCATCGCCGAGGGCGATGCCGAGGTCGTGGTGGTGGACAAGCTCACCTATGCGGGCCATCTCGAATCGCTCGAGCCGGTCAAGGACAACGCGCGGTTTCACTTCGAGCAGACGGACATCTGCGACGGCGGCGCCCTGGCGGACATCTTCGCGCGTTACCGGCCCGACGCCGTGTTTCATCTGGCCGCGGAATCCCACGTCGACCGCTCGATCGATACGCCGGCGGCGTTCATCCAGACCAACATTAACGGCACCTACCGCCTGCTCGAGACCGTGCGGAGTTTCTTGAGCGAGGGTGCGGGCCGCAAGATCCGCGCCGAGTTCCGCTTCCTGCACGTCTCGACCGACGAGGTGTTCGGCTCGCTGGGACCCAAGGGCGCCTTTAGCGAGAGCTCGCCCTATGCGCCGAACTCGCCCTATGCGGCGAGCAAGGCCTCGGCCGACCACCTCGCCCGCGCCTGGCAGAAGACCTACGGTCTGCCCGTGCTCATCACCAACTGCTCGAACAACTACGGACCGTACCAGTTCCCCGAGAAGCTCATCCCGCTCATGATCACCCGCGCGCTGGCGGGCGGGAGCCTCCCCGTCTACGGCGATGGGCAACATGTGCGCGACTGGCTCTATGTCGAGGACCATTGCCGGGCGCTTCGGCTCGTGCTGGAGCAAGGCCGGCTCGGCGAGACCTACAACATCGGCGGGGCCGCGGAGATGACGAATCTCGCGCTCGTGCAAACGCTCTGCCGAATCCTCGACGAGGAGCGGCCGAAGGCGGGCGGGGGAAGCTACGCAAGCCAGATCGCCTTCGTCGAAGACCGCCCCGGCCACGACCGGCGCTACGCCATCGATTGCACGAAGCTCGTGCGCGAGCTTGGTTGGCAACAGCGCGAGAGCTTCGAGACGGGCTTGCGCAAGACCGTGCGCTGGTATCTTGAGAACGGCGCCTGGTGTGCGAGCGTGCTTAAGAAGGCGCGCTACGCGGGCGAGCGCTTGGGGCGCGCGCGATGAGCGCCGTGGCTCCCGGGGTGGCGGTCCCCTCGCTCGCGCTCATCGGCTGCGGACAATGGGGGCGCAACCTCGCACGCAACTTCCATGCGCTCGGTGCGCTCAAGGCGGTGCACGACCGCGACGGCGCGCGTGCAGCCGCGCTCGCCGCCGCGCAGGGGGTGCCCGCGGTGAGCCTCGAGGCGCTCCTGGGCGATCCCACGCTTAAGGCGCTTGTCATCGCGACGCCGCCCGAGAGCCATGCGGCGCTTGCGCGCTTGGCCCTCGAAGCGGGCAAGCACGTCTTCGTCGAGAAGCCGCTCGCACTCGACGTGCCCGAGGCGGAAGCGCTGTGCGCGCTGGCACGGGAGAAACAGCGGGTGCTGATGGTGGGTCATCTGCTGCAATACCATCCCGCGTTTCTCGCGCTGAAGGAGCTGGTGCGTGGCGGCGCCCTCGGACGATTGCTGTACGTTTACTCGAACCGGCTCAACCTCGGCCGCATCCGCCGCGAGGAGGACATCCTGTGGAGCTTCGCGCCCCACGACATCTCGATGATCCTGGCGCTCGTGGGCGCCGAGCCCAAGCGGGTCACGGCCGTCGGCGCCAATTATCTCCACGAAAAGATCGCCGACGTGACGACCACGCACTTGAGCTTTCCCGACGGCACGCGCGCACACGTGTTCGTCTCGTGGCTCCATCCCTTCAAGGAGCAGAAGCTCGTGGTGGTGGGCGACGCCGCGATGGCGGTGTTCGACGACGGCGAGCCGTGGGCGAGCAAAGTCGTGGTCTTCCGCCACCGGATCGCCTGGCGCGACGGTATCCCTGAGGCCGAGAAGGCAGCGGGCGAGCCGGTCGCGCTTGAGCCCGACGAGCCGCTCCACCTCGAATGCGTGCATTTTCTCGACTGTGTCCGCGACAACGCCACGCCACGCACCGACGGGCTCGAGGCGTTGCGCGTGCTCAGGGTGCTGAAGGCGGCGGCGCAGGCCATGGCGCCGGCGGAAGCCGCGGCCGGCCCGGGCCACCCTTCGCGGCACTTTGCCGGGGCGAGGGTGCACGAGACGGCGTGCGTCGATGACGGTTGCGACATCGGCGAGGGCACGAAGATTTGGCACTTCAGCCACGTGTTGAGGGGTTCGCGCGTCGGCAAGAACTGCGTGATCGGCCAGAACGTGATGATCGGCCCCGACGTGGTGATCGGCGAGCGCTGCAAGATTCAGAACAACGTGAGCCTCTATAAAGGGGTGACGCTCGAGGACGGCGTGTTCTGCGGCCCCTCCTGCGTGTTCACCAACGTGCTGACCCCGCGCGCCGAGATCGAGCGCAAAAACGAGTTCCGCGCCACTCTCGTCAAGCGGGGCGCCACGATCGGAGCCAACGCGACGATTCTGTGCGGCACGACGCTCGGGCCCTATTGCTTCGTGGCGGCCGGCGCGGTCGTGACCAAGGACGTGTCCGCCTTTGCCCTCGTCGCCGGTATGCCGGCCCGGCGCATCGGTTGGGTCAGCCGGGCGGGCGAACGATTGGGGCTAGATCTCGTCTGCCCGCGCACCGGCCGGCGTTACCGCGAGCAGGGCCCCGACACCCTCGAGGAGCTTCCCGATGCCTAAGGCCGAGGCGGTCCGCGCGCCGGGCTCGCCCATCGCCTTCATCGATCTGGCCCAGCAGCGCAGGCGCCTGGGTACGCGCATCGATCGCGCGCTCGCCGGCGTGCTGGCCCACGGGCAATTCATCCTGGGCCCGGAGGTAAGCGAGCTCGAGCAGCAGCTGCGGGCTTACTCGGGCGCGGGGGAGGCCGTGACCTGCGCCAACGGCACGGATGCGCTCGTGCTCGCGCTGATGGCGCAGGGCCTGGGCCCAGGCGATGCGGTCGTCGTCCCGTCCTTCACCTTCGCGGCGACCGCGGAGGCCGTGGCGCTCGTGGGCGCAACGCCGGTGTTCGCCGACATCGCCGAGGCGGACTTCAACCTCGATCCCGCGCAGATCGCCGAGGCGGCCGCTCTCGCCCGCTCGCGCTCGCTCAAGGCCCGGGCCGTGATCGCCGTGGATCTCTTCGGCCAGCCTGCCGACTACGATCGCTTGGCCTTTGCGTGCGAGGCGGAAGGGTTGGCGCTCATCGCCGACGCCGCGCAGAGCTTCGGCGCTCGCTACCAGGGCCGCGCCGTGGGCACGCTGGCGCCCGTGACCACCACGAGCTTCTTTCCGGCGAAGCCCCTCGGCTGCTGCCGGTGGGAGTCGCGGTCCGGGGCGCTACGCGCGGGCCCCAGCAGTTCCGCTTCGAGAGCATCGAGGACCGGGCGCTCGCCCCGCAGCTCATCACGGTGGCGGCGGTGAACAGCCTGCTCGAATCGGGAGGGGCGGGAGCCAACCAGACGGTGCGCTGGAAGCTCGAGCTGCACCGCCGCGGAGCCACCCCGCTCGCGCTCGGGGACCTCGCGGCGGGGGATGCGCCGGTGGCCGACCTCGCCGCAGCACTCACATCGCCGCTGCGCTTCCTGTTCAACAATCCCTTCGAGCGGCTGGTACTCGACAGCGTGCGCGTGACGCTCGAGGTCGAGCCCGGGCGCGAGCAATGGACCCTGCGCGGGGCGCGCGTGCTCGACGCAGCGGTGCGCCCGGGGGGCCGGGTTCGCGTGCGCTGCGATCTCGAGCGCTGGCATGGGGAGCGCGAGGTGCGCGAGCTGAGCCTCTCGATCCCGGAGGAAGTGCCCGAAGGCCGCTACCTGCTGTGGCTCGGCGGCGCGCCGGAGCTGGCCCGCTACGAAGCCACGCGGCTC
>CAZVZP010000002.1:22670-39497 GCA_964631625.1 uncultured Hyphomicrobiales bacterium | reverse complement strand
TCGAAGGGTGAGGTCAGTCGCGGGTACCAAGTGTTCGATTCGCACCACTAGGTCGGGCCGACCGGCGGCCTCGCCGCCCGCGCGGCCGTCAGCACGGGCACCGCGAGCGCCCCGACCACGAGCGCAAGCGCCGCGAACTCGGCCGCCCCCGGCGCCTCGCCCAGGACCAGCGCGCCGCTGAACACTCCGATGATCGGAATGAACAGCGTGCCGATGGTCGCGATGCCGACGGGAAACAGGCGCACGACCTCGAGGTAGGCGTAGTAGCAGAACAGGAACGGCACGATGATGTTGTAGACGAGCGCCAGGATCGGCACGAGCCCGACCGGCTGCCAAGCCGCCGCATCGACGAGCGGCGCGGCGACGTAGATGGGCAGTCCGCCGATCAGCACCTGCCAGCCGAGTACCACGTAGGTTGGCACGCCCCACGCCACCTTCTTGTGGATGACCGTGCCGAGCGCCCAGGAGGCCGCGGCGATCGCGATCAGGGCGGGTCCGAGCGGCGAGCGGCCGAGCGCGGCCAGGTCGCCCACGAGCAGGATCACGACCGCGGCCATGCCAAGCCCGAGCGACAGCGCCCGCCGCCAGGTGAAGGGCTCGCCCAGAAGGAGCCGCGCGAACAGCACGCTCCAGGCGGGCATGGTGTAGGCGATGATCGCGGCCCGACCCGATTCGGTGAGCGTGACCCCGAAGCCCGCGAGCGAGAACCACACCGAGATGTTGAAGAAGGCCGAGAGCAGCAGCATCGGCCAGTGCCGCCGCGGCAACGCCAGCGAGTGGCCGAGGATGCGGGCGACCACGAGCACGGCGAGCCCGCCCACGAGCAACGTCGCACCGCGGAAGGTGAGCACCGGGATCGCCGGCATGCCGAGCTTCATGATCGGCCAGTTGATGCCCCAGAACACGCTGAGGAGGGCGAGCAGCACGAAGCCGCGCAAGGGAAGGCGGTCGGCGGGGCGGAGCGGGACGGGCGTCGGGGCGTCGGGCTGTGTCACGGAACGGCGTTACCCCGGGCACCGGCGCCCCAAGCAGGATCCCCAGCCTGCGTCAGGCCCGGCCAAATTCGCAAGGGGAAGATCGCCCGGGTGACTCGGCCGTGCGCGGGCGGCGCCACGCCGGAGACTCTCAAAGTCGATAGTGCGAGCCGGTTGCGTCCGGCGAGAATTTACCGCCCCTGGCGCCTGCAACCAGATCGACCATGCGGCTTTGGCCCCACACGAGGCTCTCGACGTGACCGGGGCGCTCGAGACGGCTTGACTGCAGGCGGCTTTGCTCGCTTGGCGGGGCTCGCCCGAGCGAGACCCTCGGCAGCGCCCGCGGCCCTTCTACTCGCCCGCGTAAGCCGCACGGGTTCCGTGCGCGCCGCGGTTCCGTGCTCTCTAA
This sequence comes from uncultured Hyphomicrobiales bacterium, assembly GCA_964631625.1. Classification (GTDB taxonomy): domain Bacteria; phylum Pseudomonadota; class Alphaproteobacteria; order UBA828; family JAPUJA01; genus CAZVZP01. The sequence goes on along the minus strand of CAZVZP010000002.1, from coordinate 38,114 downwards.
GAGGCGTCCAGTAAGAGGCGTCTAACGGGAGGCGAGGCGTTTGTGATCGCGCTCCGCGCTCCGCTCGACCGTTTCCGGCCAATAGACGATGTGGAAGCTGGCCTCGCTGCCCTGCTCGCTCAGCTTGAACGCAGCCTCCCCGAACTCCGGTGCCGCCAACTCGGCTTCGGCGTCGTTCGAGAACCCGTAGCCTTCGTCCGGCAGGCCGATGAAGGTGGTGTCGAACTTGAGGTTGGCGTTCTCGTCGTGGTGGGCGACCACGGCGTAGACGCCCGGAGCCAAGCCCTCGAACACGAGCACCGGCTGGCTGCTCGCGAGCTTCTCCGCGGGCACGTCGACGTTGGCGATCTGTTCGCCGCTTTCGGCGAAGCCGTCGGCCTTATCGAAGACGGCAAAGCGCACCAGGCCCTCGAGACTCCGCAGACCCAAGAGGCGGACCGACAGGTCGGCGGCCGCGGCCGGTTGCGCGGCGACGGCCAAAAGGGCCGCACCGATTACGGCAACCACAAGCTTACGCATCGAACGCTCCATTCCTACCTGGATGTTTCGGACCGCTCACGATGCGGGGTTGCCGCACCAGCCGCCGATTATCCGGGTCGCTTGCTAACGCCCCGTTAATCTGGCTTGGCTCCGAACCATCAGCGCGATGAGGCTAGGTCCGACCCATCACGAAATCGGCACGGGGTTATAAAATTTTCACCAAGCTTCACGGGTTCGTCGGCCCGCTCGGCGGGTGTGCGCGGGCCTATGCGCCGGGACGCGATGGAGGCCGGCTGGGGCGGCGCAGACGTTCGGCCTCGGCCTCTCGAACCGCGCGCTCGTACGCGCCTTTCGAGCGGTAGGGCCCGTGCGGGCCGAACTCGGCGCGTTTGGCCTTGACGATGCGAGCGCCGTGGGGCAGCGCCTTGAGGCAACAACCCTCGCGCGTCAGGATCGGGATCGGCCGGTTCCAGCGGGAAAACACGCGCCGCATGCTGGCCGACTCCTCGCTGACCGCCTCGAACTCGTCCTTATCGCAGGCGAACAAGTCATCGAAGGCGGCGCAGCACTCTTGCAGAAAGCGCCGGTCCACGATCTTCAGGTTCGAGATCACCCAGCAGCGGTCCTCGAAGTACCAGAAGGTGGTCAAGCCCACGAACTCCCCGGCCGCCGTGATGTAGGGGAAGAAGGGAAAGGCGCGGCAGGCGAGCGAGCGGTTCTCGCGCTCGCAGTGGCGCGCGCCCTTACACTCGATCGCGGCGCAGCTCGAATGCAACTCGTCCACGATCTTGCGGGTCTCCGCATCGAACGGCTTGAAGCGATGCCACAGGTCGGTGCGGCTTTCGAGCAGCCGCCACTCGGGCCGGGAGACGATCGGCACCGCGTTCTCGGTCGAGCAGCAGACCGGCTCGCCGCCGTTCAGGGGCGCGCACTTCTTGCCGCAGTCGAAGCGCGCGATCGGCGCCTCGAAGCGCGCATAAATACGCGCGAAGTCTTCAGGAGTCGCGTGTCGGGTAGGGGCCATTCAAGCGCATGCGGCGTGAAGCGCGGCACTCTGCCCGAAGCGCGCCGCCGACTCAACCCTTTTTCGGCCGGGGAATTGTCCGGGGCGACGCCGGGCCGCCCCCGAGCTTGACAGAAGTCCGGCGCGCCCGTTTTCTGGAGAAGGCTTCGCGTGCGGTATCCGGCGGCGAACGCTCTTCGATTCGACGGCGCGAGGGAGGAGGCGGCCATGGCCAAGGTCGACTGGGCGGCGAGCGGCGATTATCTCGAGGCCTGCAGCTGCACCTTCCTCTGCCCCTGCATCGCCACCAACCTCATGGACCCGCCGACCAATGACTTGTGCAAGGCGGCGCTCCTCTTCCACGTCAAGAAGGGCCACTACGGGCGCATTCGACTCGACGGTCTCGCCTGCGTGGTGGTGGGGCAGATCCCCAACGCGCTGATCGAGGGCAACTGGAGCGTGGGCCTGATCGTGGACGATCGGGCGAACGAGAAGCAGCGGGAGGCCCTGGTCAATGTCATGTCGGGCAAGGCGGGCGGCCCCATGGCACGCTTCGCCCACCTGGTCGGGAACTTCCTGGGCGTCGAGGCGCATTCTATCCGGTTCGCCAAGAAGGGCATGACGTTCTCCTTCGAGGTGCCGGGCGTGCTCGCGCAGGAGGCCGAAGGGGTGAAAGGGGGCGAAGACCCGAGCAAGCCGCTCTACGTGGACAACAACAAGCACTGGGCCAACAAGCGGCTTGGGCTCGCGCGGCCGAAGAAGAGCCACATGACAATCTTCGGCATCGACTGGCACGACGAGTCGGGGAAGAACACCGGCGTCATGACGACGTTCAATTGGGTGCCGTGAGGCGTTGCCGCGCGGGCCGCCGGCCCGCGCCGTCCCAAAAGGGCCTCAACCGCTCTAACGGGTTAGGCGCAGCGTTCTCAACCGCCGCTGAGCAGCAGTCCTTGGGGGCCAAGCGCGCGCTCGATCACCTCGGCGTTGGCAAACGAGTTGCGGAATTCGTCGGGCGCATAGAGCCCGATCGTGGTGCGGCGGGGATCGCGCCCCGCGGTCGGCCCGAGGTATTGGCAGCTCATGCGCGCGGCGAACGGCTCCCGGTCGTCGACCGAGGTGAAGAGGCACAACCCATGGAGGTAGGTGAACTTGCGCACGGAGGGCTCGCGCAGGACCATGTATTTCAAATCGCCGTCGCGCTGGCCGGTGAAGAACAGGCGCTCGTGCCGCGTAAGAACGTAGCCGTAGATGATGTAGCTGCTGACCTCGGCCGCATCGAAGCGATCCGGAAATTTGGCGTAGAGCGTGAAGCGCGGAAGCGGCAGCTCGTCGGCCTCGGTGCGGCCGCGTTTGAGCGAGCGAATGTGCAGCCAGGACACGGACAGCCTGTCGCTGCGGTACGACTGCCGGTAGCAGAGATAGTAGCCGGCGTAGCGCTCGTACACGCGGTGGACGTCCGCCTCCTCGAGTGGAAACTCGTTGCGCAGGAACTCGTAGGAGATCGACCTGTTCGCCGGTCCCTCGCGCGGACTGCGGTTGGCCCTCGGCGCGGGCAAGATGTCCCCCGGCACGAACTCGCGGTAGGTCTCGAGAAAGCGATAGAGGCGGCCCAGCGAGGTGTTGTCGGGCCGTCCGCTCTTGCCATAGGCGAAGTTGCGCACCGTGTGCTCGGCGATGTCGCATTCGTTCGCCACGTCTTTAAGACGCAGTCCGCGGTTCTTTTGCAGCCAGACGACGGCGCGTCGCATCCGCTCGACCGCGTCCGGATCGAGCATGGCGCCCGCTCGGCGATCGGATCGGCTTTCCTTGGCGTCTCCCATGGGTCCCCTCCCCAAGGCGCGCAGCGGAAGAGTACCGCCTCGTGGGTAAATATGTATAGTCCCCGGTAGTCGTAGGTAGGGCCGCACACCGCGCGATAGACGCCGGCAGCCGCGTCATCGAAAGCCCGCCCGGCATCGACGTCGTGCGCCGTCGAAGTGATGACCAAGCCACGCCGGTGTTCTTGCGCGGGACCGGCCTTCGGCCAATCATCGAGCTCCGTTGCACACACGCTGAAAGCGCAATCCCTCGGGGGATCCGATGACGAACGAGCGGCAATCGACGGACGTTCTCGAAAAAGAATCATACGAGCGGCGGCCTGCTGCGACCGAGCCAACGAGTCCCGAGCATGGGAATGGCGGCCATCGCTTCCCAACGAGGAGCGTGCGGGGCGGCAAACGCCGGCTGATGCGAGTCGGCATCCTCGAGTTGCTGGTCGATACGGCGAACGAGCACACCGCCTCGGCCTTCGCCCGTTATCTGCGCCGGCAGTACTACAGCATCATGCCGCAGGCGGTCGCGGTGTGGTGCCGCGAGCTGGGTCGCCGCGTCAGCTACGCGACCTATTACGGGCAAGCCTCGCCCGATCGCCTGCTGCCCGACGATCTCGATGTCGTGTTCATCGCCGCCTACACCCAGTCCGCGGCGCTCGCCTACGTGCTTGCCAAGCTGTTCCGTGAAAGGGGCGTGCTGACCGTGCTCGGCGGTCCCCACGCCAAGTCGTTTCCTGAGACCTGTCTGCGCCACTTCGACCTCGTGGTGAAGGAGTGCGACAAGACGCTCATCGCCGACATCCTGTCCGGGCAGTTCGATCCTCCGGCCACAATCTCGAGCGGCCGGGGTCCCACCGATTTTCCCTTGGTCGAGGAGCGCATGCCGGAGATCGCGGTCACCGCCTTCCCGGCCGGTCGGCCGTCGCGCGTGAGTATGATCGCGTTGCTCTCGAGCCTGGGCTGTCCGTATTCCTGCGACTTCTGCACCGACTGGAACACCCGCTACGTGGTCATGCCGCCGGACCAGCTGGCCGCGGACCTGCGCTTCGTGGCCGAACGTTTCCCTCAAGTCCTGGTCGCCTTTCACGACCCCAATTTCGCGGTCCGCTTCGACGAGACCATGGCGGTGCTCGAGAGCGTACCCAAGGGTCGGCGCAACCGCTACGTCATGGAGAGCTCGCTGTCGATCCTCAAGCCCGGCCGCTTCGAAGCGCTCAAGGAAACGAATTGCTACTTCCTCGCGCCCGGCGTCGAATCCTGGGCCGACTACGCGAACAAGGCCGGCACGGGCGACAAGCGCGGACGCGCCAAGCTCGAGCACGTGATCGAGCATTTCCGATGCTTGAAAGAGGTCGTGCCCGGCTTGCAGGCGAATTTCCTGTTCGGCACCGACCTCGACCGGGGCCGCGAGCCGGTCGAGCTCACCATCGAGTTCATGCGCCGGCTGCCCTATGTCTGGCCGGGCGTCAACATTCCCACCCCGTTCGGCGGAACGCCCATGTTCGAGCGTTATCTCGCCGAGGGGCGCATCCTCAAGGCCTTCCCGATCGAGCTCTATTTCGCGCCCTATCTCGCGACCACGCTCAAGCACTACGAGCCGCTCGAGTACTACAGCCTCATGATCGAGATCTACGAGGCGATGACGTCGCGCACGATGCTCGCGCGCCGCCTCGCGACGAGCGGGCGGCCGACGATCGGCTTCGCCCACGTGCTTCGAACCTGGGCCATGCGCCAGGAGCTGGCCGAGATGCGCGTGATCCGCGCGCAGCTTGCGAGCGATGCAGCGTTCCGCGCCTTCCACGAGGGCCGCAGCCAAGTTCTTCCGGAGTTCTACCACCGGCGTTACGAGCAGCGGCTCGGTCCCTACGCCGGCCTTCTCGCGCGCGCGGAGCGCGTGCCGGTGTTCGCGTAGCGGGGGGAGGGGACGAGCGGGCCGGCTGCGGCCGCTGTGCCGGTTCGTCATGAAGGCTCGTCAATCCGGCGGTCAAAGGGAGGAGACCATGGCTTTGTCTCTGAATCTTCCCGTCGGTGTGGCGCTCTTATCTTCTTTGTCCCTGCTCGCGGCGTGTGCGCAGACTTATGACCCGATCGTCGATTTGAAGGGCAAGGACCGCGCGGCCCATGAAGCGGACGTTGCCGAATGCCGAGACCACGCCGAGCCGGACCCGGCCAAACAAAGGGCTTTCGCCCGCTTCCTGCTGGGTGGGTTGTTCAGCGCCGGCCTCGGCACCGTGAGCGGCGCGCTCGTGGGGAGCTTCGTTGGCGCTGCGGCCTCAGGGGCGGCACAAGGCGCCGCGGTCTACGGGACGGCCGCAGTGGTCGGAGGCGGCGTCAGCGGAGTCCAAGGAAAAGCCGAGATCGCTAAGAACTGCCCGCCCGAGCCCGGCTTGTGGCATCACTCAACCGGAGAGCCGCCCCGAGAGGAATGATCGATGCGGGACCGAGAGCAAGTTAAGGCCGCGCGCAAGCAGCCTAACAAGCATCCTGACAAGCGAGCCGGATGACGGTCAATTCGAGGCGAAACCTTGGGCGCAGAGGCCAACGAAGAGTGCGCCGAGGACTGGGGGAGCAAGGCCGTTGCCCACTCGCTCATCATCGAGCCCGGCCGCGCGGGCGCCGGCTTCGTCTATTTCCGGTTGCCCGAAGGGCAGACGCTCGCCGGTTCGACGTTGCGGCTCGCCGTCGAATCGCTTGAGACCGGAGAGACCGTCGAGCTGCGGTTGCCGTACTAATTTTTTAAGGCACTCGAGAGAACGGAGCGTTCGATGCGAAATTTTGTCTTTGCCCTCCTCGGCGCCGGCCTCGTGGCCGTCGCCGCACAACCGGCGAAGGCCGCCGACCTCTCGGTGCGTATCGAGGGCCTGCGTAACCCCGAAGGCCTCGTGCGCCTTGCGATCTTCGATAAGCCGGGGACCTTCGCGGAGAGCGGCGAGCAGCTCGCCGATGTGGCCGTGCCGGCGGCCGAGCTCGCGACGGGGGAGCCCGTTTCCGTGTTCGAGGGCTTGGCTCCGGGCGTCTACGCCGTGGTCGCCCACCACGACGAGAACGCCAACCTCAAGTTCGACACCACCTTCATCGGCCTGCCCGCCGAAGGCTACGGGTTCTCGAACGACGCCCAAGCCACCTTGTCCGCTCCGGCCTTCGCAGAGGCCGCGTTCGTGCTCGGCCGAGAGGGCGCCGAGGCGAGCTTCCACATCGTCTACTGGTCGCACACCGTCGCGGCAAATTCGGCCGACCCACGCTGAGGGATGGGGATTTCCACGATATTAAGGAAGATGACGTTGTTCAGCAACGACGCGCCAATCGGAAGCACCGTTCCTCGCGGCGAGCGCAAGCGCATCCTCGTCGTCAACGCTTTCTTGGACGAGTACCAGCGGCACTCGGGAAGCCATAATCGGGTGCCGCGGGCGATGGGACCGGTCTATCTTGCGGGCGCATTCGCGCGGGACCTGTGCGACGTTCGTATCTTTAACGAGCAATACAGCGGCGTGCTGCACGACATGCGCCTGCTCGGGTGGCCGGACATGCTGGTGCTGACCGGAGTGACCTCGAGCTTCGACCGGATGCTCCACCTCACGGCCTATGCCCGGACCCTGAACGAAAAGGTCGTGGTGGTCGCCGGTGGACCTGCGGTGCGCGCGCTTCCGCATCGTGCCCGGAAATTCTTCGATTATGCGTGCCTCGGCGATGTCGAGGAGTTGCAGGCGGTCGCGGCTACGGTCTTCGGCCCGAATTATGCCGCCGCAGACATGTTCCCACGTTACGATCTCGCTCCGCCATCGCGGCACCTGGGCTATGCCGAGTCGAGCCGGGCGTGCAATTTCCGGTGCAGCTTCTGCTCGCTTACCGGCGAGAAGGGACGGTATCGGACCTACGACCTCGACTTCGTCCGCCGGCAGATCGCGGCGATCGGCCGCAAGCACATCGTTTTCATCGACAACAATTTCTACGGCAACGATCGCGAATTCTTCCGCCAGAAGGTTGAGCTGCTGCGGGATATGCATCGTGGGGACGCGATCAAGGGCTGGTCCTGCCTGGTAACCGAGAATCTGCAGCTGGTGCGGGACGCCGGCTGCCAATTTCTGTTCAGCGGCGTCGAATCGTTCGATGAAAACACGCTGCGGAGCTACAACAAGCGGCAGAACACCCTGGTCCCCCAGGTGCAGATGATTCGCGACTGCCTCGACGCCGGTGTGTTCTTTGCCTACGGCATCATGATGGATCCGAGCGCTCGCCGCCTCGCGGACCTGAGGGTGGAAATCGAGTTCATTCTCGGCTGCGACGAGATACCGCTGCCGGCCTTTTTTACGCTGGCCATTCCTTTACTCGGCACGCCCTATTTCCGGGAGTGCCTGGCCCGTGGGCTGTTCTTTCCCCATACGCGGCTGCGGAATCTCGATGGCGTGACGCTCACGCTCCGGCCTCTCGATCCAATACCCGAGGTCGTCGACTTCGCGTCCGGACTGCCGCGCCTTCGTGGCTACCGCGGCCGCGTCGCGGCGCACACCGCGCGATTTCTTCGGCGCTATCGGCGACGGCTGTCGTGGCTGCAGCTTTGCGGCGAGGTCGTCAATGCGATGCTCGTGTCGATGGAAGCGTTCGCGACGTCACCCGGTTTGCCGTGGGCCGATCGTCCGGCCCGCACGTTTTTCGGTCCAACCGAGATTCTCGACTCTCTGTACACGCCGGTCATCCGGGTGCCGAGCCGCTACGAAGGTCACTTCCACCCCACGCAGGTCACGGACGAAAAGGGGGCTCTCGCCGAAGACCTTGCCGAGGATCTGGGTTGATTCGATGTGGTTGCATCGCGCCCAGCATCTGGGGCGGGGGACGGAAATCGAGGTCGGCACGGGCAGCGGCCCCACAAAAGCAGGCTTCACGGCGGCGCGCGCCGGGCGCGCAAACCTCACTCCCTCGCGGCCGCCGGGTGCTGGCCGCGTTCCGAGGCGCGCGGGCGGCGGCTTTGTCTACTTCCGGTTGCCCGAAGGGCAGACGCTCGCGGGCTCCACATTGCGGCTCGTCGTCGCATCCCTTGAGACGGGAGAGGCCACCGAGTTACGGATGCTGTATTAAATCCGAAAAGCGCCGAAGGGAGATTAGCTTATCCGATGCGCCTGGTGCAGAACGACGACCGCCTACTATTCTCCCTGTGGCTCCGGGAGCCGGGCAAGATCGCGGTGCCGGTGCCCAGTAGCGCCGCGCTTTGCCGGGCGATGGCGGCGCAGGTCGATCCCGTGCGTGCGGGCGCGGTCGTCGAATTGGGCGGCGGCACCGGCGCGGTGACCAGGGCACTGCTCGCGCGCGGCATCGCGCCCGAGCGGCTGATCGTGATCGAGCTCGACCGCAGGCTCGCCGGGCTTCTGACGCGTCGATTTCGCGGCGTGCGCGTCATTCAAGGCGACGTCGCCCAGCTCGACCGGCTCTTGGCCGATGTCGGAGTCGACGAGCTTGCCGCCGTGGTCTCGGGCCTGCCCCTGCGCGTGATGCCCGACGCGGTGCAGCGCCAGACCTTGGAAGCCAGCTTTCACAGGCTCGCCGATCACGGCGTGTTCGTGCAATACACCTACCGGCCGGGCTCGCCCGTGTCGCGCAAGCTGCGCGCCGCGTTGAGGCTCGAGGTCAAGAACGCCGAGAGTATCTGGCTCAACCTGCCGCCGGCACGGGTATGGCGCTATCGGCGCAGCGCCGGTGCCTCCGCGCGCGGGTAGGGGATCGCGAGGATTTCGAGCTCGAAGTCGCGCCACGGGTGCCCGAGCGGGCGACGGCAGGAGAAAAATGAAGCGCGATCCGCGGCAGGTCCGTTGCGAAGCCGCAGATGGGGAAGGCTACGGCGCTGTTAGGGCTCGCGCTCGTGGCGCTCGCCGCCTGTACGCACACGGTCGTGGACGGAGACCGCCGCATGCGCTGACCTTGGACAGCGACTCGCAGGGTTCCTACTTGAAGGGCCGCCACCGGAGGAATGATCGATGCGGGCCCGAGACCAAGTTAACGCCGTGCGCAAGCGCCCTAACAAGCACCACAACAAGCGAGCCGGATGACGGTCAATTCGAGGCCCGAACTTTGGCCCGGCCGGGCCCGAGGGGACGCGGTTCTCATCCCCGATAGCGCGTCAATCGGAGCGCGATCAGGCTCACCGAGAGGGTCAACGCCATGAGCACGAGGCCGACCACGTTGATCTGCGGATTGACGCCCTTGCGCAATAGGCCCCACATGAAGGTCGGCAGCGTGTTGCCCCCGCCGAGCGTGAAGACGGTGATGATGAAATCGTCGAGCGAGAGCGCCATGGCGATCAGCGCGGCGCCGATGATCGTGGGCCGGATGATGGGCAGCGTTACGGTCAGGAAGGCCTGGAACGGCGAGGCGCCCAGGTCGCGCGCGCTGTTCACCACCTGGTAGTCGAAGCTCGCCAAGCGCGCCTGAACGATCAGGATGACGAAGGGCTGGGTGAACACGAGGTGGCTTATGATCACGGTGTGCAAGCCGAGCTCGGCGCCGAAGCTGCGGTAGTAGCTCACGAGAGCGATGCCGAGCACCAAGGGCGGCAGCATGACCGGGAGCGTGAGCAGGATCATCGCCGCTGCGCTCAGGCGCGGGCGCAGCCGCGCCAGCGCGCTCGCCGCCATGGTGCCGATCACGGTCGAGACCACCCCGACCGTGCCCGTGACGATCACGCTGTTGCGGAACGCGGCCCAAAACTGCGGCGTGCTCAAGAGCTTGTCGTACCACGCGAGGCTCAACCCCTCGATGGGGAAGGCCGGGATCGAGCGGTCGGTGAAGCTGAAGACGATGAGGGCCAGGAGCGGGGCCAGCATGAACACCGCGAGCAGAGCGGCGAAGCCGCGCCAGAGAAGCGTCGAGGCGCCGCTCATCGCGCCCTCAAGCCCTGGCGGACGAGGAGGGCCACGAAGGCGACCACGACTATGCACAGCGCGATCACCGTGAATGCCGAGGCCGCGCCGAGCGGCGGATTGAAGCGTAAGCCGAACTGGCTCTGGATGAAGACGCCGATCATCGAGGTGTGCGGCCCGCCGACCAAGGCCGGCGTCACATAGTCGCCGGCGGCGAACAGGAAGGTGAGCGTAAAGGCCACGACGAGCCCGAGCCGCGCCTGCGGCAGCACCATGTCGCGGAAGATGCGCCAGCGGCCGGCGCCCAGGTCGCGCGCCGCGAGCAGCGGCAGATCGTCGATGCCGCGCAGCGCGCCGTAGATGGGCAGGATCGCGAGCGGCAACGTGTAATGGCCGAGCGTGATCACGACCGCGACCGGGTTGTAGAGGAAGTAGGGGATCGGCTCATCGATCACGCCGAGGGCGATCAGGGCAGAGTTGAGGATCCCGGCTTGGCCGAGGATCGTCTTCCAGGCGTAGATCTTCGTGAGGTAGCCGCCGAAGAGCGTAATCAGCGGCACGAAGAGGAGTGCCAAGCCATGGCGCCCCGCCTTGAAGCGCAGGACATAGGCGAAGCCGAAGGAGAGCAGTGTCACGATCGCGGCGATGAGCGCGGAGATGCCGAAGGTGAAGAGGAGCGAGTCGGAATAGTTGCCGAACACGCGCGCGTAATTGTCCAGCGTCGCGGCGGGCTCGAGCGCATTGCCGCTGACGCGCCAGAAACTGACGAGGAAGAGATAGACGAGCGGCACCACGAAGACGAGCAGGAACACCGCCGTCGAGGGCACCAACAGGACGACGCGGGTGCGCAGCGCCGCGCTCACCGCTCACTCACGAAAAGGGGACGGACCGCAACCTCCGGGGCAAAAGCCGGCGTCTCCGCTGCGATCCCGCGGACGGCCGCATCGTCTTGCCGCACGCTAGAGCGGAGTCCGACCAAGTGGAAGCGCCCCCTCCCCCTACCCCCTCCCACGCGGGGAAGGGGCACGAATAAAATAGCTCCCTCCCCCCTCGCGGGGGAGGGCTGGGGTGGGGGGCATCGGCAAATTTGCCGCTCACCGGTGATTCCACTTCGCCAGATAACGCTCTAGGGCCTCGCGCTGGGCTCGATCGTTCACGGCCCTGCGCCGGCCTCGCGCTGCGGCCGATCCACGGTGCGCTCAGGCGCTCAGGAACTTGTCCCAGCCGTCCAGCACCTGGTCGTAGGTCACGAAGTCGCCCTCCGGTTCCAGCGGGTACATGGGCGTCAAGCCGCCCGCGCGCTCGAAGAATGAGCCGATGTCATCGTAGGGATAGAGTGCCCGTTCCGTGTCCTTGAGCAGCGCAACCGCCGCTTCGACCACGACGCCCTGGGCGTTCAGCTCCGCATCGAGCGCCTGCGCCTCGGGCGAGAGAATTTGATTGAGGATCTCGTAGTTGCGGTCGCGGTGCGGACTGTCGGCGATCATGGCCCAGCAGTCGAGGAAGGCGTTGCCGCCGAGCTCGGGCATGACCCATTTGAGCGTCGGCGCATCCGGGCCCGCCCACACGCTGACCGCCTCGGAGGCGATCCCGATGATCGCCTCGCCGGTCGCGAACAGCCCGGCGAGATCCCCGTAGGTCGCGAAGGTGAGCGCGTGCTCCTTCTTGAACGCGATGAGGAGGTCGACCGTCTTGTCGAGCTCCGCTTGCGTGAGCCGCGTCGGCGCCTTGCGGCCCGTGGCCATGGCGGCGAACGGCACCATGACGCCGAACACGTCGAGCACCGCGCTGGCCTTGCCCTTGTACTCCGGCTTGAACAGGTCCTCCCAGGCCGTGGGCGGCTCGGCGATCACGTCGGCGTTGTACATGAGTTGGAGCGCGCCCCAGGCGAAGGGCAGGGCGTACAGCTGGCCGTCCTTCATCAGCTCCGGCACGTTCTGGAACTCCGGGAACAGCCCCTGGATGTTGGGGATGCGCGAGAGGTCGAGCGGCTCGAGCAGGCCGCCCTGGTTGTAGAGCGGTATGAAGCAGTGCATCGGCGTGACGAGGTCCATCTGGCCTTTGCCCGCGGCGCGCGCCGCGGCCAGGATCTCCTCGTTCGTGGAGATGTAGGTGGTCTCGAGATAGAGGCCGTTCTGATCCATGAAGCCGCCGGCGTTCGGCACCAGGTCGTAGCCCTGCCAGCCGAAGTAGTTGACGCCCTCGGCGGCCCGCGCCTCGCGGCCAGCAAGCCCGACGGCCGCCGCGCCCGCGGCGAGCGCGCCCGCGGCGAGCGTGCCCGCAGCAAGCGCGCCTTTTGCGAAGCCGCGCCGCGTCATCGGCGCGAAGGTTCTCAGATGAACGAGTCCGGTGTTCGTGACGCCAAGCGGCTTGGCGGTCAGTCGGCTGTTGCGCATGATCGAAAGTTCTCCCTGGATGATCGAGCCGGCCGCCCGCGGCCAGCTCCCTCCCTCTTTTCAATCGTGTCACAGTCGAGGTCGTAGGAAAAGTGACCCCACGATAGGCCAGCGGCGCGCGGGACCAGGCGCAGGGGTCCGGTGCCCGGTCTTGGCCGGGGTTGGTGGGCCTGGGAGGACTCGAACCTCCAACCTCAGCCGTTATGAGCGGCGCGTTCTACCGGTTGAACTACAGGCCCTTGAAGGGAAGCCTAGACCCCTGTGGGGTGCGGTCAAGCAAAGCGGCGCCGTCAGGCGTGCGGCGCGTGGCGGCATGGGGCCCGCTCCCCAATCGCCCGCTAAGAGCCGGGCGCAAAGGCTGGCGGCGGTGCGACGGCGGACGTGCGCCTTCTCAAAGCCCGAGCCGCGCGTTCTTAGGGTCGTAGGGCGCAGTTTCAAGCCGCTCGGCGGCGAAGCGTTCGGAGAAGGCCTCGATTTCCCAGGCGCCGTCGTGTTCAAGCGCCTCGGCGCGCGCGTAGCCGAGTAAGATCGACCGTCCGACGGTGTAGCCGTAATGGGCGCTCGTCACCGAGCCCACGAGCGCGCCGTCCTTGACGATCGCCTCGCCGCCGAACACCGGCCGCTCCTCCTTAAGCGCGAAGATGGCGAAGCGCCAGGGGGCGCCCTCGGGCATCATGCGCTCGAGCGCTGTGTGGCCCAGAAAATCGCCCTTGTCCCGGGCGATGCGCGCCTCAAGCCCGGCCTCCAAGGGCGTTACGTCGGGCGAGAGGTCGGCGCCCCAGAGGCGTGTGGCCTTCTCGATGCGCAAAGAGTCGAGCGCGCGATGGCCGACGTTGGCAAGCCCGAGCGATGCGCCCTCGCGCCACAGCCAATCGTAAACCGCGGCCGCCTGCTCGAACGGCAGATGGAGCTCGTAAGCCGGCTCGCCCCAGTCGGAGTAGCGCAGCACGAGGCCGCGAGCGTAGCCCACGTCGAGCTCGGCCGCGCCGTGATGGGGCAGCGCCAACTCGGCGATGCCGTGCGGGACCACGCGCGCGAGCACCTCGCGGGCCTTGGGTCCTGCGATGAGGATGGCGGCACGCTCGCTCGATGCGTCGCGTAAATAAGCGCCCTCCTCGGGCAGGCGCCGCGCGAGCCAATCGAAATCGCGCCGCGTGGTTCCCGCCGCGCCCACGAGATAGAACCGCTCTTCGGCGAGGCGCGCGACCACGAGATCGGCTTCGATCCCTCCGGCTTCGTTGAGCAACAGGGCGCGCACGAGGCTTCCCGGCGCCGTATCGCAGTCGGCGCTTGCCAGGCGCTGCAGCGCCGCGAGCGCGTTCCGGCCTTCAAGCTCGAACTTGCCGCGCGCGGTCTGATCGATGAGGCCCACGCGCTCGCGCACGGCGCGGTGCTCGAGGCCCACCGCGTCGAACCAGTTGGGCCGGGCGTAGGAGGCGCGTTCCGCGCGCTCCGCGCCGTCTTGAGCGAACCAGTTCGGCCGACTCCAACCGAACTTCATGCCGAACACGGCGCCGGCTTCGGCCAGACGGTCGTGCAGCGGGCTCGCGCGCACGCCCACGGCGATCGGGTGCTCCTCGCCCGGATAGTGCACGTCGTAGTGGCGCGCGAGCGCGTCCTGCGCCGCGTCATGGATATAGCCCTCGCTCGCATCGAGGGGGGAGAGGCGGCGGCAATCGTGGCGCCACACGTCGAAGGGCGGGCGGCCCGTAATCAGCCACTCGGCCATGACCTCGCCCGCGCCGCCTGCCTGGCCGATGCCCGCGACGAAGCCGCAGGCCAGGAACAGGTTCTCCATGCCCGGCGCAAAGCCCATGATCGGCTCGCCGTCCGAGGACATGGGCAGCGGCCCGTTGATGAAGCTCTTGACCCCGATCTCCTTCAGGATCGGCAGACGGTGAATGATGAGCGAAAGCGCCGGCTCGAAGCGCTCCCAGCTTTCCGGGAGCAGCTGATGCTCGAACTCCCAGGGCACGCCGCCTTTGGCGAACGGCGGGTTCTCCTTATCCACCGCGCCGACGAGCAAGCCGTTTACCTCGGGCCGCGCGTAGAGATAGTGGTCGTTGTCGCGGATCACCGGGAGGTTGCGCGGCATATCTGGGATCGGCTCGGTGATGATGTACTGGTTCTCGAGCGCGACCACGGGGATGTCGAGGCCCACCATCCGGCCCACTTGGCGCGCCCACATGCCGGCGGCGATCACCGCCTGCTCGCATTCGATCGCGCCTTCCGTCGTCTCGATGGCAACGATGCGCCCGCCCTTGCGCTTGAAAGCGGTCGCGCGCACCCGCTCGATCAGCCTCGCGCCCTTATCGCGCGCGCCCTTGGCGAAGGCCATGGCCACGCCCGCGGGCTGCACGTAGCCGTCCGTTGGCGTGAACGCGCCGCCCTTGACCCCGTCCAGGCTCATGTAGGGATAGAGCCTCTTGCACTCCGCGGGCGAGACGAGAAGGACCTCGAGCCCGAACTGCTTGCCCATGGTCGCGGCGGCCTTCAGCTCGAGCCAGCGATCGTCGGAGGAGGCGACGCGCAGGCTCCCCACCTCGCGCCAGTCGGGCACGACGCCGGTTTCCGCTTCGAGGGTGCGGAAGAGGGCGACGCTCCTCTGCACGATGCGCGTCAGGTTGGCCGAGCTTCGGAGCTGCCCGATGTTGCCGGCCGCGTGCCAGGTCGAGCCCGAGGTGAGCGTGCCCTTCTCGATGAGCACCACGTCGCGCTTGCCCATGCGCGTCAAGTGATAGGCGAGCGCGCAGCCGATGATGCCCCCGCCGATCACGACGATCTCGGCGTGGCTGGGAAGCGTGGGCATGAGGCAGTGATCCCCCGGTTGAGCGCCGTGTTGATTAGCACAAAGGCCCGCGCCGCACGAGGCGGCTTAGTGAAGGAAGTGATTCGCCGTGCTACCC
>CAZVZP010000002.1:13721-22660 GCA_964631625.1 uncultured Hyphomicrobiales bacterium | reverse complement strand
GAAAAAGGTCGACTCTTGCAGCGCTCTTACCCAACCGGCCTTGTCGCGTGGCTGAGCCACGCGGCGGTGTCGGGGTCGAGGAGGGGGGTTAGGCTCTCGCGCACGCTCGCGTGGTAGGCGTTGAGCCACGCCTTCTCCTCGCGCTCCAGCAACTGAGGCTCGATGAGCTTCAAGTCGATGGGTGCCTTGGTCAGCGTCTCGAAGCCGAGCGATTTTTTCTCGGCCCCTTCCTGAGTCGGTGCGGCGCTCACCACGACCAGGTTCTCGATCCTGATGCCGTACTGCCCGCTCTGGTAGTAGCCGGGCTCGTTCGAGACAATCATGCCGGGCTCGAGGGGAACGGCGCCGCCCGTCTTGCTGATGCGCTGCGGGCCCTCGTGCACGCCGAGATAGCTCCCCACGCCGTGGCCCGTGCCGTGGTCGTAATCGAGCCCCGCCTCCCACAGCGCGCGGCGCGCCAGCGCATCGAGTTGCTGGCCCGCGGTGCCCACGGGGAAGAGCGCGCGGGCGAGCGCGATGTGGCCCTTGAGCACGCGGGTGAAGCGCTCGCGCGCCTCGGGCGGTGCGGCGCGAAACGCGACCGTGCGCGTCACGTCCGTGGTGCCGTCGAGATATTGGCCGCCCGAGTCGATGAGGTAGATGTCCTGCGCCGAGATCGCGCGGTCGCTCTCGTGGCTCACGCGATAGTGCACGACGGCGCCGTTGGGGCCTGAGCCCGAGATGGTCTCGAAGCTCGGGCCGCGGTAGCGCTCGTTCTCCGCGCGGAAGGCCGCGAGCCTTTGCGCCGCGCTCAACTCCGTGACACCGCCGTTCTCGACCGCCCGCTCGAGCCAGCACAGAAAGCGCGTCAACGCCATGCCGTCGCGCAAGTGCGCGGCGCGCGCCCCCGCAAGCTCGGCCGCGTTCTTGCGCGCCTTGGGAAGCTGGCAGGGGTCGTCCCCTTCCGCGATCTCGGCGCCCGTCCTTTCGAGACGCTCGAAGGCCCAATAGGGTGCGCTCGCGGGATCGAGGCGCACGGTCTTACCCTTGAGCGCATCGAGCCGTTCGCCCAGCGCCTCCGGCTCCGCGAGCGCGATATCCGGCCCGAGCCAGGATTCGAGATCGGGCGCGAGCTTGCGCCGATCGACGAACCATTCGAGGCGAGCGTCGGCGAACACCAGGGCGAACGAGAGCGGCAGCGGCGTGCAGGCCACGTCACCGCCTCGCACGTTGATGAGCCAGGCGATCGAATCGGGCGCGCTCAAGAATGCGGCATCGGCCTCGGCGCGCGCGAGCGTGGCGCCGATCTCGGCCCGCTTCTCGGCGGATGTCTTGCCCGCGTAGTCGAGCGGATGCGGCACGATCGGCGCGATCGGCTTGGGCGGCCGTGCAGACCACACGGCATCCAGCGGGTTCGAGGGCAGCGCAATAAGCTCCGCTCCGGCCTGCTTGCACGCCCGGCGCAGGCGCTCGGCCTGGCTCTTGGTGTGCAGCCAGGGATCGAAGCCCAGCCGTTCGCCCTTATTGAGCCGCTCCGCGAGCCAGTCCGGCGCCGGCTCCTCGGACAGGTGGCGCCGCTCGTAG
The DNA here is from genome assembly GCA_964631625.1 of uncultured Hyphomicrobiales bacterium. GTDB lineage: Bacteria > Pseudomonadota > Alphaproteobacteria > UBA828 > JAPUJA01 > CAZVZP01. The sequence continues at coordinate 21,097 of CAZVZP010000002.1, read as the reverse complement.
AGCGCGCCGTCCACTTGCCGCTCGGCCTGCAGCGTGTAACGGCCGTCGACGAAGATCGCGGCCTTGTCCATGAGCACGGCGGCGAGCCCGGCCGAGCCGGAAAAACCCGTGAGCCAGGCGAGCCGCCGGGCCGAGCCGGGGATGTACTCGCCCTGATGCTCGTCGGCGAGCGGCACCAGGAAGCCGTCGAGGCCCCGGCGCGCAAGCTCGGCGCGCAACGCCGAGAGTCGTGCGGGCGAGCTGTCTTGGGCCTCGCTGCCCCGGCCGGCCTCAGTGGCGTGGCGGTAGAGCCCGCGCAGTGCCTCCTTGAGCTCATCGCTCGGCGCCGGAACGATGAGCCTCATCCAGCCTTCATCGCGGGGCGCGGCGGCGGCGATTCCGGCGAGGAGGGACTCGAGCGCGGCTGGGTCATAGGGCGAGCCGGCGGCCCCGAGCAGCGTGTTGAGCCGGGCCTCGTCGGTGGTTGCGGCTATGGCCATGCTTGCGGGAGCCCTTTCGGGCTTCGAAGATAGGCGAGGCGCGAGCCCTTGGCCAGATGCGAGGGGATTGAGAGCGATGGCCCCACTCTCGCTGGTGCAGCTGACCGACAGCCATATCCTGGATCGCCCCAGGGCGCGGATCATGGGCCGCGACACGCTGGCCACGCTCAGGGCGCACGCTCAAGGCCGCAAAGTGCGCGCTCGGCTCGCCCGATCTGGTGCTCGCCACCGGCGACTTGAGCGAGACGGGGAGCGCCGAGAGCTACGCCCGCCTCGCCCCGGTGCTCGCGGGCATCGGCGCGCCGGTCCACTGCCTGCCGGGCAATCACGATCGCCCCGAAGTCCTGCGCCGTGCCCTTCAAGGCCCGAACATCCATCACAGAGCGGCGATCGAAGCCGGCGCATGGCGCATCGTTCTGCTCGACACCACGGTGCCGGGCGAGGACGGCGGGCGCCTCTCGGACGAATCGCTTCGCCGGCTCGACGCCGCGCGCGGCGCGCAGCGGGCGAGGCCTGCGCTGATCGCGCTCCATCATCCGCCGGTCGCCATCGGCAGCCCCTGGATGGACGAATTGGGGCTGGCAAACCCAGAGGCCTTCTTCGCCGTCGTGGACCGCCATCCGCAAGTGCGCGCGGTGATCTTCGGGCACATTCACCAGCCGTTCGAGAGCGTGCGCAAGGGTGGCCTCATCCTCGGCGCGCCCGCGACCTCGCGCCAGTTCCGTCCCCGGCGCGCGGACACCGAGATGAGCGACGAGCCGCCCGCCTGCCGCTGGCTTCGTCTCCACGCGGACGGGCGCATCGAGAGCGAGTTGATCTGGGCGAATTAGGGCGCGTCGAGCCGGTGCCGTTTCGCCATGACGAGCGTCGTCCAGCCCTCGAGCGCGAGCGCGGATTCGAGCGCCAGTCCCTGCCGCCGGTAGGCCGACACGAGCCCGGGCGCCTGCTCCTTGAGAAGCCCCGAGAGCACCGCGTGTCCGCCGGGCTCGAGGCTCCGGGCGAGCGCGGGCGCGAGCGCAGCCAGCGGGCGCGCCGAGATGTTGGCGAGCACGAGCGAGAACGGCGCCGCCTTGAGGAGCCGGGGCGCACGCAACCCCTCGCTCAAGACGGCGCGTACCAGATGGCACACGCCGTTTAGGCGCGCGTTCGCGCGCGTGCTCGTGACCGCCACGGGGTCGATGTCGCAGGCGATGACCGGCGTGTGCCAGGTCTTGGCCGCCGCGATGGCAAGCACGCCCGAGCCGCAACCCAGGTCGAACACCCGGCGCGGGCGCATGCGCTTGGCCAGGCGATCGAGCACAAGCAGGCAGCCGCGGGTCGAGGGGTGCCGGCCGGTGCCGAAGGCGAGCCGGGCGTCGATCGCGAGCGCAATGGTTCCCGCGCGTGGCCGCAGGTGCGTGCCGCGCACGAAATAACGGCCGGCTATGACCGGCGGCGAGTCCTCGCGCACACGGGCGAGCCAATCGAGCGCAGGCACCTCTTCGAGGGTGAGGCCGGGGGCGGGCACGCCGTGCTCGCGGCACAGCTCTTCGAGCGCGCCGGCGATGGCCTGGGCGTTGGGCAGCCCGCCGATCAGCGCCTCGACGCGCCGGCGCTCGGGGCTTTCGATGACGATGGAAAGCGCCGCCGCCTCAAGGCGCGCTTCGATGAGCGAGGCGAGCGGGCGGGGCACGGCGAGCGCGACCCGCCACAGGGACGGGGCCTCAGGCGGGCTCGACAAAGCTCGCGATGACCTTCTTCTCCCCGGCCTTGTCGAAGGCGATGGCGAGCTTGTTGCCCTCGACGTCGAGCACCCGGCCGTAGCCGAACTTCTGGTGGAAGATGCGCTGGCCGATGGCAAAGGCGCTGGCGCTCTCCTCCGCCGCGGCGCTCGTCCGGTAACTCGCCTTAAGCGTGCGCCGCGCGCGCCGGCTGTGGAAGCCGGGCGGCCCGAACACGGGCGAGTCCTCGCTGAAGCCCGCGCCCGAGGGCAGGCTCCGCGGCACGGCGGCCGCAATGAGCGTCTCGATCTCGATATGCTCCTTGGGCAGTTCGTCGATGAAGCGCGAGGGAATGCTGCTCACCCACTGGTTGTAGACGTGCCGGTTCGCGGCCCACAGCACGGTGGCGCGCCGACGCGCGCGGGTCAGGCCGACGTAGGCCAAGCGGCGCTCCTCCTCGAGCCCGGCGGCGCCCTTCTCGTCGAGCGCGAGCTGGTGCGGAAACAGGCCTTCCTCCCAGCCAGGCAGGAACACGGTGTCGAACTCGAGGCCCTTGGCCGAATGCAGCGTCATGACGTTGACGAGGTCGCTGCCGGCCGTTTCGGTCAGGTCCATGACGAGGCTCACGTGGTCCAGGAAGGCGTCGAGAGTCTCGAACTCCTCGAGCGCGCGAATGAGCTCCTTGAGGTTCTCGAGCCGGCCGGGCGCGGTGGGCGAACGGTCGCGCTGCCACATCTCCGTATAACCCGATTCGTCCAACACGATCTGCACCACCTCGGGATGGGGCTTCTCCGAGAGCTGGGCTCGCCAGACCGCGAACTGGGCGAGCAGTTCGCGCAATGCCGTGCGCTGCCGGGGCCTGATCTCGTCGGTCGCGATCAGCTGCGCTGCCGCGGCGGGGAGCGAGACGCCCTCGTTGCGCGCCGTGCGATGCAGGGTCTGCAGCACCGCATCGCCCAGGCCCCGCTTAGGCACGTTCAGGATGCGTTCGAAGGCGAGCCCGTCGTCGGGCTGTGCGAGCATGCGGATGTAGGCGACCGCATCGCGGATTTCCTGGCGCTCGTAGAACCGCAAGCCCCCGATCACGCGGTAGGGCAGGCCGACCTCGAGGAACCGTTCCTCGAAGAGGCGGGTTTGAAAGCCCGCGCGCACGAGCACGGCGATCTCGCTCAAGACGTGTCGCTCGCGCCGCTGCAGGCTCTCGATCGAATCCGCCACCGTGCGCGCCTCCTCGGCGCCGTCCCACAGCCCGATCACGCGCACCTTCTCGCCCGAGTCCGTGCGCTCGCTCCACAGCGTCTTGCCGAGCCGCCCGGCGTTGTGGGCGATCAGGCCCGAGGCCGCGCCCAGGATATGCGGCGTCGAGCGATAGTTGCGCTCGAGCCGGAGCACTTGCGCGCCGGGGAAATCCTGGTCGAAGCGCAGGATGTTGGCGACCTCGGCGCCGCGCCAGCCGTAGATCGACTGATCGTCGTCGCCGACGCAGCACAGGTTGCGGCGCCCTTGCGCGAGCAGGCGCAACCACAGGTACTGGGCCACGTTCGCGTCCTGGTACTCGTCGACCAGGATGAAGCGGAACTGCTGCTGGTAGCGGGCGAGCACGTCGGGATGGCGGTTAAGGAGCACGAGATTGTGCAGCAGGAGGTCGCCGAAATCGGCGGCGTTCAAGACCTTGAGCCGCTCCTGGTAGGCCCGATAGAGGTCGACCGCGCGTCCGTTGGCGAACTCGGAGCCCTCGGCACCTTCTACCCGGTCGGGGCCAAGCCCGCGATCCTTCCAGCGCTGGACGACGATCGAAAGAGCCCGCGCGGGCCAGCGCTTGTCGTCGATATTGGCCGCCTCCAAGAGCTGCTTGAGGAGGCGGATCTGATCGTCGTCGTCGATGATCGTGAAACTGGGCGTGAGGCCCATGAGCTCGGCGTGGCGGCGCAGGATGCGCGCGGCCATGGCGTGGAAGGTGCCGAGCCACAGCCCCTCGAGCGAGCGACCCAAGAGGCTTTCGATGCGCGCGATCATCTCGCGTGCCGCCTTGTTCGTGAAGGTGACGGCAAGCACCTGGTTGGGCCAAGCGCGCCCCGTGGCCAGGATGTGGGCGAGCCTCGTCGTGAGCACGCGGGTCTTGCCGGTGCCGGCACCCGCGAGCACGAGCACGGGCCCCTCGAGGGCTTCGACCGCGGCTCGCTGCTCGGGGTTGAGCGTGCTCAAGTACGGCGCCTCGCGCGGGGCCGGCGGCGAGGCGAGACGCGACAGATCGAACGGGTCCGTCACCATCGCCATCCGGCGCGCGGCAGGCGCACTGTCCGCAGCGCTATTCGCATTGGCCGATCGATCCTTCCTGGCAGCGCGTCTCGCCGTCGATCCACAGCGCGCCCGAGAAATCCGCATTCAGGAGATCGGCGTCCTTCATCCGCGCGCCCGTCAGATCCGCCTCGCGCAGCACCGCCCGATAGAGCCGGGCTTGGCGCAAGTCGGCGTTGCGCAACGAGGCGCCCGTGAGGTCCGCCTTCGTGAAGTCGGTGCCGAGGAGATTCGCACCGTCGAGCACCGCGCCCGCGAGATTGGCACTTAGGAACGTCGCCTTGCTCGCGTCCACGCGCGAGAGATCGCTGCCCGAAAGGTTGGCGCCCACGAAGCTCGTGCTCTTGAGGCGCGCATCCATGAGCTGGGCGTTGGCGAACTGGCGCCTATCCAAAAGGCAGCGCTCCCAGTCCACGCCTGGGGCCGGCTTGTCGGGGCAGGCCGCCAGGGCCGGCGCCGAGAGCGCGAGCATGACGCTGGCCGCAAACGCGGCGCGGGCGAGGCGAAATGGAACCATCACTGACATCATGTGTTAGACGTGGTCGCGTTCGCGCGCAAGCTCGAGCTCGAGCCGGGCCAGAGGGCGCCGCCCCTTCCGGCTGTTCATGCGCCCGCCAAGCGGGCGAGGCCGATCGGGCGCTCGAGTCGCGCCGGGCGCGGCAACGCCGCGTGCGCTTCCTTGAATTGCGCGAGTTGCTTGCGGATCGCCTCGGGGAAGGGCGCGGCGCGGCGCTCGGCCAGATCGACGTGGAGCGATACCGCCTCGAAGATCGCCGAGATCCAGCCCTCGCGCCCGTGCTGCAGGTGCAGGAGGTAGTGCATGCGCTTGGCATCGAAATCAATGAGTTGAAAGGCGCTCTGGAGCGGGTCGTTCAGCAGCATTTCGCGCACGTAGATCGTGCGCGTGTCGAGCGCGAAGATCGAGCGCCCGGTCCGCTTCACGTAAGCGACGCCCATGCCGATCCTCTCGGCGAAGGCATCGATGGCGTGCTCGAACACGAGCCCGTAGTAGGCCACGTTCATATGGCCGTTGAGATCGATCCACTCCGGGCGGACGGGTTCGCTGTGGAGGGGTAGGGGCGCGACATCGGACATCGCGGCGAGAATAGCGAATCGGCGCGCTCACCGGAAGGCACGGCGGGCAGCGGACTGCACAGGTGGCGATTACGGGCGCGTGATATGTAGATCGGCAACGGACGAAGCGGCTCATGCTCGAAAGACCGATGGCGTCGCCGGGCCCACAATCGGCATGGCATACGCTCGAACCGGGCGCGGCGCTCGCGGCGCTTAAGACCGGCGAGGCCGGCCTCGCCGAGGCCGAAGCGCGCCAGCGCCTCGTCCGCTTCGGGCCGAACCGCCTGCCGGCCGCGCCGCGCCCGGCCCTCTGGCAGATCATTCTCAAGCAGTTCCGCAATCCGCTGATCTATCTCCTGCTGGTCGCCACCCTCGTTTCGCTCTTCTTGGATGAGTTCGTGGACGCGGGGTTCATCCTCGCCGTGCTTGTCGTGAACGCGGCGATCGGTGCGGCGCAGGAATGGAAGGCCGAACGCAGCGCCGAAGCGCTCCAGGCCATGCTGCGCACGTTCACGACCGTGTTGCGCGACGGCCAGCAGCGGCGCCTCGAGAGCGTCGAGCTCGTGCCCGGCGATGTCGTGCTTCTCGAGTCGGGCTCGCGGGTGCCCGCCGACATCCGGCTGTTGGCTGCGCACGGGGTCGAGGTCGACGAATCGCTCCTGACCGGGGAATCGACGCCGGTCGAGAAGAGCGCAACGGCGCGATACCCGCGCGAAACGCCGTTGGCCGAGCGGCGCAACATGCTGTTTGCCGGAACCAGCGTCCTGCGCGGGCGAGCGCGCGGCGCCGTGTGCGGCACCGGCTCCGCCACCGAGGTGGGTGCGATCGCGCACATGCTCGCCGCGGGTCCGCGCGCTCGGCCGGCCTTGATCCGGCGCATGGAGCGCTTCACGGCGGCGATCGGCGTGGTAACCGTCGGCGTGATTGCCGCGCTCGCCGCGGCGCAGCTCGTCCAAGGCGTGCCGCTGCGGGAAATCTTCTTTCTCGCGGTGGCGCTCGCGGTCTCGGCGATACCCGAGGGGCTTCCGGTCGCCATCACGGTCGCGCTCGCGGTCGCGACCCAGCGCATGGCCCGGCGCAACGCCATCGTCCGGCAGCTGCCTGCGGTCGAGACACTCGGCAGCTGCACGGTGATCGCGAGCGACAAGACCGGCACCCTCACCCTCAACGAACTGACCATCACACGTCTTTATCTCCCGGAGGAGGGGACCGTCGACTCCGACGCGTTCTTGCCCGCCGCGACCGTTCCGGGAGGGGACCCGGAGCGGCTTGCGCGGGCGCAGCGCCGAGCCCGGGCGCTCGTGGAGACGGGCATGCTCTGCAACGAGGCGATCGTCGAGGACGGCGCAAGCCCCGAGCCCCGTTACGCCGGAGACACTGTGGACATCGCATTCTTGAGGCTGGGCCAGCGTTTCGGGCTCGAGCCGGGCGCGTTGCGCGAGGCCGCGCCGCCGATGGGGGCTATTCCCTATGAACCGCAGCAGCGCTTCGCCGCGAGCTTTCACCGGCGCCAGGGCCAAATCGTGGTGCACGTCAAGGGCGCGGCCGAGACCGTGCTGCCCATGTGCGGCGCCATCGACCGGGCGGATCTGCTGCGCTCGGCCGACGAGCTCGCGGCGGAGGGGTTCCGCGTGCTCGCTATGGCCCGCGGGGCGGTTCCGAGTCTGGAGCGCGCGCTGGCGCCCGACGGCTCGGGCCTCGGCGATCTCGAATTCCTGGGCTTCGTCGGCTTGATCGACCCGCTGCGCCCCGAGGCGCCCGAGGCGGTCCGGCGCTGCGTGCGCGCCGGCATCCGCGTTTGCATGATCACGGGCGATCATCCGGA
>CAZVZP010000002.1:0-13711 GCA_964631625.1 uncultured Hyphomicrobiales bacterium | reverse complement strand
CGCGCGTGATCTCGGCCTCGCCGAGCGCCGCGAGGAGGTGGTGACGGGGGCTGAGCTCGAACGGCTCGAAGCGGAGCCCGCCCGCTTCGACCGGGCCGTGGCCAGGGCGCGCGTGTTCGCACGCGTCGCGCCCGTGCAGAAGCTCTCGATCGTGCGCGCCTTGCAGCGCAGCGGCCACTACGTGGTGGTCACGGGCGACGGGGCGAACGATGCCCCGGCGCTCGGCGCCGCGGAGCTCGGCGTGGCAATGGGGCGGGGCGGCACCGACGTGGCGCGCGAGGCGGCCGGCATCATTCTGGCGGACGACAACTTCGCCTCGATCGTGGCCGGTGTCGAGGAAGGCCGCATCGTCTACGACAACGTGCGCAAGGTCGTCTATCTGCTCGTAAGCACAGGCGCCGCCGAGATCGTGCTCTTCCTGTTCGCGCTCGGCTTCGGGTTGCCGTTCCCGCTTTTTCCGGCCCAGTTGCTCTGGCTCAATCTGGTCACGAACGGCATCCAGGATGTGGCACTCGCCTTCGAGAAGGGGGAGGCCGACGTGCTCGATCGGCCGCCGCGGCCGCCACGTCAGCGCATCTTCGATCCGCCGATGATCGCGCAAGTGGCGGTCTCGGGCAGCGCGATCGGTACGCTTGCCGCGCTCTTCTTCCTCCACCTCTTGAACGCCGGCATGTCGGAGTTCGAGGCGCGGAACCTGCTTCTGCTCCTGCTCGTCCTGTTCGAAAATTTCCACGTGCTCAACTGCCGCTCGGAGAGGCGTTCCATCGGCCGCGTGCCGATTCGCAACAATCCGATGCTCATTCTCGCGGTCCTGGGCGCGCAGGGCGTCCACATCGGGGCGATGTACGTGCCGGGCTTAAGCGATGCACTCGGCGTGGCGCCGGTCGATGCCCGGCAATGGGCGATCATCGCGGCTCTCGCGGCCTCGATCGTGATCGTCATGGAAGCTTACAAGGCGCTGGCGCGGCGCCGGGGTTTGGCGTCCGCGCGAGGCGGAGGCTAGCCCGCCCGAGGCGGGTCCTCGGATCCCGAGGAGTCGAGCTTCTTGCCGTCGAGCGCATTCGTGCCGCGCTCGAGTTCGTCATGCAGGACCGTCCGCTCGTCCTTGCTCAAGCCAAAGAGTGCGCGGTTCTGCGCGCTCTCGCGAGCCTTGCGCGATTTTTCCCGCTGCTTGCGGTATTGATTGAGGCTGACGACGTCTCCCATGACGGGTCCTTGGTCGCAGGTTCCGGTCACGCAAAGCCCTGCCACGAAACTGTGACATCTCTCGTCGAACGAGGTCAAGGCGCTAGAATGCGTCGACGGCCGCGCCGGAACGGTGCACAGGGCTCAACGGATTAACCCCGCCCCATGATCCGAACTCCCCTCGATTCGCGCCGGGCGCCCTCCCGCCGCTGGCGCCGGGGCCTCGCCCTCCTGGGCCTGCTTGGGGCCGGGATCGTACTCGCTCTGATCCTGGCCCCCCTTGCGATCGACTGGGATTCGTACCGCCCGCGAGCGGTCGCGGCGATCGAGGCGGCGAGCGGACGGCAGGTCGAGATCGAAGGACCCCTCGGGGTGCGCCTGTTGCCCGCTCCGCGTGTGACCCTCGAGGGCCTGGTCGTGGCCAATCTGTCGGGCGGCACCGAGCGGCCGTTTCTCGTGGCGCCCCGACTCATCGCCGATCTCTCGTGGGGCGCGCTCTTGGGTGGCGCCTTCGAGGTGCGGCGCCTCGAGCTCGAGCGGCCTCGATTGTTCCTCCAGAGCGTCGAGACGGCGGGCTGGAACTGGACCTTCGTTCCCTCCGGCGACGCCGAGGACGGCCTTCCGCTTAACCTCGATGCCGACGCAGTCGTGGTCCGCGAAGGGATGCTCGAGCTGGAGGAGCCGGTATTCCATCAAATGCTCGTCTTTGATCGTTTGGAGGGCGAGGTCGCCTTCGATCGCGCGCGCGACAAGATTCAGGTCAAAAGCGAGGCCCGGGTGTTCGGCAGGCCGGTAAGCCTGCGCTTCACCCGCGCCGCGGTCGATGCGAAGGGCTACGCCGACGTATCGGTGGGCGTCGATCTCTTGGACGGGCGAGGGGGCTTCGCGTTCGAGGGCGTGCTCGCGCCGCCCGGGGCAACCCCGCGGCTGTCGGGCGCGCTTGAGGTCGAGGACGAGGACGCGCGGGAGTTCCTGGCGGCGCTCGGGATGAGGAGCGGGCTCCCCGGGCTCGATCGCGTCTTGAGCGCGCCCCTTCGCGCGACCGCGCGCCTCGAGGCGACGGGGCGCGAGTTCGCCTTCGGCGATATGCAATTGCGCATCGGTGCCATGAGCGCGCGCGGGGACGTCAAGCTCGCGGCGGGGGTGCCGGTGCCGCGCCTCGACGTGGCCCTCGAGGTGGGTCAGATCGATGTCGACGAATTAATCGAGGCCGTGCGCGGTGCCGGCGAGGAGTTGGGCGCAGAGTTGGCCGAGGCGGCGCCGGAGGCAGAGACGTCCACGGTCGAGCGCCAGGGCGCGGGCAACGGCACCTCCGTCGAGATCGAGCTGCCGCCCGGCGTGGCTGAGCATAGGGAGGCTTTATCCTGGCCCGGCCTCCTCGAAGAGCTATCGGGCCGGCTCGCTCTCGGCGTCGGTCTCCTCGAGTGGCGCCACGGCATCGTGCGCCAGCCGCACATCGAGGCGTCGCTCGAGAACGGCGTCCTGACGCTTAAGGAGGCACGGGCGCTCTTCCCCGGAGGCACCGACATCGCGCTGTTTGGTGAGCTGCGTGCGGATGGCAAGGCCATGGCTTTTGAGGGCAACATCGAGGTCGTCGCCGACAGCCTGCGCACCATGCTCGAATGGCTCGGGGTCAAGCTCAAGGACGTGCCCGGCGATCGCTTGCAGCAGCTCAATCTGTCGGCCCAGCTTACGGCCTCGCGCGAGGCCATCGCGCTCACGGACCTGCGCGCTCTCCTCGATGCCAGCGAGGGCCGGGGCGATGCGCGCCTTTCGTTCGGCTCGCCGCTCCAGCTTAAGGCCGAGCTGGCGATCGATCGGCTGAACGCGGACGCCTATTTCCCGCCCGCGCGCGGGGCCGAGCCCCCATCGGAATTCGTGCCGGTGATCGCCCGGCCCGTACCCGGATTCGAGGGCCTCGAGCTCGACGGCCTGGGCCGCATCACCACCCTCGTGCGCGGCGGCAAGAGCCTGCGCGGCCTCGACCTTCGCGCCCGCATCGTGAACGGCAAGCTGTGGGCCGAGGACGTGCGCTAGAGCAGCATCCGGTCAGTTGGAATCGCTTTCAGCGATCCAACGACCGGATAAAGCTGCTCTATCGTCTTTAAATCTAGAGCAATTTCATCCACTCGGATTGAACCGGACGGTTCAATCTGAGTGGATATTGCTCTAGCGACCGCGCACCACTGGCCTCGCAGCGCTGAGACGCTCCTTGAGACGTTCCAGCACGTAAATCCGCGCGGCGCTCGAGAGGGTGCCGCGCCGGCTGCGGTCGATCTCGGTCAGGAGCGCCGCGAGCGAGACGCCCCTCTCGGCCGCGATCTCGCGCAAGGCGGCCCAGAACGGCTCTTCGAGCGAGACGCTCGTGCGGTGCCCGGCGATGGCGACCGAGCGCTTGCGCACCGCGTGCTCTAGCGAGCGGGCCTTGCCATCGCCTCGGGCTTGACCCACCGGTCGAACTCGTCTGCGCTCACGAGGTTGAGCGCGAGCGCCGCCTCGCGCAGGCTCAGGTCCTTCTCGTACGCGGTCTTGGCGATGCGCGCCGCCGCGTCGTAGCCGATATGAGGCGCGAGGGCGGTGACCAGCATCAGCGAGCGCTCGACGAACGCCGCGATGCGCGCACGGTCGGCCTCGAGCCCAGCGACCGCATGCTCGGCGAAGCTCGAAGCCGCCTCGCCCAGGAGCCGGATCGACTGCAACAGGTTGTAGGCGATCACCGGCTTGAACAGATTGAGCTCGAGCTGCCCGCTGGCCCCTCCAATCGTGATCGTGACGTGATTGCCCATGACTTGCGCTGCCACCATGGCCAGCGCCTCGGCCTGAGTGGGATTGACCTTGCCCGGCATGATCGAGGAGCCCGGTTCGCGCGCCGGCAACTTAACCTCGCCCAAGCCCGCGCGGGGGCCCGAGGCGAGCAGCCGGATGTCGTTGGCGATCTTCATCAGGCTTGCGGCCACGACGTTGAGCGCGCCCGAAAGCTCGATGAGCGCATCGTGCGCGGCGATCGCCTCGAACTTGTTGGACGCGCTCGTGAAGGGCCGCCCCGTCAGGCGTGCCACTTGGGCGGCGAAGCGCTCGGCGAACTCGGGGTGAGCGTTGAGCCCGGTGCCGATGGCGGTGCCGCCTTGGGCCAGCGCGTAGAGGCGGGGGAGCGCCGACTCGATGCGCGCAATGCCGTTCTGAACCTGCGCCGCATAGCCCGAGAGCTCCTGGCCGAGCGTCATCGGCACCGCGTCCTGCAAGTGCGTGCGGCCGATCTTGACGAGATCGGCATACGCCTCGGCCTTGTCCTCGAGCGCGCCGCGGAGCGCTCTTAAGCCCGGGAGCAGGGTCTGGTGGACGTCTTGCGCCGCGGCGATATGGATCGCGGTCGGAATGCTGTCGTTCGACGACTGGCCGCGATTGACGTGATCGTTGGGATGCACCGGCGCGTTGCCGCCCCGCGCCCCGCCCAGGATTTCGTTGGCGCGGCTCGCCAAGACCTCGTTCATGTTCATGTTGGTTTGGGTGCCGGAGCCCGACTGCCAGACGGAGAGCGGGAACTCCTCGTCGTGCCGCCCGGCCAAGACCTCGTCGGCCGCGCGCACGATGGCCTGCGAAAGCCTGGGCTCGAGCTCGCCCAGTTCGGCATTGACCATCGCCCCCGCCTTCTTGACCAGGGCCAGCGCCCGGATGAGCGCCTGGGGCATGCGCTCCTCGCCGATGCGGAAGTTGGCCCGTGCCCGCTCGGTCTGGGCGCCCCAGTAACGCGCCGCCGGCACCTCGACGGGGCCCAGCGAATCGCGCTCGGTGCGGGTCGGCGTTTTTTCGGCCATGATCCAGCTCGTGCGATCCCCGCCCTTTCTAGCACGCGGCGTCGCGAATGGGCGACGGGCGCCCGTGCGGCGCGCTGCGCGGCCTGCCGACGGGCAGGAGGTAGAGTGGAGCGGCTTTCCCCGCGGCCTTAAGCACGGCTCGCACGGCCGCATCCTCGAAGGCGCCGATAAGCCCCGCGCCCAAGCCCAGCGCCGCCGCCTCGAGACACACGTTCTCGGCCGCGTGCCCGGCTTCCATATAGACATAACGGACGCCGCGCTCGCCGTAGCGCGCGGTCGTGCGCTGAAAGTGCGCCGAGATGATGAGCACGGCCGGGGCCTCGGCGAGCCACTCCTGATCGAGCGCGGCCCGCGCGAGCGGTGCGCGGGAATCGCGCACCTCGAGGCGGGTGAGGGCGTGGCTGTCCGGCTCGTAGCGGTAGAGCCCGGGCGCGAGCCCTTGGACGGTGCCGACGAGCGCCAGGATTTCGAGCGGATAGAGCGCGCCCGCGGAGGGCGCCGCGCGAAGATCGTCGCCCGTTTCGCCTTGCGCGGCGAACAGGAGCTGGCCGAGCTCGCCCAGCGTGAGAGGGGCGGGGTCGAAGGCGCGGACGGTGCGCCGGACGAGCAAGGCCCGTTCGACCGAGACGGGTCCGTCCGCCGTGGGCTTGGGCAGCGCGATGCGCGTTCCCGTCCTCGAGGACTCGTGCTTGCGCGGCATGCTCTCCACGTCTTCGTCGTGCGCTGTTTTACCACGCGCGGGGCCGCAGGCTTCAGGCTCCGCGCTCGAGCACGCCGCCTGCAGAGCGGTCCAAGCGGTAAAGCCCGCATTTGCGCGCGAGCGCAAGCGCGTCGCGGAACTCCGAGGTCGTGAGGCCACGCGCGAGCTCCATATGCTCGCCCGCCCGGTAGCACGGCCGGTACTGATCCATGAGGTTGAGGTAAGTGTCGCGCGAGATCTCCTCGGCGAGGAAGCGCACGACGGCCCCGGTCCCCGCGATGTCGTTGGGGAGCACGAGATGGCGCACGAGGAGCCCGCGGCGCGCGAGCCCGTCTTCATCGAGCGTGAGATCGCCCACCTGCCGGTGCATCTCGCGCACCGCCGCCTGGTTCACGCGCACATAGTCGGGCACGTGGGAGTAGCGCTTGGCCAGCTCCGAATCGCCGTACTTCATGTCCGGCATGTAGATGTCGATGACGCCGTCGAGGAGCGCGAGCGCCTCGGGGCTGTCGTAGCCGCTGGTGTTGTAGACGAGCGGGAGGCGCAGGCCCTCCCCGGCCGCGAGTGCGAGCGCCGCAAGGATTTGCGCCACGACGTGGCTCGGGGTTACGAAATTGAGGTTGTGGCAGCCTTGCGCCTGAAGCTTGAGCATCATCTGGGCGAATTCCTCGGCGTTGACCCCGCGCCCCTTGCCTTTCCAGCTGATCTCCCAGTTCTGGCAGTAGATGCAGCGCAGGTTGCACCAGGAGAAGAAGATCGTGCCCGAGCCGCGCGTGCCTCTGAGGCAATCCTCTTCGCCGTGGTGAGGTCCGTAGGAATGGACCACGGCCTTCTCGCCCGTGCGGCACACGGCGCCGCGCACGCCGGTTTTGCGGTTGACCCGGCAGTAGCGTGCGCAGAGATCGCAAGCCTCGAGATGGCGATCGGCTTCGCGCGCGCGCGTCTCAAGCTCGCCCGAGCGGTGAAGCGCGAGATAGCCGGGCTCGAACCTATCCGTGAGCCGCGCCCGCGTCGGGGCCGAGAGTGTCGTCATGCGAGGGTCTCGTCATGCCGGTGCCGGCGGCGCCTCAAGCGCCCTAAAGAATTATCAAATCCCCGTCACGCTCCGCCGGTCATTGACCGGGATCAACGGGCCGCTGGCGCGAGCCCGAGCGCCACCTCGCCCGACGGCCGGAGGCGCCGCGCGCACCGCCGCGCGGTTGAACGAGGCTTTGCGCAGGCTCCCGGCGATGCCCAGAATCGTCACGAGGTCATTCATCTCGGCCCTCCATCCTGAGGTCGCATTTCGAAGGGATATAGGGAGCAAGAGACGGTCCGGAAAACGCCGCCCGGTGTCGTCCGCTGCGTTGAGCGTCCTACCGGCCGCTTTTTCTCGACGGCGTCGGCGAACGAGCCCTGCGCTTTACTTTACCGCGCGCGAGCTTGGCCGGCATCGGCCGGGCACGCTTCTTGGCCCGCTCCTTGGCGTTCTGCCTGAGCGCCGCGTCGATGGCGCCGCGCGCCCAGCGGCACAGCTCCTCCCCATCGTCGAGCGCGTGCTCGGGCGGCGCGAAGTAGTTGAGCGCGATCTCGCGGCTCTTGGCTGTGTAGGTGAAGGGCGCGCAGCCTTCGGCGTCGAAATCCGCACGGTTCTTGTCATCCGCCTTGAGATAGAGCGCGTCGTCGAAGACGATGGCGAACGCCGCCTCGCCGTAGTAGAGCCCGAAGCCCCCGAACATGCGCTTGGCCTTGACGGGTCCAAGCGGACCCAAGAGATCGAGCAGATGGTCGCAGAACTCCGCCGAGGCGGGCACGGCCGGCCTCAGATGTCGCGCGCGGACGGCGCGAAGAAGTCGTTGCCCTTGTCGTCGATCACGATGAAGGCGGGGAAGTCCTTGACCTCGATCCTAAAGATCGCCTCCATGCCGAGCTCGGGGTAGGCCAGGACCTCGACCTTGGTGATGTAGTCCCGGCCCATCCGCGCGCCCTCGCCCCCGATCGAGCCCAGGTAGAAGCCGCCGTACTGCTTGCAGGCTTGCGCGACCGCGCGCGAGCGGTTGCCCTTGGCGAGCGTAATGAGGCTGCCGCCCTTGGACTGGAACTCCTCGATGTAGGAGTCCATGCGTCCTGCGGTCGTGGGCCCGAACGAGCCGGACGCATAGCCTTCCGGCCGCTTGGCCGGGCCGGCGTAATAGACCACCCGCTCGCGGAACGCCTCGGGCATGGGCTCGCCTTGATCGAGCCGCTCCTTGATCTTGGCGTGCGCGATGTCGCGGGCGACCACCATGGGCCCCGAAAGCGAGAGCCGGGTCTTCACCGGAAAGCGGCTCAAGGTCTTGCGAATCTCGGCCATGGGCCGGTTCAAGTCGATGGCCACCACCTCGCCCGAGAGCGCCTGGGCCTTGACCTCGGGCATGAAGCGCGCGGGGTTGGTCTCGAGCGCTTCGAGGAACACGCCGTCGCGCGTGATCTTGCCCAGCGCCTGGCGGTCGGCGGAGCAAGAGACGCCGATGCCCACGGGACAGGAGGCGCCGTGGCGCGGCAAGCGAACGACGCGCACGTCGTGGCAGAAATACTTGCCGCCGAACTGCGCGCCGATGCCACAGCGCCGCGTGAGCTCCAAGACCTCGGCTTCGAGGTCGAGGTCGCGGAAGGCATGGGCGGCCTCGCTACCCTTGGTGGGCAGCGAATCGAGATAGCGGCAGGAGGCGAGCTTGACGGTCTTGAGCGTCATCTCGGCGGAGGTACCGCCGATGGCGATGGCCAGGTGATAGGGCGGGCAGGCCGCAGTGCCGAGGCTCGCGAGCTTCTCGTCGAGGAACGCGATGAGCCGCTTGGGATTGAGCAGCGCCTTGGTTTCCTGATAGAGGAAAGTCTTGTTCGCCGAGCCGCCGCCCTTGGCGATGAACAGGAAGCGGTATTCGTCGCCCGGCGCGGCGTAGAGGTCGATCTGCGCGGGCAGGTTCGAGCCGGTGTTGGCCTCCTCGTACATGGTAAGCGGGGCCATCTGCGAGTAGCGCAAGTGGGTCTCGGTGTAGGTGCGGTAGATGCCCTCCGAGAGCGCGGCGGCGTCGTCCGTGCCGGTGAAGACGTTCTCGCCCTTCCACCCCATCACGATGGCGGTGCCGGTGTCCTGGCACATGGGCAGCACGCCGGCCGCGGCGATGTTTGCGTTCTTCAGGAACTCGAGGGCCACGAACTTGTCGTTCGCCGAGGCCTCGGGATCATCGAGGATGGTGCGCAGCTGCTGAAGGTGCGAGGGGCGCAACAGGTGGGCGGTGTCGCGGAACGCCTCGCGCGCGAGGCTCGTGAGCGCCGCGGGTTCGATGGTGAGCAGCGTCCGCCCGTCGAGGCGATGCGGGGCCACCACGCCGCCCGCCTTAAGCCGCCGGTAGGGCGTCTCGTCGGGCCCGAGCGGGAACATCTTGTGGTAGTGGAAGCTCGCCATCGCGCTTAAAAACCGCACTGCGCAAGGGGAAACAACATGAATTATAGCACGGGTCGGCCCCCGCGGTAGCCGCGTGCCGTCCGGCCTTCAGTGACCTTCGTTGGCAAGCGCGTTGATGTAGAGCACCGCGTTCATCGAATTGAACTTGAGGCCGTGGAAGCGGGCACGGATCGTGCCCGTCCGATCGATCATGAACAGCACGGCGCCATGCATGATATAGCCCGCCTCGCCCGGCGTGAACTTGAGGCCGTAGTCGGCGGCGAGCGCCCGCGTCGCCTCGGGATCGTCCGCGCCGCTCGTCAGGAACATCCAGTTCGCGGGATCGAGACCGTGGGCGGGCGCGTAAGACCCGAGCACGTCGGGCGTATCGCGCACGGGGTCGGTCGTGACGGAGATGAACTGCACGAGCTCGC
Organism: uncultured Hyphomicrobiales bacterium; assembly: GCA_964631625.1. Taxonomy (GTDB): domain Bacteria; phylum Pseudomonadota; class Alphaproteobacteria; order UBA828; family JAPUJA01; genus CAZVZP01. The sequence goes on along the minus strand of CAZVZP010000002.1, from coordinate 4,171 downwards.
GCGTGGGCGTCTCGTTCACGAGCCGCTGAATCTCGGCAATCTTGTCCGATTGGATTGGACAGAGGTCCGGGCAGCTCGCGTAGATGAAGTTGAGTGCGACGACCTTGTCCCGGAAGCCGGTGAGCCCGATGCTCCGCCCCTCGGCGTCGAGCAGGTCGAACCGAGGGGCTTCTTGGCGCACGAATTCGACGTAGGGTTCGCGCTGCAGCAAGACCTTTTCGAGATGCCCGAGGCCGTGAGCGAAAGCGGGAAGTGCCAGCGCGAGGCCGATCGCGAGCACCGGCAGGGCAGGTCGCCAACGCGCGAACGGGACGACGAATATCTCGTTCAAGCCAGGGATGGGCCCCGGCCAGCGGCGAAAGGTCCCCGGGTTACTTGACCTCATAGATTTCCGGCGCGCCCTCCTTGATGATGAAGATCTCGAAGGGCGCGCTCTTCTCTCCGCTCATGCCGGGCGAGCCCTGCGGCATGCCCGGCAGCGCGATGCCCTTGATCTCGGGCTTCTCAGCGAGCAGCCGCTCGATGGCCGAGATCGGCACATGCCCTTCGACCACGTAGCCGCCGACAGTCATCGTGTGGCACGAGCTAAGATCGTCGGGCACGCCGTATTCTTGCTTGACCGACCAAAGATCGGACGTCTCGACGACGGTCACCTCAAAGCCGTGGATGCGCAAATAATCCACGTAGGTGCTGCAGCAGGAGCACTGGGGGTCTTTGTAGAGCGTCGCCGCGGTGCGCTCTTGCGCGGCCGCCGGGTCAAGCGTTGCGAATAGAGCGAAGAGTAGTACAAGAAGTACAATCGGTCGGTGCATGAAGCGCTCCGCAGGATTTCGTGTGCCGAAGTGTAATGCACTACCGGCCCTTTGGCTTTCAAATTTGGGTGACTGCTGCGCGACGGTCTGTCGCGGCCAAAGCGCCGGGATTACTTCTTGCGGAAGCTGTCGAGGGTGATGACCTTGCCTTCGGCGGGCTCGGGCTCGGGCGGTTCCGACGCCTTGGGCGTCTCGGCGCTGGGTCCGGCCGGTTGCGCCGCCTCCGTCGAGGCTTCGGCCGTGCCCTGGAACTGCAGTCCGAAATTGACCCCCGGGTCGGCGAAGCGGGTGAGCGCGGCGAAGGGGATCACGAGCCGCTGGGGCGCCCGGTTGAAGCTCAAGGAGACGGCGAAGCTCTCCTCGGCGACCTCGAGGCCCCAGTACTGGTGCTGGAGCACGATGGTCATCTCCTCCGGGTGCTGGGCGCGCAGGAGCTCCGGGATTTCGACGCCGGCAAAGCCGGTCTTGAAGGTCAAGTAGAGGTGGTGCGAGCCGGGCAGCCCGTGGGCTACGACGTGGCTTAAGGTCTCGCGCACGACCGCGCGCAGCGCGCCGTCGATCAGCTTCTCGTACGCGACGAAGTCGGTGCCCGCCATTCCCCTCGCCCGTCCCTCGGCGGGCGCTCGAACGAGTGGGGGGCTTCTGTTGCCCGGTGCCCCCCGAACCGCGCTTATCGCTTATGCAGCGACAGCGAGTGCCTCGTTATCGTTGGCACTTTGGGTATGGCCCGATAACGGCGGAACCATGCCGAGCGAAAGCCGCGCCTTTACCGCGCACGTCGAGCCTGGTTCGCCCCCAAGGCGGAGCCGCCCGATCGGGCGGCGAAACCGGTGTTGGTGGAGGCGCCGGGTACTGCCCCCGGGTCCGTGACGCTTATTCCACGCCGCGTTTATCGCCATAGCCGCCCTTGCGGGTGGCCCCGCTAATATAGGCATCGAAGGGCTCTCTGAAAAGGCCGTTCGGAGTCCTTTTTCGCCTTGATTCTTAAGGATTTCTAAGCAATTGGCGAAGCTTCGGGCGAGCCGCTAGAGTGCGCCCCGAGGAGGCTCAGGTGCCGCCCAAGGAAGAGGAGAAGGCCGAGATCGCCGCGGAGCGGGCGGTGCAAGAGCCCACGCGCCGCGCGGTCGCGCCCGGGCTCGAGGCCATCCTCTACGAGGCGATCCCCGTGCTCGATCACGGCTTCGTCCGGGTCGTCGACTACATGGGCGATGACGCGGCGATCGTGCAGGCGGCGCGCGTTTCCTACGGCCAGGGCACCAAGCGCGTGTCCGAGGACAAAGGCCTCATCCACTACCTGATGCGCCATAAGCACACCACGCCCTTCGAGATGTGCGAGATCAAGTACCACGTGAAGCTGCCCATCTTCGTCGCGCGCCAGTGGATCCGCCACCGCACGGCGAACGTCAACGAGTATTCCGCGCGCTACTCGATTCTCGACAATGAGTTCTATATCCCGGACCGGGACTACCTGATGAGCCGGCGCCTCGAACGGCAGATCGAGCATGACTTGGCGTACGGTCAACCGGATTTGTTCGGCAAGCCGGAGCTGCCTCAACCTCGGCATCTCGCGGCCCAATCTCAAACCAATCGACAAGGGCGAGAAGGAGTCCTGTCTCTCGAAGAGGCCAGCGACGTGCTCGAATGGATCAAGGAGGAAAGCGCGCGAGAGTACACGATCTATACGAAACTGCTGAACGAGAACCCGGACGGCACCGTCGTCGATCCGAACCGCCAAGGCATCGCCCGCGAACTGGCGCGCATGGTCTTGCCCGCCAACATTTACACCCAGTGGTATTGGAAGATCGACCTGCACAATCTTTTCCATTTCATCGCGCTGCGCGCCGATCCCCACGCCCAATACGAGATCCGCGCTTACGCGGACGTGATCGCGGATACGGTCAAGCGCTGGGTGCCGATCGCCTACGAGGCCTTCGCGGAACACGGGCTCGGCGGCGTCCACCTCTCCGCCAAGGGGCTCACGGTCGTGAAGCGCCTGCTCGCGGGCGAGGCGGTGACCCAGGAGTCGAGCGGGCTCACCAAACGCGAGTGGCGCGAGCTCCTGGAGGTGTTGGGTCGCGAATCTTGAGTGCCATGCGGTTACGGCCGCTCGGAGGCCGGCTGCTCCTCGCCTTCCCGATAGGCCTCGAGCTCCTTCTCCGTCTCGGCCGCGCGCTGGCGTTCGACGCTCAGGAGGTGTGCGCGCCAGCTCTGCACCTCGATGAACAGGCGCTTGACCTCGGGAAACGCGTCCTTGATGCGCTGCTCGGCCGCCGAGATCGCCCGCTGGACCTCTTGCGAACTCAGGCCGTCGCGGAAATCGACGCTGATGTTCAGAAGCACGTCCTCGGGGCCCAAGTGCATGGTCAGGATCTCGTTGATCTGCGCGATTCCGGGCTCGGCCTGAAGCAGCTGCCGGATGCCGGTGATGACCGCGGGATCCGCGCTCTCGCCGATCAAGAGGCCCTTGGTCTCGAAGGCGAGCACCGCCGCCGTGGTGGCGAGGATCGCACCGATCGCCACCGAGGCGACGCCGTCGAGCACCGGCAGATCGAACGCCTCCCCGAGCCCGATGCCGAGGAACGCCGCGATCAAGCCCAGCATGGCCGCAGTGTCCTCGAACAGCACGGTGAAGACGGCCGGGTCCTTGCTGAACCGGATGGCCGCGACGAAGCCGCGCCGCCCTTGGGTCTTGCGGAACTCGCGGAAGGCGACCGACCAGGCGAACGCTTCGAGCAGCATGGCCGTGCCGAGCACCGCGTAGTTGACGTAGGCCTTCTCGAGCGGATGCGGGTCGCTGATCTTCTGGATGCCCTCGTAGATCGAGACGCCTGCGCCGCCCGCGAAGATCAGGATGGCGACGACGAAGGTCCAGAAGTAGATCTCCTTGCCATAGCCGAAGGGATGCGCCGCATCCGCCGGCTGGCGCGAGCGCTTGAGCCCGTAGAGCATGAGCCACTGGTTGCCGGAATCGACCACCGAGTGGATGCCCTCGCTCAGCATGGCGGAGCTTCCGGTAACCGCCGCGGCGGCGAACTTGGCCACCGCGATCGAGAGGTTGACCGCGAGCGCCGCGAAGATGACCTTCTTGGAGGAGGACCGTCCCGCCATCGAGGCAATCGAGCCTTTCAGCGCCCCAGTCTAGCGGGGATCGGCCGGTGCGGTAGACGGTATCTCGCCCAGCCGGCAGGGAGGTATGCCGGGCGGGGCGAGCCCGACGCCGCTCGGCCCGGGGCGTCGTAGCGGTAGTCGGCGAGCGAGCCGCTCGGGAAGTCGATGCGGAAACGGCTCCGGGTTGTCGGTCGCGCCCGCTAGTGGTCCGGGCTGACAGACCGTACCCGGTCTGTCAGCCCGGACCACTA
>CAZVZP010000001.1:47811-70819 GCA_964631625.1 uncultured Hyphomicrobiales bacterium | reverse complement strand
GTGGTATTTGTACGTCGGGATCTGGTAGCTGATGATCTCGGCGGCCTTCGGCGCATCCGCGCGGCGGATCAAGGGCTCGGTCAATCGGTGCCGGTGGTGCACGTAGTCGAAGCCGAAACGGCCCTTGACGCAGAGCCGGCTGCGATTGGCCGGCCCGTCGCGACCATCGACATAGAGGATCTTGTCGTCCTTGATCTTGTACGTGAGCAGGCAGCCGACGCCGCAATAGGGGCAGACGCTCTCGACCTCGCGGTCATGGCCGTCGGCGAAGACACCAGTGGCGGAATCGACCAGCGTCGCCGGCATAAGCGCGCCGGTTGGACAGGCCTGCACGCATTCCCCGCAGGCAACGCAGGTCGAATTGCCCATCGGGTCGTCCATGTCGAAGACGATCTTCTCGGTGTGGCCGCGCCCGGCCATGCCGATGCCGTCGTTCACCTGCACCTCTCGGCAGGCGCGGACGCAGAGATTGCAGTGGATGCAGGCGTCGAGTTGGACCGTCATCGCCGGATGGCTGCGGTCGGGCGCCGGGCGCGAACGCTGGGGAAAGCGGCTCTCGGTCACCCCGATCCGCTCGGCCCAGCGCCAGAAGCGGGAATTCGGGTCGTGGGCGACCTCCAGCTCCGGCTGGTCGGTGACCAGCAGCTCGAACACCATTTTGCGCGAGGCCTTGGCGCGCTCGCTCGCGGTTTTCACCTTCATGCCGCTGGTCGGCTTACGGATGCAGGAGGCGGCGAGCACCCGCTCCCCCTCCACCTCGATCATGCAGGCGCGGCAGTTACCGTCCGGGCGATAGCCCGGTGCCGGCCGGTGGCAAAGATGCGGGATCTCGATGCCCAGTCGGTTCGCCACCGTCCAGATGGTCTCGTCGGGGGCGGCCTCGACCTCCCGCCCATCGAGCGTGAATCGGATGGTGTCGCTCATGTCAGATCCTCGCGAAAGTACTTGTAGGCGCTTTTCAGCGGATTCATCGCCGCTTGGCCGAGGCCGCAGATCGAAGCATCGGTCATCGCGCGCGCCAGCTCATCCAGCAGCGGCTCGTCCCAGCGCGGTTGCTGCATCAGCTTGACCGCCTTCTCGGTGCCCACCCGGCAGGGCGTGCATTGCCCGCAGGACTCATCCTCGAAGAAGCGCAGCAGGTTCAGGACCACGTCCTTGATATTGTCCTTGTCGGACAGCACCACCACCGCCGCCGAGCCGATAAAGCAGCCATATTGCTCGAGCGTGCCGAAATCGAGCGGGATGTCGGCCATCGAGGCGGGCAGGATGCCGCCGGACGCGCCGCCCGGCAGATAGCCCTTGAACTCATGCCCCTCGGCCATGCCGCCGCAATATTCCTCGATCAGCTCGCGCGCGGTGATGCCGGCGGGCGCCAGCTTCATGCCGGGAGTCTTCACGCGCCCCGAGACGGAGAAGCTGCGCAGTCCCTTGCGGCCGTTGCGGCCCTGGCTGGCGAACCAGTCGGGGCTCTTCTCGACGATGTCCCGCACCCACCACAGCGTCTCGACATTGTTGATGAGGGTCGGCCGGCCGAACAGGCCGACTTGGGCGGCAAAGGGCGGGCGGTGACGCGGCAGCCCGCGTTTGCCCTCGATGCTTTCCAGCATCGCCGACTCCTCGCCGCAGATATAGGCGCCGGCGCCGCGCCGCAGGTGGATCGCGGTGGCGCTGCACAGCCCGGCGCGCTCGATCTGCTCGATCTCCTCGAGCAGCAGCGCGCGCAGATGCGGGTATTCGTCGCGCAGGTAGATGTAGACCTCTGCCGCCTCGACCGCCCAGGCCGCGACCAGCGTGCCTTCGAGGAAGCGGTGTGGGTCGCGTTCCAAGTAGAACCGGTCCTTGAAGGTGCCGGGCTCGCCCTCGTCGGCGTTGACGGCCATGAGCCGAGGCTTGGGCTCCTGGCGCACGAAACGCCACTTGCGCCCGGCCGGGAAACCCGCGCCGCCGAGGCCACGCAGGCCTGAGGACTCCATCTCTTTGATCAGATCCTCCGCCTTGCGCTGTCCGCTGAGGCAGCTCTTCAGCAGCCGATAGCCGCCGTCGGCCAGGTATGTCTCGAAAGGAATGTGGTCCGGAAGAGCCGGCTCGTGGCGGCCCTCGCTCAACGCCGAGAAGACCCGCTCGGCGGTCGCGTTCTCGACGTGGAAATGGCCGACCTCGGCCACCGGCGCACGCTCGCAGCGGCCCATGCAGGGTGCCCGCAGCACGCGGACGCGGCGCGGATCCGCGCCCTTACCCAGCGCCTCGAGCAGCTCAGTGGCGCCCATCATCTCGCAGGTCAGGCTGTCGCACACACGAATGGTCAAGGCCGGCGGAGGCGTCTCGCCTTCGCGCACCACGTCGAAATGCGCGTAGAACGTCGCGACCTCATAGGTCTCGGCGAGCGACAACTTCATCTCGTGCGCGAGCGCCGCCAGATGGACGGCCGAGAGGCAGTGGTAGGTGTCCTGGATCAGGTGCAGGTGCTCGATCAAAAGATCGCGGCGGCGCGGGGCCGCGCCCAGCAGCGCCTGCACTTGCGCCAGCGCCTCGGGCTCCACCTGGCGGCCTTTGAGCTGAGGCAGCCCGGCGCGCCGGCTGGTGCCGGGATGCTTGAATTTGCGCAGCTCTACGGTGCCCGTCGTCATCGCCGCTGTGCTCGCCGCTCGGCTCTCTTGGCCCGGGGTGGGTCTTGGGGTTCGAACCGCTTTCTCGCCTCCCGGGGTGCTCGGGAGGCGCCCCCGGCAATCTGGCAAATCCGGGCAGATTTGTAAATTATTGGAAGACCATATGGAATATGGGGCGGTGCAAGGGGAGCAGGGAGCGCACCGGTGACGAGCGCCGAACGAAGCCCCGCGCCAACTATGCTAAAAACACCGTTAACGTGCACTGACAACCGTTGGAAGTCCGGCGTGGAGATAGGCACCGTCGACTCGATCTGGCGTTATCCCGTCCGCTCGCTGGGCGGCGAGGAGATCGCCGCAGCCGATGTGACCGAGCGAGGCTTAGTCGGCGATCGCGGTTACTCCATCCTCGATCGGTCCGCGAACGAGTTGGTCGGCGTCCCGGCCTCGGCCAAGCGCTGGGCGCCGCTGGTGGCGCTGGCCGCGACCTATGCGGAGGCGCCCCGGGCGGGCAAGGCGCCGCCGCCGGTGCGCATCCGCTTTCCCGACGGCCGCGTGCTCGAGAGCAAGGATGCCGAGCTCGACGAGTGCTTGAGCGCCCACGCCGGCCGGCCGGCTGGGCTGGTGGTCATCGATCCGAGTTCGCGCGGAGCCGCCCTGGAGAAGGCTGCCCTGGCGCCCGAAACCGGCCTGCGCCAGCCCTACGCGTTCGGTGCCGTGCATGCCATCACCACCGCGAGCCTCGCCGAAATGCGCCATCGCCATCCCGAGGGCGGCTTCGAGATTGCTCGCTTTCGGCCGAACGTGGTCATCAAGACCAACGAGGAGCGGGGCTTCGTCGAAAACGAGTGGAACGGCCGCGAGCTTGCGATCGGCGAGAGTCTGCGGCTCCGTGTCAGCGAGCTCTGCGAACGCTGCGTCATGACCACCTTGCCGCATCAGGGAATCGCGCACGACGTCAACATTTTGAAAACCATCAATGGGCAAAACCGTGGCATTCTGGGCGTGCGGGCCGAGGTCGTGGCACCGGGGACCCTGCGGCGCGGCGATCCGGTGACTCTTTTCTGACCACGGCTCGCCGTCTGCGGTTGAGGGCAGCGGAATGAACGACGATCTGCAGCTTTCGGCGTTGCTCTGCGCGCGCCTGTGCCACGACCTCGTGGGGCCGGTTTCGGCGCTTAGCAACGGCGTCGAGTTCCTGGGCGACGAGGATCCGGAAATGCGCCAGCAAGCGGTCGATCTGCTGGTGCAGAGCGCCGGCCAGGCGGCGCGCCGGCTCCAATTCTTCCGCCTGGCGTTCGGCCGGCTCGACGGCATGCAGGTGCCGCTCGCCGAGGTCGCATCCGCGGCCCAGGCCTTCTTCGCCGACCGGCGTATCGAGCTTAAGTGGCCCGCGCTCGATGCGATCCCCTTCGAGGCCCCGGTCCACCGCTCGCTCAAGCTCCTGCTCAACATGGCTCTGCTCGCCTCCGAGGCGCTCGTGCGCGGCGGCCGGCTCGAGGCCGAGGCGAGTCCCGATAGCTTCCGCGTTCTGGCCGAGGGCCCGATCGTCGAGCTCGAGGCCACGCTGCGCGCGGCGCTGGCCCGCGGCGCCGACGAGGATGGGATGGCGCTGGACGAGGTGACGCCGCGGGCCATCCAGCCCGTGCTGACCGCCCGGCTCGCCCGCCGCGTCGACGCCGTGCTTGCACTCTCCGCCCCCGGACAGAAGCCGCTCGAGCTCACCGCCCGCTTTATTTAGAGCGGCCCGGCTACTGGCACGCCGGATACGGCGCGCCGCGACATGCTTTACGCGTTGTTAAGGCGCGCACGGCCTGTCCGGCGGTTATCGCCTTGCAAACTAAGCTAAATTTCCAGACCGCCAATAGCGCTCCCTGCTGGGGCTAAGGAGAGGCTAAAGCCTCTGACCCGCTAGGGGAACGGCCAGGGAACGACCAGAGGCGAGCGAACCGCCGCCGGGGCTACGCGGGTGCCCGGCTAGGCCCCCTTCCTCGCCTGTGCCCACTGCGCGACCGCTGCTGCCCTTGGGGCCGGGCGGGGCGGGGGTCGGGGCGCGGCTGGGGTAGGCGCCCCCCTGGTACCGGTCCCGCCCGGCTTGCCGAGCCAGCGGGCGCTGTAGGGGCGCGGCGCGGGGGCCGCCCGAGTGGAACGTCGAGGCGTGGTTGTGCCAAGTTTGTTCATGACGCCGCCTTTCAAACGGTGCTTGGCGCATGACAACTGTTTTGACTCTCGTAGGCTGGTTTGTTTCCCTCTGGCTCGGTAATTGGGGTGGGAGACTAACCCTGTGGTGTTGTTGGGATTGGCTTGATCGTTCCTCGACACGCGATCCTTCACGAGAAGGACGGCTAAGCCTCTGCTGTGTGCTCTTCTCATTTCAATCTATTCATCCTCCAGGTTGGGTCGAGTCCGACATAAGTGTCCCTGGCGTGCCTGCCCAGTGGGTAGGATTTGTCGAGCGCACTTTCTTCACGCTCAGCATTTGGTTTGCCGGGCCAGCACCAGGTCCAGTTTTTGCGGCCATGATTGGTTGGATGGCCTTGAAGTTCGCAGTCAATTGGAAAAGACGCGACGTAACGGACGATGTTAAAGCCCTGACGATTATACGAAACAGCATGGGTTCGGTGTTAGCGAGTTTAGTATCTATGCTCTTTGCACTCGGTGGAGGAATTATCATCCGCGAGCTTGGTGTAGGGTCGAGCTAGCAACGGGCTGCGCAGCGAAGTTCGCCACTAGGTCATACGACAATCTATAGGAGCCGCCGATGGTTAGAGTAACCCTTTCCAGTAGCATGGTCCAATCACCTGTTACGACAATGCAAGGCGAGCTTACAGATGACCTTCCATCCGACATACTTATCCTCATCGGACAGATCAACGTCGGGTATGGTCAACTTGAGCACGTGCTGAAGCTAACGATCAAACGGACAACTGAGGGTCTTTCCCTCGAAGAGGCAACGAAAATGGCTCGAAGCCTTGGCTGGATGGGACTAAGGATCAAGGCTCGTACTCAATTTGAAAAATGGGCCTTAGATCAGCGGATGGAAAAGAAATTCAAAATACGTCTTGATCATGCAGATTGCGTCGTCAAACGACGTCATGACGTCGCGCACGGGGTGTGGGGAAAAGACGACCGTGGCAATCTTTATTGGGAGCGGGCGGATCCTAATAAAGATCCGGCGACCGAGCTACAGGAGATTCGAGGCCAGCTCCGAAACCTCATAAGGCGGATGGAAAAATTTACGAGAGTCGCACCAACGCGATCATCGGTTCAATCGGCAAAGCCAATGAAGGTAGCAGCACGAATCATCAAGCCGTGAGTTGGCTCGGTGCGCGCGGTTAAGCGGACGGGGCGCGGACCATGGCGCCGGGTGTTGGACCGCCCCGGCTTCGGCGGGAACGCGCGCCCCGCCCTTAGGAGGGTTCCCGCCGTGAACTCACGCCGCCTCCGCGCGTGACGTCAGTCGCTCGATCAATCTTCGACCACTGCCCGGTTCCACCACGATGTCGCGCGCGGCGCGGTAGGTGAGCTTGGCTAAGCCCCGAAGCTGCTCATCTATTTCGACGCCGCGACAAAGCGCAACGCGCTGACGCGCATCCGCGAGATCATGCCCGCCGACGGCTATCTCCTGCTGGGCGGGGCCGAGACCGTGCTCGGCGTGAGCGAAGACTTCGTGCCGCTCGCCGGCGAAAGGGGCCTCTACGTGCCTGCGAGCAAGCGCATCAACTGAGGCGCGTCGCGGGCAGCGTCGGCCGGCGGCGGGTGGTCACACGAAGGGCCGGGGACGACCCGGCCCTTTTCATTCACGATCGAGTGCGGAAATCACGCCGCGGCGTCGGCGGCGCCGGATCCCGGCCGGCTGGTTTCACCGTGGCTCGGGGGATCCTTCAGCACGTAGCCGCGGCCCCAGACGGTCTCGATATAGGTGTCGCCCCCGGTGGCGGCCGCAAGCTTCTTGCGCAACTTGCAGACGAAGACGTCAATGATCTTGAGCTCGGGCTCGTCCATGCCGCCGTAGAGATGGTTGAGAAACATCTCCTTGGTCAGCGTCGTGCCCTTGCGCAGGGAGAGGAGCTCGAGAATCGAGTATTCCTTGCTCGTCAGATGGACCGGCTGGCCCTCGACCGCGACCGAGCGGGTGTCGAGATCGACACACAGCTTGCCGGTGTGGATCAGGGAGTGGGCATGTCCCTTCGAGCGCCGGACGATCGCCTGGATGCGGGCGATCAGCTCGGCCTTGTTGAACGGCTTGGTGATGTAGTCGTCGGCGCCGAAGCCCAAGCCCTTGACCTTTTGGTCCGGCTCGCTCAGGCCGGAGAGAATCAGCACCGGGGTCTCGACCCGGGCCGAGCGGAACCGGCGCAGGACCTCGTAGCCGTCGATGTCCGGCAACATCAGGTCGAGAATGATGATGTCGAAATCGTAGAGTTTGCCGATCTCCAGCCCGTCTTCCCCGAGATCGGTGGTGTCGCATACGTAGCCTTCGGAGGCCAGCATCAGCTGGATGCTCTTGGCCAGGGCCGAATCATCTTCGACTAGCAGAACTCGCATCGATTTACCCTTGTTGCGCTGATCAGTCCGAACTCGATCCCCGCTTGGTCAACAAGCGCTTAATCATGATCGGGCAGGGAGGTTAACAAGCACTGAAGGACAGACCGGCTCGCCGATTTTCTCCGTGGCCCTCAAAGCGGGTTGCAAATAAACCATTTAACCTCTTGTCGCAAACGTTTTATTCGGAGTTATCCCCAGAGCCAATGAAAGTCCATGAAACTTTTGGATTAGCCCATAATGATCATGCGAGGCGCTCGTTCGATGGACGTTGGCTGCGCGATTGCCTCGCATCTTGGACAGGCCTTGGTGCCTCTTAACCGATCTGCAACGCCGATCCAACGATGCTGGGGGGGCCCGGGCGGGCGAGCAGCCTCGCCACGACCGGCGGCCTAATAAGGGGTCAGGCAGGGCATCCGACACCACTGTGGCAGTCACGACACGCAAGCTGATAGCTGCGCTCGAGCGCATTCCCGAGCAGCGGCCCTATGGCCGCGTGACGGCGGTTCAGGGACTCATGGTCGAGAGCAGCGGCCTGCAAAGGGTCGCCAGCATCGGCGGCCGCTGCACGGTGCAGGGCCGGGGCAACCTGGGCGTGCCCTGCGAGGTCGTGGGCTTTCGCAACGAGCGCGCGCTGCTTATGCCGTTCGGCTCGCTCGACGGCATCGGACTCGGATGCAAAGCGGTCCTCGAATCGGCGGAGCCGGTGATTCATCCCGATCGCTCGTGGCTCGGCCGCGCCGTCGACGCGTTCGGTCAGCCGGTGGACAGCAAGGGGCCGCTCGTTCCGGGCGCACTCGGTTATCCGTTGCGCAACACGCCCCCCGCGGCCCACAGACGGCGGCGCATCGGCGCCAAGATCGATCTCGGCGTGCGCGCCATCAACACCTTCCTCACCACCTGCCGCGGCCAGCGCATGGGCATCTTCGCGGGCTCGGGCGTTGGCAAGTCGACGCTGCTTTCGATGCTCGCGCGCTACACGGGCTCGGACGTCAACGTGATCGGCCTGATCGGCGAGCGCGGCCGCGAGGTGCAGGAATTCATCGAGGACGACCTCGGGCCCGACGGCTTGGCGCGCAGCGTCGTCGTGGTCGCGACCTCGGATGAGCCGGCGCTGGCGCGCCGCCAGGCCGCCTACCTCACGCTCTCCGTTGCCGAATACTTCCGGGATCTTGGTTGCCACGTGCTCTGCCTCATGGACAGCGTAACCCGCTTCGCCATGGCCCAGCGCGAGATCGGCCTGTCCGCGGGCGAGCCGCCCACGAGCAAGGGTTATCCGCCAACTGTATTCGCCGAGTTGCCGCGCCTCCTGGAGCGCGCGGGACCCGGCGTGGGCGAGGGCACGATCACCGGTTTGTTCACGGTTCTCGTCGAGGGCGACGACCACAACGAACCGATCTCGGATGCGGTGCGCGCCATTCTGGACGGGCACATCGTGCTCGACCGTGCGATCGCCGAGCGCGGCCGCTACCCGGCGATCAACGTGCTCAAGAGCGTTTCGCGCACCATGCCCGCCTGCAACGACGAGCACGAGGCCCGGCTCGTGGGCCGCGCCAAGGCCTTGATGGCCGCTTACGACGACATGGCCGAGATGATCCGCCTCGGCGCCTACCGCCGCGGCAGCGATTCCACGGTGGACGAGGCGATCGAATACCATCCGAGCTTCGAGCGTTTTCTCGCACAGGGCAAGGGCGAGCCCTGCGATCTTGCTCAGGGCTACGACCAACTCGAGAAATTGCTCGAGCGCGAGGGCGGCCGCGAGGCCAAGCGGTGAGCGGGCTCGCCACCCTGCTGCGTCTGCAGCGCCAGCGCCTCGATGAGGTCCGCGCCGTGCTCAGCCGCCTCGAGCAGGAGCGTGCCCAGATCCTGGCGCGCGAGCGCCGGCTCGAGGATGAGTATCGCGCCGAGCGCCGGACGGCGGCCGTACCCGAGCTCGCCCACGTCTTCCTCGCCTACAGTGCCGTTGTGGCGAAGCGGCGCGAGGAGCTGAACCGTCAAAAGGCCGAGCTCGCGGTCAAAATGGACGGCGTGCGCACAAAGCTCCAGGAGGCGTTCCGGGAGTATAAGAAGATCGATATCGGCCACCGCCGCCGGCTCGACCGGCTCGCCGCCGAGGCGGCTCGGCGCGAACGGGGAACGCTCGACGAGATCGGTCTCACTCAATATCGCCGTCGCAAGGGCGGCGAATCGTTTATGCCGTGACGCCGTGTCGCGGTGCTTGCCCGATCTCCTTCAGGGGATCGACGGGGAACGTCGCCACCGTCTGAAATGCGATCGCCCCGGCAGCTCCGCTCAGCGCGCTCGCCTCTTCGACGATGTTCTCGATGGTCCGCCGCGCGTCCTCGGGCAAGGGCGTGCGGCTGCGCAGGACAAGACGAAAGCGGCGGGCCTCCGCCAGGCCGTCGAGCTGAACCGGCCCGAGCCGGCTCAAGTCGACCTCGACGAGAAAGCGCGTGCCGCGTTCGTCGGCCGCGGCCTGTCCGTCCTCTTCGCGCGTGAACAGCCGGACGGTGTGCCATTGCGCTCCGTCGCTGAACGGCAGCAGGAAGACCCGCCAGGAGTTGCCGTCGGCGGGCTCGGCGAGGCGCACGAACTGACCGAGTTCGCGCGCGAGCTCGGCGACCAATTCCGCGCGCCCCATGCGCTCGAGCGGCCGCGCACTCTTGAGCATGGGGCTGCCCGCCATCTCACCGCTCGCTAGTGCCGCCGTGAACCCGTGCAGCAGCGCCAGAAGCTCGGCCCGCGGGCCTGGAACGGCCTCGCGCATCAGCTGGCGGGCGAGATCGGGCTCCTGTTCGCCGAGCGCTGATAGCGCGCGCGCAAGCGCGGGCCAGGGTGCGGCGCCCGCCGGCAATGGCAATGGCGCAGACAGGGGCGGGGGCTGCGCCGCAGCAGCCCCAGCGGGCATCGGCACGAACGCGCTTGGCGTCCGCGCCACGTCTCGGCCGGCCGCTGGGAAATCCCTTGGCGCAGGCCCCGCTGGGAGCTGAGGGTTGTTGGCCCGAGGCTGGATCGGGCCACGGCTCTGTGGCGTCAACCCCTCCCTAGCGACCGTGCCGGTCGTTGGGGCATCGGCGGCGCGCGCATTGGCCGGGGCACGGGGGTCGCTGCTCGCGCCCTCGAGCGGCTGGGCCCGAATCAGGGACGGTGGCTCGCTCAGGGCGCCAGGGCGCAACGGGCTTTGCGCCGGGCCCGGCGTGCCGTCGGAGGCCGGTAGTGCCGACGTCTTTCCGGCGACGGACAGGGCCTCGCCTACGCTTGCCGAGGCCGTGGGCTGTGCACGCGCGGTTGCGGAAATTGTGCCCGCGCCCGACGATGGTCCGGCGTCCGAGGTGGGCACTGGCTGCGCCGTGCCTGGCAAGCCAGCGGTGCCGGTCGGACCTCCCTTACTCGACGTGTTTTGCGGACTCGCCGCGCCATGCGGATCGAGGCGATCGCTGCCTCGCGGGAAATTGTTTGCCGCGGGCGCCATGCCGGGAGACGCGGCAATTGCCCCGGGCAGGACCCGATCCGGCTCCGGCGCGGCTGTTCCGGGCAGGGCCGCCGGCTGCGCGGCCATTGCGGACAGGGGCACATTTGGCGCGGTCGGCGGCGCGGCTTGAGCGGGATTGCCCGCCGTTGCCGGACCCGGCTCAGTGGGCGCGATCGCAGGCCTGCCCGTGGCCGGCAGCGGCGCCGCGGTCGCTGAAGCGGGGCCCGCCGCGGGCGGCGGCCGTAGCGCGCTCGGCGGCAAGGCCGTATCCGCTGAGCTGCCGTTAACGCTCACGATCTTGGCAATGAGCCGGGTCGCCTCGGGCCGCACCTCGAGCACGAGCCGGGTGCCGCGGGGCAATGGCAGATCGCTGATGACCGCGAGCGTTCCGTACACGGTGCGCAGCAGCGGCCGGCCCGAGCCATCGCGTCCGAGCACGGTCGCCTCGAGGCGGCTGCCAGGCGGAAGCTCCGCCAGCGCAAGCGGCATTCGGCCGTCGGTGCTGGCCTGCGGGCTAAACTTATCGCTCGCCGTGGGTGGCGTCGGCGTGAGCAGCAGGTTGAGGAGAGTCACGGGACAGGCTCCGGATCGGCCGTCGCGCCCGTCGTCGGCCGGCCGCGTCGCAACAGAAGCTGCGCCAGGGTCTCCGCGCTGAGCGGCGCGATGCCGCGGGCCGGGAAGGGAGAGCTCAGGCCCTCGGCAAAGGCGAGCGGCCCGGCGGCCGCCGCGGCGAGCAAGCCGCCGAGGCGCCGGGCGGCATCGAGGCGGCTCGAGATCAGACGCGCAACGCCGAGCCCCGCGAACGCCCGCGCGGTGTCCGCCGCTTCCTCGGCGTCGAGGCCCGCCGGCAGCACCAGTACCGGCTCGACCGGCGTGCCATCGAGCAGCACGCATAGCCGAGTCCGATCGTCATCGCTCAAGGGGTTGACCGCGCCGCTGTCGATCAGCACTTCGGTGCCGGGCGGCACCGCGGCCAGTAGCGCGCGGAGTTCCGCGCCGTTCTCCGCACAGCCGAGCTGCAGGTCGAGAATCCCGGTGATGGCTGCGAGTTCCTCGTAGGCGGCCGTGCGCGCCGTATCGGTCGAGATCACGCAGACCGGCCGGGAGGCGAACCGTGCGCGTGCGGCGAGCTTGGCCGTGGCCATGGTCTTTCCCGAGCCCGGCGGGCCGGCGAAGAGGATCGCGGACGGCTGCCTATGCTCGAGCGGATCGAAGCGAAAGAGCGTTTCGAGCCGGGCGGCGAGAAGCCTTTCCGGGTTGCCAGCTGGAGCCCCCGACGCCACCAGCCGGGCGATCAGTTGCTCGGGCGTGCGGTGCCAGAACAGCGCATCCGCGATGACCTGAGAGGCCGGGAGCGCGGCCTGGCGTCGGCGGGTTTCGGTGCTCGGTGCGGCCGTCGGGCCGGCGGCATCGGCCGCTGCGATGACCCTGAGCCGGCCATCGTCCGCCGTCTGCGAAGACAAGATCACGGCGTCGGCGCCGAGCTCGTCGCGGATGGTTTCGAGCGCTTCGGCCATGGTCGGTGCGAGGATCGATTTGAAGCGCATGCGCGCCTTCGCGTCAGATCTGATCGACGGTGCGCAGCTTGACCTTGGGGTGTACTTCGTTCTGCGACATCACCGTGGTCGTGGGCCGGAAGCGCTCGACGATCGAGCGCACGTAGGGCCGGATCGCGGGGCTCGTGAGCAGCACCGGCACGATGCCCATCATGCCTTGGCGCTCGAAGGCTTGGCGGACGGCGGTGATGAATTGCTGGAGCCGGCTCGGCGCCATGGCGAGCTGCTTGTCGTCACCCTTGCCCACGAGGGACTCGACGAACGCCGTTTCCCAGTCGGGGGAGAGCGTGACCAGCGGCAGCACGCCGTTGTCGTCGCAATGGAGGGCGCTGATCTGGCGCGCGAGCCGCGCGCGCACATGCTCGCTGATCAGCAGGATGTTCTGTGTCTTGGTCACCGCCTCGGCGACGCCTTCGAGAATGGTCGGCAGATCGCGGATCGAGATGCGCTCGACCAAGAGGTTCTGGAGCACGCGCTGCACGCCCCCGGTCGTGATGTGCTGCGGGATCAGGTCGCTCACCAGCTTCTGGTGGTCCTTGTCGAGCTCGCTCAAAAGCTTCTGCGTCTCGGCGAAGGACAGAAGCTCGGCCATGTTGTCCTTGATGATCTCCGTCAAGTGAGTGGTGACGACGGTCGAGGGATCGACCACGGTGTAGCCGCGGAAGTGCGCCTCCTCGCGGGCATTGTCGCCGACCCACAGCGCAGGAAGACCGAAGGTGGGCTCGGTCGTCGCTTCCCCCGGCAGCGCGATCTTCTCGCCGCGCGGATCCATGACCAGAAGCTGTCCGGGGCGCACCTCGCCGCGGCCGGCCTCGATGTTCTTGACCCGCACGACGTAGGTGTTCGAGGGCAACTGCATGTTGTCCTGAATGCGCACCGAGGGCATGACGAAGCCCATCTCGCTCGCGAGCTGGCGGCGCAGCGCCTTGATCTGGTCGGTCAGCCGGTGCCCCTTCTGATTGTCGATCAGGGAAAGGAGGCCGTAGCCCAACTCAAGCTTGAGGCTGTCGATCTGGAGCGCGGTCGAAATCGGCTCCTCGGCCACCGGTGTCGCGGCGGTCTCGGCCTGGGCCTGTCTCTTCTTCGCTTCGGCATCGCGGATGCGCCGATTGCGCAGGCGCCAAGCGCCGTAGCCGGTGAGTGCCGAGAACGCGAGGAACGGAACCATGGGAATGCCGGGCACCAGGGCAAGCACGGCGAGCAGGCCCGAGCACACGCCGAGCGCATGGGGATAGGCCGAGAGCTGACCGAACACCGCCTTGTCCGTCGAACCGGCGATGCCCGACTTCGAGACCAGGAGGCCGGCCCCCGTCGAGACGATGAGGGCCGGGATCTGCGACACCAGGCCGTCGCCCACGGTGAGCACCGTGTAGGTGTGGGTCGCCTCGGCGAAGCTCATGCCGTTCTGCGCTACGCCGACGATGATGCCGCCGATGATGTTGATGAAGACGATGATGAGGCCGGCGACCGCGTCGCCGCGAACGAACTTCGAGGCACCGTCCATCGCGCCATAGAAGGCGCTTTCGTCCTCGAGCCCCCGCCGCCGGGCGCGCGCCTCGTCCTCGTTGATGAGGCCCGAGGAGAGGTCGGCGTCAATCGCCATCTGTTTGCCCGGCATCGCATCGAGCGAGAAACGGGCCGAGACCTCCGCGATGCGGCCGGAGCCTTTCGTGATGACGACGAAATTCACCAGCACGAGGATCGCGAAGACGATGATGCCGATGACGAAGTTGCCGCTCATTACGAATTGTCCGAAGGCTTCAATGACGTGCCCGGCGGCGTCCGTCCCCTCGTGTCCGTCGGAGAGAATGAGGCGCGTCGCGGCGAGGTTGAGGGCAAGCCGCAGCATCGTCGCGATCAGGAGGATGGTCGGGAAAACGCTGAACTCGAGCGGCCGGCTGATGAACAAGACCGTCATCAGGATGAGGACGGAGAACGTCATCGAGGCGACGAGCGCGAGGTCGAGCAGCCATTTGGGCATCGGCAGGATGAGGATCGTGAGGATCCCCATCACACCGAGCGCGAGCAAAATGTCGCTGCGCCGCAGCGCGGCGAGGATGGTGGGGACGAGCCCGGGCAAGGCGGCCGGACCGGCCCCTTGCGCTGCGCCCTCGTCGATGTTTGCCATGAGGCTTAAGGCCCGCTTCTAGCCCGCTACGCGGCTGGCCTCGCGCGCCATCGGGATGGTCACCCCGTCGTCGGAATACTGCTTGATCTTGTTGCGCAGCGTGCGGATCGAAATGCCGAGGATATTGGCCGCGTGGGTCCGATTGCCGAGACAGCGGTTGAGCGTCGAGAGGATGAGATCGCGCTCGACTTCCGCCACCGTGTGGCCGACGAAGCCGCTGGCGTCCGTCGCCATAATTCCGGCGCTACCCGCGTCCGGCTCGCTGCCGAGGGGCCCGGCGCCACCCGAAAGCAGGATCGCCTCGGGCCCAATCTCGTCGGTTTTCGCAAGCATCACGTTCTCGAGCTCGCGCACGTTGCCCCGCCAAGGATGGCGCTTGAGCGCGGCGAGGGTGACTGCGGCCACGGGCCGGTTGGGCACGCCGTTGAGGTCGGCGTATTTCTGGGCGAAGTGCCGCGCCAACACCTCGATGTCGAGCGGCCGCGCGCGCAGCGGTGGGAGATCGAGGTGGATGACGTTGAGTCGGAAGTAGAGGTCCTCGCGGAAGTGGCCTCGGCGCACCTCGGCCTCGAGGTTGCGATTGGAGGTGGCGATCACGCGAATATCGACCTTGATCGGCTTGTTGCCGCCGAGGCGATCGATCTCGCGTTCCTGGATCGCGCGCAGAAGCTTGGCCTGAAGCCGCGGGTCCATCTCGCTGACCTCATCGAGCAGGAGGGTTCCGCCGTGGGCCTCCTCGAACTTGCCGATACGGCGCGCCACCGCGCCGGTGAACGCCCCCTTTTCGTAGCCGAAGAGTTCGGATTCGAGCAGATTGTCGGGAATCGCCGCGCAGTTGATCGTGACAAACGGGCGGTCGGCTCGGCGGCTCTTGCGATGGACGTAGCGGGCGAGCACCTCTTTGCCCGTGCCCGACTCACCGGTGATCAGCACACTCGCCTCCGAGGCCGCGATCTGGTCGGTGAATGCGATGACCTTCTCCATCGCCGGATCGGCGTGAAGCAGGGCATGGTTCTCTTCCGCCACGGCCTCGAACACCGCGGCAATGAGATCGGCGTCGGGCGGCAGCGGAATAAACTCCTTGGCGCCTGCCTTGATGGCCGAGACGGCGGCCCCGGCGTCCGTCGTCGCGCCGCAGGCAACCACCGGAAGATTGATCCGCTCGCGCGCCAGGCTCGTCGTGAAGCGGCGGATGTCGAGCCCGAGGTCGATCAGCACGATCTCGATGCCGTGGCCTGCGCGCAGGGTCGCGAGCGCCTGGTCGATGTCGTCGGCCTGCAACACCTTCGCTCCGCGGGCGATGGCGATCTGGCTTGCACCGCCGATCTGGCCATCCAGTGATCCGACAATAAGTACGCGCATGATCGATCTCCCGTTGGAACGCGCTTCTCCGTGCGAAGAGTGTCCGCCCTTGCCCGGCTAGTGCGACAACGTCTCGCCCTTCACGATCTCGGTCATGGTCACGCCCAGCCGATCCTCGACGACCACGACTTCGCCCCGGGCGACCAGCCGGTTGTTAACGTAGATGTCGATCGCCTCGCCGACTTTGCGGTCGAGCTCGACGACAGCGCCGCGGCCGAGCTTGAGCAGCTGGCTCACCTGCATGGTGGTCTTGCCGAGCACGGCCGAGACCTGGACCGGAATGTCGTAGATCGCCTCGAGGTCGCGCACACTCGGAGGGGCGCCCCCGTCAAGCGGCGCACGGGGCGCCTCCGGCGTGCCGTTGTTGGCCTTGGCCGCAGCGGCCTCGGCCGTCGCGCCCGGGGGTGCAGTCGGCGTGGCCGCGGGTGCAGCGGCCTTCTCGGCGCTCGGTGTCTCCTTGCTCTCGGCCATGATTCTCTCCTAGGGATTCGCGGGGCCGCGGGGTGCGGCCGGTTCATCGTCGCCACTCGCCTCGGGCTCGAGGCCAACCGCGAGCAAGCGCTCGACCATGTCGTCGATTTCGCGCGCGACCTGCTCGGTGTTGCGCTCCGTGCCGCCGTCGGCCCAGTCGATCAGGCAACTCTCCGGGCGGATCGCCGGATCGTCCACGAGCACCGCCCGGCCCTCGAAGCCAGACTCGCGCACGATCTCCTCGAGCTTCGCTTTGAGGGGCTCGAGCATCGTCGGGTGGACGCGGATCACGACGCGCGGTTCGAGCGCGATCTTTTCCAGGCAATCGCGGACCACGATCTCGATTTCACCGAGGGGGCGCAGCTGGACGAGGCCCAGCGCGAGCTTCTTGGCAATCGTCGTGGCGAGCAGCACGGAGTCGCGGTTGATCGCGGCCAGGACCGCGCCCTGCTTCTGTTCGAGTCGGCTCAGGTCCGCGGCGATCGCGCTCAAGGTGCGCGCCGCGAGATGCTCGGTCTCGCGCGCCATCTCGCCGCGCCCCTGGGCGTGGCCCTCGGCACGCGCGGCCTCGAGGTCGGCCGCGGAGAAGATCTGGGGGCGGCCGTCGGGATGACGGGATTGGGCCAAGGCGTCGAACGCCTCGCCGAACTCGAACTTCGCCGAGGGCCTCGGCGCGGCGAGGCTAGTAGACGAGCTCATCGTCGCCTCGCTGATCGATGATCATGATCTCGCCCCTGTCCGCCAGCTCCTTGGCGACCCGGACCATGTGCATCTGCGCCTCGTCGACGTCGCGCAGGCGGACCGGACCCATGGCCTCCATCTCCTCGCGCAAGAGCTTGCCGGCGCGCTCGGACATGTTCGTGAAGAACAGATTGCGCAGCGCCTCGGATGCACCCTTCAGCGCGATCCCGAGCTTGTCGCGATCGACGCCGCGCAGCAGCGTCTGGACGCCGCCCGGATCGAGATTGGCGAGGTCCGCGAAGGTGAACATCAAGGCCTTGACCTTCTCGGCCGAATCCTTGTCGCGCTCCTCGAGCGAGGAGAGGAACCGCCCCTCGGCGTTGCGGTCCAGGTTGTTGAAGATCTCGGCGATCACCTCGCAGCTGTCGCGCAGGTTGCTCATGAACTCGGTACGCAGGGTCTTCTCGATGTCGTCGAGAATGTCCTTCTGCACGGCCTCCATGCGCAGCAAGCGCATGACGACCTCCATGGCGAACTCCTCGGGCAAGGCGGCCAGCACGCGCGCGGCGTGGGGCGGCTTGATCTTGGACAGCACGACGGCGACGGTCTGCGGGTATTCGTTCTTGAGATAGGTGGCGAGCACCTGCTCGTTGACGTTGGAGAGCTTGTCCCACATCGTCCGGCCGGCCGGCCCGCGGATCTCCTCCATGATCTGGTTGACCCGGTCGTTCCCGAGGACCTTGCCGAGCAGGCGTTCCGTGCTCTCGAAGGTGCCGACGAGGGAGCCGGTCGAGGAGAGCCGCTCGGCGAACTCGAGGAACAACGACTCGACGACCTCGCTGTTGATCTGGCCGAGGTTCGACATCGCCGTCGAAATCTCTCGGATCTCCTCGTCGTCCATCATGCCGAAGAGCCGGCCCGCATGCTCCTCCGAGAGCGCCATCATGATGATGGCGGCCCGCTGAGGACCCGCCATGCTGCGCAATTCGCTCCGTGCCTGGGCCATGATGGTTTTCTCTGTATTGATGGACCGGGCGATCCGACCCGCTTGTGCTTACGGGACTTCGTAAAGCCACGTGCGCACGATGCTCAGTGCTTCTTCGGGATGCTTCTCGACGATCTCGCCGATCTTGCGCACCGTGGACGCGCGCACGCGGCCCTCGACGCGACTGATATCGATCATGCTCTCTTCCTCCTGCGCCTCATTGGCTTGGGCTTGGGGCTTCGCGGTGGCCGGGTTGTGGGAGAGCTGCGCGCGGCCCTCGGTCGGGCCCGGAAGCTGCGGCGTGGCCCCCGCGGACCCGTCGGTCGCGGGCGCCGCCGAGGCGCTGGTGAGCCGTCCCGCGAGCGGACGCAGCACCATGAAGATGATGAGCACGGCGACGAAGCCGAGCACCAGGATCTCGAGGATCTTGAGGTAGTCGGTCTTGCCGAACGACAGCATGGGCGCTTCGCCCTCGGGGACATCGGCCGCAAGATCGATGAACGGAAGGTTGACGACCTCGACCCGATCGCCACGCTGCTCGTCGAATCCCACCGCGGTCTTGACCAGCGCCGTATATTGCGCGAGATCGTCCTCCGTACGGGGCACGTACGTCACGGTGCCGTCCTCGGCCGTCTGGTAGCTGCCGTCGACGACGACGGCGACCGAGAGGCGCTCGACTTCGCCCGATTCGCGGACATGACTCGTCGTGGTCCGCGTGATCTCGTAGTTGACGATTTCTTCGGTGCGCGTGCCCTGGCTCGAGCTCGACTCGGTGGCGGGGACCGGTTGCTCGCGCTCGTCGGGCAAATCGTTCGCCACCGTCACGGCCTCATCGCCGCTCGAGTCGCTGTCGAGCGAAGTTTCCTCGATCGTCTGGGTCGAGCGCACGACCTGGCCCTCGGGGTCGTAGCTCTCGGTGTTCTCCGTGACGCGGTCGAAGTTCATCTCGACACTGATTTGCGCCCGCACTTTGCCGAAGCCGACCGAGCGCTCGAGCAGCTCCTCGATCGTGCCCTCGAGCCGCTCTTCGAAAGCGCCCTGCGCGTCCTCGCCGCCGGCGGCGGTTTCCCCGTCGCCATTGCCGCGCGCGAGCAGATTACCCCGATCGTCGACCACGGTGACATGATCGGGCTTCAGGCCCGGCACCGCGGCGGCGACCAGATTCTGAATCGCGCTGACCTGGCCGGCGCTCAAGTGGGCGGAGCCACGCATCTTGAGCGCGACGGAGGCGCTCGCCTCCGGCTGCTCGCGGGCGAAGACCTCGCGCCGAGGCAGCACGAGGTGGACGCGCGCGTTGGCGACCTGAGTGATCGAGCGGATGGTGCGGGCAAGCTCGCCTTCGAGCGCGCGCAGCAGATTGACGTTCTGCACGAGGCTGTTCGAGCCGAGCGCATCCGACCGATCGAAGATCTCGTAGCCGACCGAGCCGGTGCCCGGCAAGCCGTCCTCGGCGAGGCTCATGCGCAGTTGCAGCGCCCGATCGGCGGGGACCAGAACCTGTGCGCCGCCGCCCTGGAACTCGTAAGGGACGCCCATGGAGTCGAGCTTGGCGGCGATTTCGCCCGAGTCCTCGGGGTCGAGGTTCGAGTAGAGCAGCGCCATGTTCGGCGCCGCGAGCTGACTGCTCAGGACATAGAAGAACCCGACCGCGATGGCGATGATTCCGCCGAGCAGGATGAGCCGGCCCCGACTCATGCCCTTCATGGAAGAGGCCAATGGATTCACTCCCGACGTTCTCCCGATCTTCTCGGCGACTCTGACCCCCTCGGCCCGCGCCCAGGATAGAGGCGCGGCCCGTGGGGCCGAGCGAGATCACCTATGGGGAGAAGGTAGGGAGAAGGCGGTGAAAAAGCCGTTAATCGGCGGAAAAAAATGCCTAGTGCGCGGTCGACGGCGAGGGCTTGACGGCCCGCGGGTCGCCGTTGCGCCCCGTCTCGCGGTATTGCTGGATGCGCGTGACGCGCAGTCCCCGAACGCCGTGGCGCTCGATCATGGCCTGCCAGGACTGGAATTCCTCGACCGTCAAGTGATAGCGCCGGCACGCCTCCTCGAGCGTTAACACACCGTTGCGCACGGCGGCCACGACCTCGGCCTTGCGGCGCGCGACCCAGCGCTTCGTATCGGGCGAGGGCAAGCGATCGGTCTTGACCTCTCCGCGCGTGGCGGCGTCGTCCGATGGGTTATTCGCGTGCATGTTCTGCGCGCTCATCCGTCGCGTTCCCGGAAGATGCGGTCCCAAGGCCTACGACCCTATCGGGACGCTTTTAAGAAAGGCCTAAATAACGAAGTTAACTTTCGGTTTCTTTTGGCTTTTTGGACCTCCGTCCGGGCCGGCGAAGACACGGCCCGGACGGAGCGTCCGCGGATCATCCGGTGTGAAGCCTACCGCCTCAGCCGGATGAGATCGTCGAGCATGTCATCGACCGTGGTGATCACCTGCGAAGCGGCCGAGAAGGCACGCTGCGTGATGATCATGTCGGTGAACTCCTTGGCCAGATCGACGTTGGCGGCTTCGAGCGCGGAGGGGGCGAGGACGCCCGCACCGCCGCGCCCGGCTTGGCGCAGATTGAACTGGCCCGAGGCATCCGTCGACTGATAGACGTTGCCGTTCTTGGCGGCGAGCTGCGAGGGATCGCCGAAGGTGGCGACGGGCACCTTGTAGATACGCTTCGTCTGGCCGTTGCTGAACGAGACGATGACGAACCCTTCGGGGTCGATCGTGACACCGGCGAGCTCGCCGACTTCCGAGCCGTTCTGGTTGATAAACCCGACGTTGTATTGCCCGTCGAACTGGGTGAGGCCGTCGGTCAAGCCGGTGCCGACGACGCCCTGCGTGCCCCAGTCGATGGTGATGGAGCTCGCCACCGCTCCGCTCGTCCAGTCGATCGACAGCGCGTTGCTGAGCGCCGTGCTGACGCTGTTGAGCGAGGCGTCGCCGTTGAACGCGATAGTGCCCGTGGCGATCTGCCCGTCGGCCAGCGGCGAGCCGATGCTGACGTCGGTCTCCGGAATTGCATAGACCTCGACGGCCCAGGTGTTGCCGCCGACCTTGAGGAAGGCGACGCCGAGGTCGTGCCCCGTGCCTTGCGCATCGAAGACACGGACGCTTCGGCTGAAGTCGGGCGTCACCGAGCCGGACGCCATATTCAAGTTGGAATCGGTCGCGTCGTAGGTTCCGGTCGAAGTGATCGGCGAGGCCGCGCCGAACAGATCGTCGGTCGGTGTGCCCGTGGCATCGGAGATGACGAGGTCCTCGCGCGGATCGATGGCGGTGACCGTGAGAGTCGCATCCGTCGCCGTGCCGCCGATCGCGGCGCTGAAGCCGGTGCTCGCATTGATCAGATCGGCGAGCTCGTTTAGTGTCGAAAACTCGCCTGCGCCCGGCGGGTCGTTGAACGTCACGGTCAGGGTTTCGCTGCCGGCCGTAAACGTGATCTCGTCCGCCGCGGTGAGCGGCAAGACAGCGGTCGCGGCGAGGCTGAGCGACTGCGTCGTGTCCTGCGCCCCGGTGAAGGTTGCTTCGCCCGCCTTGAGGTTGGCGCCGAGTGCGACCGTCGTCGTCGACGCGGCGACGCCGTTAATCGCCCGGACGTTGACGCTCTCGAGACTCGAGATGTCGGAGCTCGAGGTCGTGTTCGTCGTATTTCCGGGCTCGCCCGGCAAGAGCCCGTTGTTGTCGAGCGGCCAGCCCTGGAGATAGAAGCCGGCCGTGTTGATGAGCTGACCCAGCTTGTCCTCGTGGAACGAGCCGGCGCGCGTGTAGAGCACGTCGCCCGTGCCGTCGGCCTGCGAGTTCACGACGAACAACCCGGCCCCCGCGATCGCGATATCGGTGGCCGACTGGCTCGCCTGCACGAGGCCTTGGCGCGAGACTTCCTTGAAGGGGCTCGGACGCACGCCGCCCGGCGAATACGACGAGGCGGTCGCCTGGCCGGTGACGAGGGTCGAGAACCGTGTCGAGGTGCCCTTGTACCCGACCGTGTTGACGTTCGAGATGTTATCGGAGATCACGCCCATCGCGGTGCTCTGGGCGGCCATGCCCGAGACGCCGGAGAAGAGAGAACCGAAGAGACTCATGAAAGCTGCTCCTTATTCGCTATCGAAAGCTGGTCGGGGTGCGCTCGATCAAAGGCGGTTTGCGTTCAGGCACTGGGCTCGGCCGGAAGGGCCGGCGGCGGCGTCCAGACAGCGGTGATGTCCTCAAGGGCGATCTTCATGCCGTTCACCGTGAGCACGATCTTGCCGTCGACGTTCTCGATGCCCGAGACGAAACCATCGATCGTCGTCGTGACGTCGATCGGCACGCCCTCGGGATCGCGCGGGGAGAAGGTGATGGTGTAGAAGCCCTCCGGCTGCGGCACGCCCTGGTTGTCGAGGCCGTTCCAGCGGAAGCTGTGCGGTCCCGCGGTCGTTGCCGTCTGGCCCGAGAACACGATATCGCCCTCGGCGTTCTTGATCTGGATGGCCACGCTCGCGGCGGCGCGGGGCAGCGAGTAATTCCACTGGGCGAAGCCGTCGGAGAGACCCGCGATGTTGCCCTTGGCGGTGACGATGTTGCCGAGGTAGCCGAGCGCCCCCGAGACCTGGTTGACTTGCAGGAGGGTCAGCATGTCCTCGAGATTTTCGTTCGTCGCGATCGCCTGCTCGACCCCGGCGAAGCTCACGAGCTGCTGTGTGAATTCCGTCGAATTCATGGGCGAGAGCGGATCCTGATGCTTCAGCTGCGTCGTCAAGAGCATGAGGAACGTGTCGAAGTCGTCGGCCAGGCGTTGCGTGGCTCCGCCCGTGGTTGCCGGGTTCGTCGTGGCCAGGATCGAGCCGATATCCATGGCGATCTCCCCTTAAACGCGGATGTCGATGCCGCCGCGCGCGGCGGCGAGTGCGAGAGCCGCGAGCGGCGGCGAAAGGGTGCCGTCGTCGGCGCGATCCGCTCGCTCGAGCGTTTGCTGTGCCCGGCCGGCGGACTGCCCGTCGCGCTGGCCGTCGCCGCCGCGCAGGCCAAAGTGCAGGCTGTGGGCGTCGGCCTTGAGACCGGCATCCTGGAGCGCCCGCGCGAGCTCGCGAGCGTCGCGCTGCAGGAGATCGAGCGTCTCCGGGCGCTCGGCCATGACGACGGCCTGCACGCGGCCGTCGTGATGAAGATTGAGCTCGACGTCGATGCGTCCCAGGACGGCGGGCTTGAGATGGATCGAGATGCGGTCAAGC
>CAZVZP010000001.1:0-47801 GCA_964631625.1 uncultured Hyphomicrobiales bacterium | reverse complement strand
CCTCCTTCACCGCATGGGCGAGATGAACGGCGACCTGCTCGGTCGCAAGCGACGGATAGGCGCGGGCCATCTGTGCGGCCTCAGCCTTGGCGTAGGTGTGCGCGGCATCGCCGATCGTGTGCGAAAGCGTCGCGCCGAACGTCTCCGAGCCGAGCGGTGCGGCGGAGAGGCGCGTCGCCGCGGGCGTCTGTGCCGGCGGGTCGAGGCGAAGCGTGTCGAGTGCAGGATCGCCGGCAGTTCCCGTGCCGCTTCGGCTCGCCATATCGGTATCGTGTTGGGCGAGCATTGCGCGTATCACCTCGCCGCTAATGAGCTTGGGCTCTGGCGTGCTCCAGACCGCGCTCCGAGATTCGGCGGTCGCGTCGGTGTGCCCCTTGCCGCTCCAGGCCAGCGACACCCCCGTCGCACCCGCAAGCGGAGCAGTCGTCAACGCGCCGGCCCGATTCCGGAAATGGGATAGTGCACCGACGATTGCCGAGGGCTGCGACTCGGATTGCAGGCGCTGCTGAATGATTTTGTCCTGGACGCGGAGCAGCGCCTCGCGGGCCTGCGCGGCCGCCTGCTCGGGTAGTAGCGGCAAGCTCGGCGTGCGCTCGCCGGATAACTGCGCCCGGCCGGCCTCGAGCAGCCGGGCGAGCGGATCCCCGGACGGAGCAGCCGGGTTGCCGGGCCGCTCCGTAGGCAATTCCGTAGGCTTCTCCGACCCGAGCGTCAGTTCGGCGCGGGCACCTTCGCGCACGTGGGGCTGCGCCCGTGTTCCGTCCAACGCCATTGTCGGCACCGAGGGCCGGCCGCCGGGGAGGCGCCCGAGACGGAAGCCATCGCCGGGCAGAGGTGTGCCGTTGCTTGCGCCGTCTCCGTCCTCGCCCGGCGCTTCCCACGGTGTCGTCAACGACGCGAGCGCGGGTCCGGGAATTCCGGGGATGCTGTCCGGTGCAAGCGGGCTCTCGCCGGCGGCCCCCGACGGTTGTGGACCCGGCGCAGGCTGCTCGTCGCTCGCGGCAGCGGTGCCAAATGGAGCGATGCCGGGTGCGTCAGCACCCTGCGGCAGCGAGACGCCCAAGCCTGCGAGCGCACGGGCCGAGACGGCCTCGAGCAGCCCGCCGAACAAGCCGGGCTGCGCCGAACTGCCGGCCGGTGTCTCGGCCGTGCCGGAGGCGGCGCCCAGCACGGAGAAGATGTTGAACACGTGCGTCATGCCGAGTTCCAAAGCTCGCGCAACGGGTGCGCCCCCTTCTGAAGGCAAGAGACGGGCCAACTCCGCGATGGTCTTTAAGCCTTTGATTTGGCAGCCGATGGAGGCCGCCGGCGCGCGCTGGTCCCAGGCTTCCTTGAAGTCCCGGCAGAACTTGATCGGCAGAGGCGGCAAGCTCGATGCGCTGCTCAGAGAACGGTCCGCAAAGCTTCGTTAACCACGGGTTTCCTAATGTGCGGGGACGGCGGTGGAGCCGGTGGAGCGGCCGATGTCGAGAGAGGTGTTTGATCGTGCCGCCCAGCTACACCAAGCCGGTCGGCTCGAGGAAGCGGAGCGCCTGTACCGTTCGCTGCTAACCGGCAAGGCGCGCCCGGTGCCCGTGCTCGTCAATCTCGCTGCGCTTCTGGCGGGCCGTGGCGACGCGAGCGAAGGCCGCCGCTGCCTCGAAGAGGCGGCGAAGCTGGCGCCCGCTTTGCATCCCGTGCACGGCAACTTGGCCGAGCTGGCACTCGCGCTGGGCGATGCCGAGGCCGCCGAACTCCATTGGAGCCGGGCGATCGCACTCGCGCCCGATCACGTTTCCTACCGATCGCGGCGAGGCGAGGCCCTGTGCCGGCTCGCACGTTATGAGGAGGCGATCGATTGCCTGCGGGCCGCGCTTTCGGCCAATCCCAGCGACGCGAAGACTCTGACCAATCTCGGCATCGCCTTGCGCCGCCACGGGCAGACCGAGGAAGCGATCGAGGTGCTTGAGCGGGCGGCCGACCGCGCACCCGATCTCGCCGCGGCGCAGAATGCACTGGGCCTCGCGCTTTACGACGCGGCCGCGTTTGTCGAGGCCGAGCGCAGGTTTCGCGCCGCCCTGACGTTCTCTCCCGAGGTGTCCGAGATTCACGGCAATCTCGGCAACAGCCTTCGAGCTCAAGGCCGCTTCGATGAGGCGCTCGCGGCCTACGAAGCGGGCCTGGCGCTCGCGCCCGCCTCGCCCGAGCTGCGCTTGAATCGCGGCGTCGTGCGGCTCGGCCTCGGCGACTTCGCCCAGGGCTGGGCCGACTACGAAGCCCGCTTCGAGGTGTCGGAGCCGGCCTCGCTGCGGCGCGCGTTCGGCCGGCCACTCTGGCGGGGCGTGCCGCTCGGCGCGGGGAGTCTGCTGCTCTACGGCGAGCAAGGGCCCGGCGACGTCGTGATGTTCGCCTCGTGCCTGCCCGAGACGCTGGCGGCGGTGCCGCGCATCGCGGTCCAGTGCCCGCCCACTCTCGTGCCGCTGCTCGCGCGCTCCTTCCCCCGGATCACCGTGGTCAGCGAGCGGCTGGCCGACGGCCGGCCGGCGCCGGCGCCGGAGGACACCGATTCGGTCCTGCCCATCGGCAGCCTTTCGCTGTTCTTCCGCCGCTCGGAGGCGGCATTTCCGGGCGTGCGCCGTTACCTCGCAACCGACGCGCGGCGAGTGGTGCGCTGGCGCGGCCGGCTCGAGGCCTTGGGACCGGGTCTCAAGGTCGGGGTCTCGTGGCGGGGCGGCGCCACCGTGGTCGAGCGCCACCTGCGCGGCACCGCACTCGAGGATTGGCTCGTGCTGTTGCGCACCCCGGGAATCGTGTTCGTCAATTTGCAATACGGCCCGCGCCGCGAGGAGCTCGATCGGCTCGCCGAGTCCCACGGCGTGCGCGTTGCCGACTGGCCGGGCGCGGTCGAGAACCTCGATGACTTCGCGGCCCAGATCGATGCTCTCGATCTCGTCGTCTCGGTCGCCAACACGACCATCCACTTCGCCGGCGCGCTCGGCAAGCCCACGTGGGCGCTCGTGCCCGCGGTGCCGAGCTGGCGCTGGATGGTCGAACGGAGCGACAGCCCGTGGTACCCGAGCGTCGAGCTGATCCGCCAGAGCGCGGGCGAGCCCTGGGCCGCCGTGCTGGCGCGCGTGGCCGTAAGGCTCGCCCGCTGCCTCGCCGCCTAGGCACCACACCCGGGCCGGCTTGATGTCGCGCTCCGCCCGTTCGAGTTCGCTCAGCGCAAGCGACGCGGCCCGCGTCGAGCAGCTCAACGCGCTAGGCCTGGCGGCGCTGCGCGAGCGCCGGTTCGAGCAAGCGGAAGCCGCTATGAGCGCGGCTTGCGCGCTCGCACCCGACAACCCGCGGCTCATGCTCAATCGCGCGGCGCTCGCGCAGGCGCGGGGCGAGCGCGACTGCGCATTGGCGCTCTATCGCCAAGCGATTGCGCTCGCGCCCGATTACGCGCTCGCCCACTTCAATCTCGGCAATCTCCTGCGCGAAGCGGACGAACGCGGGGCCGCGGTCGAGGCTTATCGCAGTGCCTTGCGCTTCGATCCCGACGCCGTCGATGTCCTGATCAACCTCGGCAGCGCACTCCACGAGCTCGGCTCGTTCGCGGATGCCGAGGCCGCGCTCAGGCGGGCCCAGGCGCTCGAGCCCGACGACCCGGCCATCCTGACCAACCTCGGCAACCTGTGCCGCGCACAAGACCGTCTCGAGGATGCGCTCGCGTGCTACGAGCGCGCGCTCGCGCTCAATCCCGGGTGCCCGGAAACGCCGCTTACCCGCGCGCTCACGCTGTTGCTTGCGGGCGATTTCGCCCGCGGCTGGCCGGCCTACGAGGGCCGCTGGAAGGAGAAGGCGCAGCGCACGGCGTGGCGCCGCTTCAACGCGCCCGAGTGGCGGGGCGAGCCGCTGTCGGGCAAGCGCATCCTGGTTTACGGCGAGCAGGGCCCGGGCGACATCGTGATGTTCGCCTCGTGCCTGCCCGAGCTCCTGGCACACGCGGGCCGGGTGTTCGTGCAATGCCGGGGCAGGATCGCGCCGCTGTTTGCGCGCTCGTTTGCCAAAGCCGAGGTGACGGCCGACCGTGTGCCCGACACCGGTGCCTGGTGGCCGGAGCCCGCGGTCGACTACGCGGTCGCGATCGGCTCGCTGCCGCGCTACTTCCGTCCCACCGCGGCGAGCTTCCAACGCTCGCCCACGCGCTATCTCGTGCCCGATGCGCGCGCGGTCGAATCTTGGCGCGCCCGCCTCGTCGATCTCGGGCCGGGGTTCAAGGTCGGGATTTCGTGGCGAGGCGGCGCGTCGCCTCTGGAGCGGCATCTGCGGCGGATGACGCTCGAGTCTTGGCAGCCGATCCTGCGCTCACCGGGCCTCCACTTCGTGACGCTCCAGTACGACGACTGCCGCGGCGAGATCGAGGCCCTGCGCAGCGCGACGGGAATCGCGATCCACGATTTTCCGGAAAACGATCCAAACCAGGACCTCGACGGGCTGTGCGCCCTGATCGACGCGCTCGATCTCGTCGTCTCGGTCGCCAACACCACGGTGCATCTCGCGGGCGCGCTCGGCAAGACGACGCTCACCTTGGTGCCGACGGTGCCGAGCTGGCGCTGGCAGTGCACGGGCGATCGCTGTTTGTGGTACCCGAGCGTCGAGTTGATCCGGCAGCGACAAGGCGAGGATTGGAGCCCGGCGGTGGAGCGCGCTGCGGAGCGGCTCGCCGCGTTGCGGCGATCTCTTGCGGATGGCCGCGCTCGATGACGCATTCCTTCAAGGGGGTTCGGGGGCGCCCGCAGGAGACGGCAGCCGGCGGAATCGAGGCTGCGCGCAGCTGGCACGGGCAGGGGCTTGCGGCGATCGCGCAAGGCCGCCTGGACGAAGCCGAGGCGTGGCTTCGCAAGGCCTACGCATCCGCGCCGCAGGATCCGGCGATTGCCGCCAATCTCGGCGCCTTGCTTCTCCAATCGGGGCAATTTGCCGAGGCGGCGGCCACCTTGCGGGCGGCTCTTAGGCTCAAGCCCGATTCCATCTCGGCGCACGACAATCTGGGCGGAGCGCTGCAGGCGCTCGGCGACTTTGCGCAGGCCGAGGCCGAGCATCGGGCGGCGCTGGCTCTCGACCCCGGCCATGCGGCGGCCTGGTGCAATCTCGGCAACGCGCTCCGGGCGCAAGCGCGCTTGGAGGAGGCGATAGCCTGCTATGCGCGGGCGCTGGCGCTCAAGCCGCGTTGGCCCCATGCGGAATGGAACCGGGCGCTCGCGTATCTGCTCGAGGGCGACCTCGCGCGGGGTTGGGCGTCTTACGCCTGGCGCATCGCCGCGGGCAAGGTGCGCTTTCCGACTCTGCCCTTGCCGTTGTGGGATGGCGGCGCGCCCGAGGGCCGGCGTGTTCTGATTTACGGCGAGCAGGGGGTGGGCGATGAGATCATGTTCGCGTCCTGTCTGCCCGACTTGAGCGCGGCCGGGGCCGTGCCGGTGGTGGTGTGCGAGCCGAGGCTCGCGCCGCTCTTCGCCCGCTCCTTCCCGGCTGCCGAGGTCTCGGGTACGCGCCGCGAGGGTGCCGGGAGCGAGACGCCGCCGCCCGCCGAATGCTGGCTTCCCGCCGGCAGCCTGCCGCGCCTCTTCCGCGGCTCGCGCGATGCCTTTCCGCGCACGCCCGGCTATCTGCGGGCGGAGGACGCCGCAACGCAAGAGTTTCGCGCGCGCCTCGGCGCCGCCGCGGCCGGGAGATTAGCCGTCGGCATCGCCTGGCGGGGGGGGCGCGAAGGCATGGAACGGCGGCGCCGCTCCACCACGCTCGCCGATTGGCAGCCCCTTGCGCGCATCACGGGGGTTCGGTTCGTCGATTTGCAATACGGGGATAGGGCGCACGAGCGTGCCGAGTCCGCCGCCGCGGGCGGTCTCGTCCCCGAACCCATCGACGGCGTCGATCCCTTGAGCGACCTCGATCGCTACGCCGCGCTGATCGCCGCGCTCGATCTCGTCGTTGCGGTGGACAGCGCCGTGGTTCATCTCGCGGGCGCGCTCGGCAAGCCGGTCTGGACTCTTGTGCCGATCCCCCCCGACTGGCGCTGGATGGCGCAGGGCACCGAGAGCCCGTGGTATCCAACGGCACGCCTCTACCGGCAGGAGCGGCCCGGGGAGTGGAGCGGAGTGTTCCGGCGCGTGGCCGCCGATCTCGCGCGGCTCGTCCGCTTCGAAGGCTGAGCGTGCCGACAAAAGAAAGCGCCGGACCGGTTGCCCGGTCCGGCGCGCCCGCCGTGAGGTCAGGGGTTGAGGACTTCGAGCGCGGATTGTTTCAACGCATGACCTCAGACGGTAGCGGAAACCCCTTGCCGGGGACGGCCGTTGCCCTGCGGCGTCTCCTCGGTGGGGAATAGAGGACGGCCGGCACGCCGCGCGGCCTCACCCGCTTGCCGGGCGCCGAGCTCGCGCCAGGAGCGGACGAGCGGCTCCAAGAGGCCGATCACGTCGCGCGCGGCCTGAGCGTCGTTGCGGGTGTTCACCTCGATGAGGCGACGCAGGGCCGTCTTGTAGATGGCGTCGAGCTTCCCGGCCACCTCGCCGCCCTGCTGCAGGTCGAGGGTGTCGGCCAGATGTTCGATGATGCGCGCGGCCCGCTGACTCGCCTCGTAGCGCGCGGCGATATCGCCCCCCTTGGTCGCGCTTTCCGCGCGGCGCAGGAACTGGATGGCGCCGTCGTAGAGCTTGACCAGGCACTCGAGCGGCGAGGCCGAAAGAATCTCCTGGGACCAGTAGCGGTTCTCCCACAGCGGGCGCGCTGGCGCGCTGGTCTTGTCGACTCGTTTGGCCTTGCAGTACTCGTAGAACTTCCGCCGGCGCTCGCGCTGTTCCGGCGTGAGCACGCGCGGCTGTTTGGGGGCGTCGCCGTTACTTGTTGGCATTGCTGAGCGCCTCGAACTGGACCTTGAGGCCCTCTAGAAGCTGTTTCATGCGGGTGAGCGCCGTCTCCATCGCGACGAAGCGCGCGAGCAGAGACGCCTGCAAGAGATCGAGTCGGAAATCGATCTGCTCGACCCGGTCTTGGGATACCTCGTTCTGGGCTTCGAGAGCCGCGATCTCCCCTTGGATCGAGCCGTCGATCGTATCGACGAACTGCTCCAGCGCATCGAACAGGTCGGCGGCGACCCCCACGGTGAAGTCGATCTGAATTGCGCTGGCCGAGCCCGTGCCCGTGTAGATCACCCCGAGGCCGTCGGCCGAGGTCTGATCGGTTGCCGTGATCGCGCGCCCCGAGACCGTGGCGCTGCCGTCGTCGCTGCCGTTCGCGGCTCCGCCGATGTTCGCGCTGTCGAGCATGTCGAGGTCGGGCTGGAAGTTGAGGAGTGCTACGAGGTCGCCCGTATCCCCGCCGATCGTGAGCGCCGTCTGGGTGTTTGATTGAAGATCGATGAAGAAGTTGCCGTCCTCGTCGGTGCGTTTCCTCGCGGTGACGTCGTTGCCGGCCGTAACGAACGCCGCATTCATGTTGCTGATCAGCGTATCGAGGGTGTCCGTGGCGACGTTGTAGGCAACGGACGCGCCGTTGACGGTGAAGCTGCCCGAGGTGGTGGCGCCAAAACTATTGACCGCATCGTTGAGCATGGCGCTTGCACTCGCAACGCTCGCCGAATCCTTGTTGCGCTGGCCGAAGGTGCCGATGTTGAGCACATAGCCCGAGGCCGAGTATTGGGTGTTCGCCGTGAAGCGGCTCAAAACCACACGGGGATCGGAGCTCGTGAACTCGAAGGCGAAGAGGCGGCGCACGTCGGCGAGATTGGACAGCAGCACCTGATCGAGCGCGGTCTCGTCGATCTCGAGCGTGTCCTTGAGCAGAGGATCGGTGATCAGCGTGTTGTCGACGAGCTCGATGCCGATCTGGCGGAGCACCGCGAAGGCGGCATCGACGCCCGACACATCCTCGCTCACGGCGTTGGCGAGCCGGCGCTGGGCGTCGGCGAGCACGCGGTTGCCGAACAGCACGTCGGCATCCTCGCTCTTGACGCCGGTCGTGAAATCGGTCAGCTGGTGCTGGTTGATGATCGAACGTGCCGAGTTGTAGGCGGTGGCAAACCCCGTGATCTCGGTCTTGACCCCGCTCAGGTCCTGCTCGATTTCGAGCTTGATCGTCGTGCGCGGCTCGGCCGCGAAGAGCGAAAGCGTGACGCCCGCGAAGAGATCGGTCACGGTGTTGCTCGAGCGCTCGATGACGAGCGCGTTGTTGACACCGAGCTCGCCGAGCAAGCCGGTCGTATCGGTGAGGGTGAACGCGCTCGCCGAGTCGAAGTCGAGGCGGTAGCCGCCGCCATCCTCGACGATGGTGGCCGTCACCCCGGTGTTCACGGTCTCGACGTTGATGGCGTCGCGCAGGGTCTCGAGCGTGTCGGTCGAGGCGAAGTTGATCGTGCGCGAGCTCGTTCCGTTGATCGTGAAGCTGCCGGGGAAGGTCAGATCGCTCAGGTAGGTGCCGAGTTGGGCGGAGGAATCGGCCACGACGAGCGACTCGTGATGGGTGCCGTCGGTCAGGCCGTCGGCGGTGATGCGCGCGCTCTGCGGCCTTTGCAGGACGCTTGCGAACGGGTCGCCGGTGGCGCCCAGCGCATTCTCGAGCTCGTTGAGCGTGATCGAGCCGGCGGTCTCGGTGCCGTCGAAAACCGTGGTCACGTTGAACTGCACGGTCAGCGAATTGCTCCCGTTTGTCAGCGTAACCGTCTTGGTGCCGGTGCTCGTGCCGTTGAAGGTGCCGGTAAAGCTGCCGACCGAGACGCTGATCGCCGCGGGCGTGGCGAGGTTGCCGAAGGTCAGCGTCGAGCTCGTGATCCCGGAAATGTTTCCGGCGCTGTCGGCGATGGTCACCGTGCCGGCATCGATCGCGCCCGTTCCGCCCGTGATCGATACCGTATCGGCGCTCACCGTAATGTCGGCGGCCTTGTTGAAGCTCGAATTGAGCATGACCGTGACGCCGAAGTCGTCGAAGCTCGCCTCTTCCGTCTCGCCCGCCGCGATCGTATCGGCGGAGAGCGTCACGGACTCGGAGGTGCCGTCGCCCCGGGTCAGCGTCAGCGTGCGGGTCGCCGCGACGTAGCTCAGGCGGAAGGCGTTGTCGGCCTCGGTGCCGTCGAAGAGAACCGCGTCGAAGCCATCGGTGCTCTCGATCTTGCTGCTTGCGAGCCCATTGCGGTAGCCGCCCGCACCGCCTGTGGCCGACAGGCCGAGGCCCGAGAGCACGCTGCCCGAATCCGTGATCTGAAGGGTCTCGCCGGTCGCATCGCTCGAGACCACGAGCATGTTCTGGGTGCTGCTCACCGTGACCATGCTTGCCGAGACGCCCGTGGCGTTGGTTCCGGTGTTGGCGTTGTTGATTCGGTCGCGGATGTCGAGGAGCGTATCGGTGGCCGAGACCGTGATCGTCGCGGCCGTGCTGCCGCTGCCGATCTGGAAGGAACCGGAGAGGCCGAGCGCGGTGCTCGCGCTCGCGAAGCTCGAGCTCGCGATCTTGTGCGCCGTGGCGACGCGGCGGATTTCGATCTCGTGCACGCCCTTGGCCGCCGCGTTCGACACGGTGAGCCCGACGAGATTGCCGGCCGCGGAGGGGCTCAACCCGTCGAGGCGCGAGGTGCTGGCGAACACGGTCTTGGCGTGGAACACGTTGTTCGTGTTGCCGACGCTGACCGCGCCGCGCAAGCGGTTGAGCGAGCTCTTGACCGCATTCAAGGCCGTGCGCAGCGCCTGGAGGGCTACGATCTTTTCCTGATTTGCCGTGATGCGGGTCTCGAGCGTGACCGCCGGCAGCCGCTTGGCCTGCAGGATCGCCGTGATCGCGCCTTGAATGTCGATGCCGGTGCCGAGACCCGAGAAGCTCGCGCGGCCCGTCGTCGGATCGACGGTGAGCGAGCCCAGGTTGAACACTGATTCCATGATCGTCTGCTCGAAGTCCGTAAAGGAGTTGCTTTGTCTCGCTACTTTCTTATGCCGACTGGTCGACGAGATGCTGGCCCCTCGGCCGGTCGGTTTCCGTATGTCCTTCCTCGCCCGAAGGCTCGTTTTCCGGTGCCGTCGCCGGGGCCGCGGGCTGGCCCGCGTCGGGCTCCGGCTGGGCGTGAACGAGCGTTATGTCCACCGCTCCGTCGTCGTAGTCGCGACGGCGATAGGGATCGTCGCGTTTGTCCTTGGCGACGCGCGGGGTCGCATTCACCGCCTCGGTACGGGCATGGCGGATGGCGGCGGGCTGCCCCTGGAGGGGAATCGCATCCGGTATCCGCATGGCCGTTCTACCGAAGCCTTACTCCGCGATATGCTCTCGGGTTGAGGAAGGCGGCGGAGGGGATTTTCCCCTCCGCCACGCTTCCGCTCGGGTTTACCCGAGGAGTTTGAGCAGGGCCTGCGGCAGCTGCTGCGCCTGCGCGAGCATGGCCACACCAGCCTGGAACAGGATCTGCTTGGAGACGAAGTTCGTCGTCTCCGCCGCGATGTCGAGGTCCAACAGGTTGCTTCGAGCCGCTTCCGCGTTCTCGATGCTCGACCCGAGGTTGTAGGCCGCGAAGGTCACCCGGTTCTGGGCCGCACCCACGTCGGCTCGGATGGAGTTAGCCTCGTCGATTGCCGTCGTCGTGTCGGTGATTGCGGTCTCGGCCGCTGCCACCGTCAGGATGTCGTCGGTGTCAAGGCCCGCTGCAAGGGCCACGGCGGTGGACTTGCCTAGCGAGAAGCTGATGACATCCTCCGAGTTGATGCCCGTGCCAACACGGAACGAGAGCGTCAGCGTGTTCGACGTGCCGCCGGCCACGATGAACTTTGCGTTGGCGCCGGTCACCGCGGTGCCGGTCGCAAACAGCGAGTTCAAGCGGACGGTGAGGCCGAAATCGCCGAACACCACATCCGAGAACGAACCCGCCGAAGGCGCCGCGCTCACGCTCGCCGTCTCCGCCTGACCCGTCACCTCGTTCGTCACGGTCAAGATGTCCGTGCCGGTGTTGTAGGTGATGGCGATGGTATCGCCCGCCGAGATGAACGTGCCGCCCGGATCCGAGCCGAAGATGAACTGCTCGAAGCCGTCCACCACGGCGATGTCGGTGCCGACCGAGCTCGCCGAGAACGTGGTCGAGCCGCTCAGCAACTTTATGCCGTTAAAGTCTGTGTCTTGGGCGATACGGTTCAACTCATCCCGCAGCGAGGTAAACTCGTTGTTAAGGAGTGTACGCTCGGTACTGGACAGCTGGCTCGAGGAGGACTGTACGGCCAGGACCTTCATCCGGACGATGATGTCGGCCTGGGTCGCCAGCGCGCCGTCGGCGATTTGCAGCATCGACGCGGCCTGACCGGCGTTGACCTGCGCTTGGCGCAGGGCACCGATTTCGGCCTCGAGACGCTTGCCGATGGCGAGCGATGCGGCGTCGTCCTTGGCGCTCACCACGCGAGTGCCCGAGGACAGCTTCGCGAGCGAAGCGGTGGCCGCGGCGTCGGTCCGAACCAAGTTGCGCTGCGCAACGTTCGCAGCGTAGTTCGAAATAATGTTAAGAGCCATTGGAATGATCTCCTACATGGATGGTTGGTTCCGGCTACTTGCCGTCGATGGGACGGACTCCGCCGTCCTGGCCCTTAATGCTGCAAACGCTGTGCCACGATCCGCACTTGCCTCGCAAGGCCTTCGAGCGCGCATTTTCAACGGGTTGTCTTTTTCCGGCGTAAACGGGTCGGCAAAAGTTGCCGGAAAGTTTCGCCAATTAAGCGGCAAAATCTGCCGGTCCCATCGGTGCGCGCGCCTCGGCCGCCTCGTCGCCCTCCCGGCGTGCGAGCCGATGCGCGAGCCGCGCGGCGGCGCGCTCGGCGACCGCCCGCCAGGGCTCGCCCGCGCCTTGGCGCAAGAGTTCGACGGCCGGATACCAGAGACAGTGGCTTCGCCTGAGCCCCCAGCGCCAGCTTGGCGTCGCGGGAGTGAGCACCAGCGCGGGCGTGCCAAGCGCGCCCGCCGCGTGGATGACCGTGTTCGCGACCGAGACGATGGCATCGAGGCAAGCGATTTGCGCCACGTGGTCATCGAAGCGGCTCACCGGATCCGCGTCGGCCCAGTCGGCAATCGGGATTCCGGTCCGCTCGGCCAGCACCGTGCCATCGCCTCGGCGTTTACCGTATTGCAGATTGACGAAACGGCATTCGGGAAGCTCGAGCAGCGGCTCGAGGTCGGCACTATCGAGGCCGCGGAAACGCCGCTCGCTGGGGCTCGCGCCGCCGGCCCAGGAGAGACCGATCTTAGGGCCCGGGCCGAGGGCGGCGAAGCGTTCGCGCCAGCGCGCGACGGCTTCTGGATCGGGCACGAGGTAGGGGATGTGCGTGTGCGCGAAGTCCGTCGGCCGACGGCGAAAGAGGCCGAGCAAGCTGCCGATCGCAAGAGCGACCTCGCAGCCTTCGGGAACGTCCGGCACTTCCCGATAATCGGCTGGTCTTATCTCGACCCGCGGAAAGGAGCGCGCCAGCAGGTCCACGAGACGGGGCTCGGCGGTGAGCACGACCCGATTTGTCTGTTCGAGCACCTCGGGCAAGCATTGCGCGAACATCACCATGTCCCCGGGGCCCTGCTCGCCCAGCACGAGGAGGCCGCGGCCATCGAGCGGGCTGCCGTCCCACAGCGGCAGGGGCGCCCGCGGGGGCAGGCTGTCGATCACCTGCCAGCGCCACTCGTACTCGCGCCAGCCTTCGGCGAAACGCTCTTCGCGCAACAGGAGCAACGCGAGATTGAAGTGCGCCGCGGCGTAACCGGGATCGAGGGCGATGGCTTGCCGGAACTCGGCCTCGGCCTCGGCCATGGCGCCCCGGTACTCGTGAAGCACACCCAGGTTGGCGTGGGCGACCGCGTGGCTTGGTTCCTGCGCAAGCACGGAGCGGTAGCAGCGCTCGGCCGCCTCGTAGGCGCCGGTTGCGGTGTAGAGATTCGCGAGGCGGAGCCGCGCCTCGCGGTAGCCCGGATTGAGGCGCAGTGCCTCGCCGAGCGCAATCGTGGCGCCGTCGAACTCATCCTGATCCGCCAGCACGCTGCCCAGATTGTAATGAAATTCCGCCCGGGCGGGTTCGGCGGCAACAGCACGGCGCAGCAGCATTGCGGCCTCGGCCTTCTTGCCCAGCCTGTCGAGCAAGAGGCCGAAGTTGTTGAGCGCGCCCGGATGTCGGGTGTTTGCCTGAAGGGCCCGGCGGTAATGCTCGACCGCGCCTTGCGCATCGCCCGCCTGCTCGCGCAGCCGGGCCAGATTGAACTGGGCCTCGGCGTGGCGCGGCTCGCGCGCGAGGGCCGCACGCAGATGGCGCTCGGCCTCTTCCAAGCGGCCTCCGGCGAGCGCCTCGAGTGCCAGTTGAACAAGCGGCTCCGGATCGCTCGGTGCGCGCTCGTGGGCGCGCTCGAGCAGCGCACGCGCCTCCGCCGCGCGCCCTTGTGCGCGTCGCAAACCGGCCAGATTGAGCAGCAGCGGCAAATCTTGCGGCGCCAGTCCGACGGCACGCTCGAGGGCCTCGGCCGCGCCATCGGCGTCGCCCTGGGCGTAGCGTGCCGCGGCCAAGTTGACGAGCGCGTTGAGGCACTGCGGGTTGTTTTCAAGCGCGCGCTGCGACAGCGCCGCCGCCTCGTCGAAGCGGCTCCGGGCCGCCGCGATGGCGCCCAAGTTGACCAGGGCATCGCAATGCCCGGGCACCGCAGCGAGTACCTCGCGATAGAGCCGTTCGGCGGTCTCGAGCCGGCCGGCCCGATGATGGCCGAGCGCCTGGCCGAAGGTCTGCTCGGGCGTGACCATGGACGGTTTGCGGTTCAAGCCGCGGCGATGCGCCCGCTCGGCCGCTCCATCTGGCGCTCGAACTCGGCTCGCTCCGCGAGCCACAACTCGCCGTAGTCGACGTGCTGCCAGTTTGAGAACCACGGGCCACCGCGGGTGAAGTGCACGGCCTTGGGCGTTCCGCTGTCGGGCTTGGGGTACCAGCCCTCGAGCCAGTTCCAGCTCACCGGCAATTGGCCGATGAGCGCATCGTCGAGCCACTGCAAGCGATGCAGGAACTGGCCGCTCTGCCCGTTCACAACCTGGGGCGTCAACGCGCGGTTGGCCGGGTGGGCGCAATTCATCAGCATCAGGCTCGACCAGTTCTTGCGTGGATAGATCGTTTGCGCGCAGCCGTCCATCTTCGTGCGCTCGGTCGGGCGGTGATCGTGATGCACGCACATCATGGCGTAGCGCGAATCGGCAAGCGAGAGGAGTTCCACCGCATCCGCGAGGAACAGGAAGTCGCAGTCGCAGAAGAGCGCCCACCCCCGGTAATCGGCGAGTGCCGGCACGAGGAAGCGGGTGTACGTGAACTCGGTCGAGGCCAGGGGGTCCGCGTCGCGCCAATAGAGCCGCTGGTAGCGCAACGCCTTTTGACGCAGCGCGAACACCTTGAGGGGCTCAGAGGCGCGCCGCAGAACCGAATAGCGGCACACCTGGTAGGCGATGTCCTCCCGGCTGTCCCAGCCGACGAAGATCGGGATTTCTCTCGGATTCATGACACGGCGCTCCTCGGATCGGACCGTTGCGAGACGTTGTGCAGGTGCCGGGCGAGCTCGGCCGCGACCCGTTCGGCGAAGCGGGACCACGGCTCGCCCATGGTTTGACGAAGGAGGCGCGCGCTGCGGTACCACGGCGAATCCGCGCGTTGGTGCTGCCAACGCCAACTTGGAGCGGCCGGCACGAGGATCCACACGGGCTTATTCAGCGCCCCGGCGAAGTGGACGGTGGTGTTTGCCATGGAGACCACGAGGTCGAGCGCCTCGATCAGGGCAACGAGCTCGTCGAGGTCGTGCATGAGCTCGAGGTCGTCCCAGGTGTCGAGCTTCGCGTTGCGCCGGCGCCGGGCCTGTTCGATCTCGCCTCGGCGTGCGTCGTACTGGAGATTGACAAAGCGGGCCTCGCTCACCGCAAAGAGCGGGTCCCAGTCGGCCAGCGCGGTGTCGCGCAGACGCCGCTCCGTGGGGCTCTTGCCGCCGCGCCAGGACAGGCCGATCTTGGGGCCTGGGCCAAGGGCCGCGAGGCGTGCGCGCCAATGCTCGACTCGTTCGGGATCGGGCGTCAGGTAGCGCGCGCGTGCGCGGGCGAAGTCGGCCTCGCTGTTGCGGTAGATGCGCGGCAGCGAGCCGATGGGCAGAACGAGCGTCGCGCCCTCTTGACCCGCGGCACGCCGCGGCCTGCGATCGCTCACCTCGAGCCCCGGAAACGAACGGCGGAACAGGGGCACGAGCCGGCGCTCCACATGGAGCGACACCTCGTGCGCATCCGCGATCAGATCGGACAAGCAGTGGGCGAAGAGCACGACGTCGCCCGGACCCTGTTCGCCGACGACCGCGACCCGGCGGCCGACCGGTCGTACCGCATCCCAATCGGCGGGCAGACGCGGCAGCGCTCGGCTCGCGGGCAGCCCGAGGCGCCAGTCGTATTCGCGCCAACCCTCGGCGTAGCGGCCGAGGCGGAGCAGGAGCTGTGCCCGGTTGTAGTGGGCCTCGGCGTACTCGGGCGCCAGCGCGAGCGCCTGCTCGTAGGCCTCGAGCGCCGCGTCGAACTGGCCAAGCTCTTGGCGCAAGCTGCCGAGGTTGTTGAGGGCTACGGGCGACTTCGGCTCGAGCGCCATGGCGTGGTCGATATGGGCGAGCGCTTCCTCGCGCCGGTTCGCGCCGATGAGCACGAGGGCGAGCGCGCTCTCGGCGTGCGCCGAGTGCGGGTGTCGGGCGATGAGCGACTGATAATGCGCGAGGGCGTCGTCCGCTTGCCCTCGCCGGCGCAGGTGCCGTCCGAGCTCAAGACCAAGCTCGAGGTTGTCGGGCTCGAGCAGAAGCAAACGGTGCAGGCTGCGTTCGGCCTCGAGTCCGGCATCCGCCCGGAGGTCCTTGCGCTCTCCGGTCCTGCCGGCCGGATCGCCCGCGGGCGGCGCGTTGAGGGCTGAGCTCAGGCGAGCGCGGGCGGCGCTCTCGGGCGCGCCCGCATGAAGCACGGCGGCAAGCCCGAGCCGCGCGTCGGGGAGGCCCGGATCGAGCATGAGCGCGCGGCCGTACCACTCCGCTGCCTCCTCGAGGCGCCCCAGCGCGGCGCAGACGCGGCCGAGCGCGCAGAGGATTGAGGGATCGTGCCGCGCGAGCTCTCGGGCGCGCTGATAGGCGTCGTGGGCCGCTTGCGCCTCCTCGCGCTGCTCGTGCAGGGCGCCGAGCACGAGCCAAGCGGCGAGCAGATTGCCGTCGAGCTCGACGGCCCGCGCGAGGTGGCGCAAGGCCTCGTTCGTGCGCTCGAGACGGGCAAGTGCGCCGCCGATGCCGGCATGGAGCCCCGCGTCGTTTGGCGCGCGTTCGAGCGCGAGCGCGTAGGTCGCGAGCGCCTGCGGCAACTCGCCCAGGCGTTCCTGAGCGTGGGCCAGGTTGACGAGAGGGCGGATCGAGTCCCGATCGAGTGCCGCGGCCTGGGCGAACGCCTGCGCAGCCTCCGCGGTCCGACCGGCGTCGAGCAGGGCGAGGCCAAAGCTGGTGTGATATTCGGCGACGTCCGAGGCGCGCTCGCGCGCCCGTCCGATGAGCTCGAGCGCGTCGGCGACGCGGCCCTGCCCGAGGGCGGCCAAGCCTAAGAGATGGAGCACGTCCGGCTGGCCCGGATGGCGCTCGAGCACGCCGCGAAAGGCGGCTTCGGCCGGGGTTCCCTCGGGACGGGATGCGGTCGCAGGCGGGGCGGCATCGGGCGTGGCAAGCCCGCGTGCGTTCGGATTGACGGCAAGACCGCCTCTCATGGTGCCCCGCGCAAGTCGCACTCAACCTGTGCGGTGCGATGCAAGCGCCGTGCCAGGGACGTCGTCCGTGGCAGGCGCGCGGCGAAGCTCCCGAGATGCCGGGTTCCTTGCCGCCTCACGCGGAGGCCGGCCAAGCCAGCGGGGAAGGGGGCGAAGTATGGGCGTGGGCCGCAGGCGGCAGCTCTTGCCGTTCCTCCTCGCACGGCTCGGACTCGTCCCCGAGCAGGCCGCGCAAGCGGCTGACGTGCTCCCAGCCGGCTTCGCGGTAGATGGCGAGCGAGAGCGTGGGATCGGCCAGATGATCGAGCAGCCGGGAGAGGCTTTGCACAGTGCGCACGATGACCGTGCGCTCGAGGGTGGGACCGTGCTCAGCGACCGCGCTCATCAGGGCGAGACGCACGGTGGCGAAACGGATGGCCAGCAGAACCGCCCGCTCGGCGGGTGAGCCGCCGAGCCCGGCGAAGGGGAAGCTCATCGCGTCGAGCTCGGCCTGCACCCACCGTCGCAAAACCGGCGCAAGGCGCGCGCGGGCGAATTGCCAAAGCACGCCAAGGCGCGGATAGGCGGCATCGAGATCGGGGCCCTCGACGCGCCTCTCAAGGGCGAAGGTCTGCCAATCGAGCCTTACGCCGAGCGCGCGTTCCATAATCTCGAAGGTTGTCTTGAAGCGCGCGCCCATGGGATGGCGGGTCGCCTTGG
Organism: uncultured Hyphomicrobiales bacterium; assembly: GCA_964631625.1. Lineage (GTDB taxonomy): Bacteria > Pseudomonadota > Alphaproteobacteria > UBA828 > JAPUJA01 > CAZVZP01. The sequence goes on along the minus strand of CAZVZP010000001.1, from coordinate 30,357 downwards.
CGAGCGCGGCGAGCGCGAGGAGAAGACGGTGGGCATCTTCCGGCCGGGACGTCGGCACCGCGAGCCGCTCATCGACCGAGTCGATCAGGAAGGGCACACCGTCGGGCCAGCGTTCGACCGGCTGGTGCGAGAGGACTTGGGCGACGTCCACGATGCGCACGACGGCCCGCTCGGGCGTAACTGTGGGATCGCCCGCGAGCGCGAGAAAGTCGTCGATGATCGCTTCCCCGCGCCGCGCATCGAGACCCTGGGGCAGGACATCGCGCACGATGTGGGGCAGCCGCTCCACCTCGCGCTCGCGGTAGTGAGGCGCGTCCTCATCGAACAGCGCGATCTCCGCGATACTCGGGCAGGAGAGGCATGCCGACATGCGCACCCGCTCGCCGAGCCGGCGGGTCACCCGCGGGTAGAAGTGGCACGCGTCGCCCAGAAAGGCCGCGCCGCGTTCGATCTGGATGCCGCAGAGACCGTCTTTGAGCATCACGCAGCAGTCGCCCTCGCCGTTGCGTTGCATCGCGGCACCCTCGGGGCTCTCGACCACCGCTCTCAAGAGCTCCGGCGCCTCCGAGCGGTAGCGCGCGAGGGTCGGTTCGTCGACGGCCATGGTCCAGGCCCGGCAACAGGTATCCGGGCATTCGGCTCCAGCGCAGGCGAAGCGATCGAGGAGAGCGAGCCGATGGATGCGCATGGCTTGGCTCCGGCGGGCTTGTGGTCCGTCCTATTCCCCGGAGAGCGGGAAACGCACGGGGTAACGCTCGTTGCCGAGCACGTGCTGTGCGCCCCGGAAGCTGGCCGCATCGATCAGAAGCGGCGCGCGCAGGTTTGCCGTGAGTTCGACCGTCTCTTCGCTCTTGCGGACCGCAACCAGAAGGAGAACCGCGAGCTCGGCGGTGCCGATCCCGATCATGCGGCACGCGGCCTCGATGTCGGCGTAGTCGATGAGCTCATTGCGCGGCGCGATCGGCAGGACGATGAAGCACAGTTCCGGCTCGTCCACCGACTGCAGCAGGCGGAACTGCGCATAGCGCGGATCCTCGGTGTCGATCAGCGCGAAACGCTGCCATTGCGGAAAACCGAGCAGGCCGGCGGGAAGCACCACGATCGAGCTCTTGCGGACCTGAACCTCGCCGTACCGGGAATGGATCGTGACGACCTCATCGCTCTCCGCCGCAGGGGAGGGCAGCGCCTCCACAGGGGTCGCCGAACGCTGAGCCGCCGTCGTTTGAAGACCTGTCGCCATAGCCTTGCGCCTTTCTCGTGAGATGGTTGCCGTTGAATCGTGAATGCGGAATTAACGAAGGAACTCGACCAGCGTGATCTGGCTCAATTGCGAGAGCGTCATGAAGGACGCCTGCAGGATCGTCTGGTCGTTGGTCAGTCGGATGACGGCCTGGGTCACGTCGACGTTCTCGATCGAGTCGATTTGATTGAGCAGGAAGACCTTGAAGTCGAGATGACGGCTTGTCGTCTCGTCCACGACCTTCAAGTTCGAGCCCACTTCGTTGCGGTAATTCGCGATATCGGTGATCGCCTGGCTCGCCAGATCGATCGCGGTATCGAGCATTCCGGCGTCGTTCGTCGCGACGCCTTCGATCGCGGCCTTGAAGGCCCCGATCATCCTCTGGAAGCCGGTCCGGTCGCCCTCGATGCCGTAGCTGACGGTAAAATCGACGTCCACGCGCACGCTGAGCTGGATGGAATCGCCCTGGTAATACGTCGCATCGGGCACGCCGAAGGCCGCGGGATCAGGTACTGGATCGGCCACCGGGGCGACGTTCGTCATCGACCCGGAGAACAGGTAGCGGCCGTCCTCGCGAGTGTTCATGAGGCCCGCGACCGTCTCGAGCAGGTTCTCGAACTCGACGTCGAAGGCCCCGGCGTCGCCGGTGGCCGCGTTCTGGCGCTGCAGGAGGAGCGGGCGGAGCCGGGAAAGGGCGTCGAACATGCCCGACAACGCCGAATCCATGCGCTCGAGTCGCGCGGTCAGGCGGTTGTTGTTGGCAATGAACTGCTCGGTGCGCCCGAGGTTGGTCTCGAAATCCAAGAGCCGCGTCGTATCGCGCGCGATATCGGTGTGGAACTGGGTGAGCTTGCCTGTCGAGATCTGCGTCTGGGTGTTGAACATGCGCGCCTGGGCATCGATGATGTTGCCCAGAAGGAACGTCTGCTGGCCGATCGTGGCGATACGTTCCATGGCCCTCTCCTATTCGAGGATCCCGATCAGGGTTTCGAACATCTCGTCGGCGATGCGGATGATCTGGGCCGACGCGTTGTAGGCGTTTTGGAAGATGATGAGCTTGGCGAGCTCCTCGTCGATGTTGACGCCCGACACCGACTGCACGCGATGGACTAGGTCCTCGGCCAGGAGCTCGCGGGCCGCACGGGTATCCTGCGCATTCGATGCGCGCACCGCGTTGAGGCCGACGATCGCGCCGGCGAACTCGTTCAGGGTCAGATTGGCCTGGGGAAGACCGCCGACCGCCTGAAAAGCGACCGGTGTTGCCATGAGCTCGGCGAGCGCGACCACGGCGCGGTTGTCGCCTCGGGTGATGCCCCGCCCGCCGGCGGCGGCCGTGATCGACAGGATGGCGGTCGAGACGAAATTCGGGTTGTCCGCGAGGTCGGAGCGCACGGCGAGCGTCGCGGCGCTCGTGCCGACGAAGAAATCGTTCAGACCGAAGTAGTGGGAGAAGCCCCGGCCCGTCATGGTCTCGGCCGTGCCGGAGTCGTTGATTGCGATGCCATTGCCCGAGTTGGTGGCAGCGATGACAAGCTTGCCGTTGACGATCGACGCCGTGGCATCGCCGCCGAGCGCGGCGTTGATCGTCGTGATCAGGTCGGCCACGGTGGTCGCGCCGAGCGCCAAGAGATCGATGTCGGCCGCGGTGACGATGAGGCCGTCGCCGTCCAACACGGCGATGCGCACCGAGCCCGTGGCCTGGAAGGCATCGGTGGCGGCCACGGTGCGCGTGCCCGTGAGCGAGGCGGGCGGGGGAAAGCCGACGCCCTGGTTGTGGACGGCATTGATCTGATCGCGGAGCGCGGCGGCGTAGGCCTCGACTTGCCGCGCGAGGTCGTAGAGCTCGTGGTCACGGGCCTGCAGCAGCCCCTCGATCTTGCCCGAAAGGACGTCGCTCGCGACGGTCGTGCTGTTGCCCGAACTCACGAGCACATCGCCCTCGCCGATGATTGCGCCGTCCTCATCGAGCGAGTAGATCGTGATGGCGTCGAAGGTCGAGGTCTGCGTCACGGTGGAGGCGGGGCTGTAGTCGAGGAGCCGCCGGGTGCCGTCGAGCAGCACATGGCCGTTTTGCGTGAGCAAGGCGACCATGCCGTTCGACTGCGCGACCACGTTGAGATCGATGAGGTTTGCGATGGAGTTGACTGCCAGATCCCGGCGATCCTCGAGGTCGGGAACTTCGCGTCCCTCGGCGACCGCGCGGCTGATCTCGATGTTGAGCGTCTCGATCTCCTCGAGCTTCGCGTTGATGTCGTCGACGGCGGCCTTGATCTGCTGATCGGCCTGGTGGCGCAAGGTCTGAATGTCCTGCGCGAGGCGGACGATATTGCGCGCGATCCGTTCGCCCGCGGCGATCACCTCGAAGCGCAGGCCCGCGCTCTCCGGCGTGCTCGACAGGGCCTCGAGCGCGCTCGTGAGCTGCGACAGGTCGGCCGAAAGGGTGGAGTTGTTGCCGGGCGCGCCGAACAGGTTCTGCATCTGCGTGTAGAAGTCGTCGACCGCGAGCGCGCTGTTGTACTCGCTCAGCTGCCGGCGCATCTCGCCCACAAGGAAGCGGTCGACCACGCGGAAGATCGACGAGACGTCGACCGCAACGCCGCGGCCATCGACGATCCGATTTTCGACGGCCAACACCTTGCGCGAATAGCCTTCGGTGTTCGCATTGCTCACGTTCTGCGCGGTCGTCGACAGGCCGATCTGGTTGACCTGCAGGCTGCTCACCGCGTTGTAGAGGGCCAATGTGATCGACATCGTCGGCCCGCTCAGACGCGCTCGTTGAGGCTCAAGGGCACGGCGTGCGAGTCCCCGTCGGGACGGACCGCGGAGTCGGTGCCCGCCGCGGTGTAGCCCTGCGCCGGACGGCGTTGCCGGGCGACCGCCTCGGCGATCGTCATCAAGACCTTTTCGTTCACGGTGCGGGCCGCATCGATCGCGCGCAGGTTTTCGCCCACCAGGCCGCGCAGCCGCTCGATCGCACGGCGCAGCTGATCGCGCCGGCCGGGATCGACGGCCTTGACGGACTCGGGGTCGTGGTGCAGGCGCCGGAGCGATTCGTCGTAGCGCGCGGCCAAATGGGCCTTCTCCTCCTGGAGCGGAGCGATGTCGCGCGGGCGCATGGCGCGCAGCGACGCGACCTCCGCCGTGATCAGATCACTCAGGCGCAGCGACGTCTCGAGCACGTCGTTGAAGGCGTCGGCGGTCGCCGCGGTCATTTGGCCTCCTGCGCGCGTAAGAGCTGATCGAGCACGGCATCCGCTATGCCGACGCCGCCCCGCTCGGCCAGAGTGACGGCGTATTCCTGAATGAGCAGCGAGCGGAAGATCCGTTCCGCAGGTCCTCCACCGAACGGCGGCTCGGCCGAGAGGCCGGCGTACATGGCGTTGAACATCTCGCTCAGGAACACGGCCTCGAATTCCTTCGCGGCGTGGCGCGCCTTGGCCCATTGCGCGGTCGTCAGGCCCTGGCCGCGGGCCGAGGGCAGCAGCTCGGCGCCCGGAGCGGCGGGGACGGCCGTCATCACATCACCTCGATCTCGGCTTGCAGCGCGCCGGCGGCCTTGATCGCTTCGAGGATCGAGATCATGTCGCGCGGACCGATGCCGAGCGCATTGAGGCCGGTGACGAGGTCCTGTAGCGTCACGCTCGGCGGCAACACCGCGAGCGGATTGCCCTGCCCCTGATCGATGCCGATCTGGCTGCGCGGCACCACGGTGGTCGTCGCGCTGTCGGGTGCGAACGCGCCGGGCTGCGATACCTGCGGCGCCTCGTTGATCTGGATGGTGAGGCTGCCGTGGGCGATCGCCACTTCCTGGATGCGTACATTCTGCCCCATGACGATCACGCCCGCCTTGTCGTCGATGACGACCTTGGCGGCCTGGTCGGTTTCGACCGTGAGCTGCTCCACTTCGCTCAAAAACAGCGCCACGTTGTTCTGAAAGGTCTCGGGCACGAGCAGCTCGACCGTGGACGGATCGCGCGGATCGGCGAGCGCGGATTGGAAGTGATCGTTGACGACCTGGGCGACGCGCCGCGCCGTCGTGAGATCCGGGTTGCGCAACGCGACCTTGATCGAGCTCAGTTGCGCGAGCTCGAAGCCGATCTCGCGCTCGACGATCGCGCCGCTCGCGATCCGCCCGCTCGTGGGGACGCCCTTCGTCGTCGAGGAGCCCGAGGCCCCCTGTGCGGAAAAGCCCGAGACGGTGATCGGCCCCTGCGCCACGGCATAGACCTCGCCGTCGGCGCCCATCAGGGGCGTCACGAGCAACGTGCCGCCCAACAGGCTCGAGGCGTCGCCGAGCGAGCTCACGGTCACGTCGATGCGCGAGCCCTGGCGGGCAAAGGCCGGCAGGGTTGTCGTCACCATCACAGCGGCGACGTTCTCGGTATCGATATCCTGATCGCGCGTATTGACGCCCAGCCGCTCGAGCATGCTGACCAAGCTCTGCTTGGTGAACAGGGCGCTGTCCAGGCTGTCGCCCGTGCCGTTGAGGCCGACCACCAGGCCGTAGCCCACCAGCATGTTGTCGCGAATACCCTCGAAGTCGGCGATGTCCTTGATCCGCGCCTGGGCCCCGGCGTCGTCCGCGTGGCCGAGCGCAAGGAGGGCAAGAAGGACGGTGGAGAGGACCCGGCCGGCGAAGCGGAACGGACGTTGCGGCGCAAATCGATCGTTCATGGGCGCAGCCTTTCGCATCGGATCATGCGAGCGGCGTGCCAATGGCGATACGGGCTAAGTCGTTGTGTGCTCTTCGATTTGTTCCAGGCGCCGGGAGACTCGAGCCGATCCCGGGGGCGCGGACCGGCAGAAATTGCCCAAGGCGCGGCACTCCTTAACGGCTTCTTAAGAGGAGGTGGCCGATGCTCGCCTGCGAACGGCGCGACCTGCGGTGTTGGCGCGAATCACCCCGATGAAGATTGAATCCACGCGGCTGTTTGGCTCCGGCCAATTGCGCCGCGTTGGCGGCAAGGGCAATGGCGCGGCCAAGCCCCGCTTCGTGGTCGGCGAGGCGGCCGAGGAGGCCTCGGCGGCCGGCGTCCCTATTGAAGCTGGCGCGGCTTTCGGCGTCTCGGCGATCGGCACGTTGCTTGCGGCTCAGGAGGTCGGCGATCCGCTGTCGGGCCGCAGCAAGGACCTCGCCCGCGGCGGCCGGCTGCTCGACCGCTTGGACGAAATCCGCATGGGGCTGCTCGCGGGTGGCATCCCGAAGGCTGCCCTGCTGCGCCTGCAAAGAGAGGTCGAGGCCGAGCGCCAGAGGGATCTCGAGCCGAGGCTACGGGGGATTCTGAACGAAATCGAGCTGAGGGCGCGGGTCGAGCTCGCCAAGTACGATCAAGACGCCTGAGCACGCGGCCCCTGCGCGGGCCCCGCACCGGGACTCGCTGGATTCTCATATAGATAAACAAAATCAGAAGGTTGGGTTGTCTTGCGGCAGCCCGCCCGGGTTCTTATACTGCGGCCCGCCTAAAACCACGAAGTGTAGGCAGGACCGGAAAATGAAGTCCAAGCCCCCGCCCAAGCGATCGTCTCGCCGGGGCGCGAAGGCCCGGCCGAAGACCCGATCCAAGGGCGGCGCCAAGGCCGCGCGCGAGCCGGCGAGCAAGAGCCGGGGCGCGCCCGCGCGGCGCACCAAGACGGCGGGGCGCGCTCCGCGCAAGCCGCCCGCGGGTGGGCCGACACGCCGGGAGCCATCGCCGGCGCGGGCGAAGAAGAGCGCCAGGCCGAAAGCGAGTGCCGCATCCCCGCGGGCGTTGAGGGAGACGCGCCAAGCGATCGCGGTCGAACCGCCCAAGATTCCGGCGCTCTATTCCGGACCGGTGAAGCGGGTGAAACTGCCCGAAGGCTACCGTCCCTCCGAGGACGAGCCCTTCATGAATCCCCATCATCTCGAATACTTCCGTCAGAAGCTCTTGAGCTGGCGCACCGAGTTGATCGACGAATCGCAGCAGACGCTCGCGCACCTCAAGGAGAGTCTGCCCGTCAGCGCGGACCTTGCGGACCGCGCCATGATCGAGAGCGAGCGGGCGGTCGAGCTGCGCACCCGCGATCGCGAACGCAAGCTGATCGCCAAGATCGACGCGGCGCTCAAGCGCATCGATGAAGGCACCTACGGCTATTGCGAGATGACCGGCCAGCCGATTGGACTCAAACGATTGGAGGCGCGTCCGATCGCGACGCTCGGCATTGAAGCGCAGGAGCGCCACGAGCGCATGGAGAAGATCTACCGCGAAGATTAGGCTGCGGCGCGGGCGATCCGGATAGGCCGGTCTCTCCGTCGGGAGAGACCGGCCTTTTGCGTGCCGCCAAATCGCCGGATCAGAAGGGATAGAGGATATCGATGACCTGCGAGCCGTAGCGGGGCTGTTGCACGTCGGTGAGCTGGCCCTGGCCGCCGTAGGCGATGCGGGCCTCGGCGATCTTCTCCGCGTCGATCGTGTTCTCGGCCGTGATGTCCTCGGGCCGCACCACGCCCGCGACCAGGACCTCGCGCTTTTCGAAGTTGACGCGGATCTCCTGCCGGCCCTGGATGACCAGATTGCCGTTCGGCAAGGTCTGCGTCACCACGGCGGCGACCTTGAGCTTGATCTCCTCGGTGCGATCGATCGTGCCTTCGCCCGTGTGCGCGCTCTGGCTTTTGATGTCGATCAGGTTCGTGGGATCGATGGCCTCGGGCAAGAAGGCGTCGAGGTGGGTTTCGTAGCCGATGAGCGCGCTCGCGGAATCATCCTCGTTCATGGTGCGCGTGCGCTCGGTGGAATTCTTGATGTCGGCGCTGTCCTTAATCTCGATGAGCACCGTCAGGATGTCGCCGATCTTGGCGGCGCGCTGGTCCTTGAAGAACTGGCGCGCGCCCGGCTGCCAGAGGGAATTGGGCAGCAGCGCGACGGCCTGCTGCGGCGGCATGGGCAGGATCACCGGTTCGTAACCGCTTTCGGCCATCGGATTCTCGATCGGCGAGAGCGGGGGCGGCGAGCCCACCTGCTCCAAGCGGTCGACGATGTTGCAACCGGCGAGCACGCTGCCCGCGAGGGCGAGGCCGGCGGCGCGCAGGACGATGCGGCCGGACGGCCGGACGGCGCTGGGCGTCATCGGGCGCTCCCCATGCTTGCAAGGTCGAGGCTCGCCGTGGACAGCCGGACCAGGTTCTCCGCCGCCACCACCGCATGGACCACCGTGTTGCTCTGCACGTTGAGCACGCGCACGGTGTTGCCCTCGGTGCCGTCCTCGAGGGCCCGGCCGATGGCGACGAGGCGCATGAACGGCGTTTCGTAGATCATGGTGACCGAGCGGCCCTTGGTTACGAGCCGCGGCGCCTCGAGGTCGCTCAGGCGCACGGGCTCGCCGGGGCGCAAGGCGCGGCGTACCGACAGCCCGATCAGCTCCTCGGCGCTCTGCGCGATGCGCCGGTCGAGCCGATCCTCGGGCACGGCGATCCATTCGAGATCGGTTTCAGCAATGATGGTTCCGGGCCGCAGGGTTTGGATCGGCACCGGCAGATCGATGATCGCATGGGCGCGGCCCGAGACGCGCAGCGTGCGCTCCGCGCTTCCTTCGGCCGAGGCCACGACGAGCCCGTCGAAACGGCCGGTGCGCGGGTCATAGCGCAAGTCTTCGACGGTTAGGGCGACGGGCGCGCCGGCGGCGGCGGCGATCTCGAGATTGCGTTGGAACAGCCGAAGCTCGAGGCGCTCGCTCGCCCCTTGCTCGATGAGGGCGAGCCGCAGTTCGTCTTCGATCTCTTCCTGCGTGATGGTCGTGCTCGAGCGCACGATCTCGACGCCGGCCGTGCCCGGCGCGGCGGTCCAGGCGAGGCCGAGCGGCTCGGTCGCGCGGCGGATCTCGGCCAGCGAATGAAGCGCCCGATCGCCCGGAGCGGGTGCCGGGAAAAGCGGCATATCGGCGCCGGCGATGGCGCCCTCGAACAGGTCGCCGACGGTCACGCTCGCGCCGTCGATGACGACCGAGGAATTGAGCCGAAGGGGTTCGGTGGCCACAGCCATGCCCAGAGGGGCGAGGGCCAAGATCACGAGCAGGAGAGCCGTCCGCATCATGGCGCCGCTCCTAACGCATCTGGGTGGTGGCGTTCATCATCTCATCGACCGCGGTGACCACCTTCGAGTTAAGCTCGTAGGCGCGCTGCGCCGTGATGAGCGCGGTGATTTCGGCCACCGCATCGACGTTCGACGTCTCGAGGAAACCTTGGAGCAGCCGGCCGAAGCCATCGGTGCCCGGCGTGCCGGTGCCCGGCGTGCCGGAGGAGGTCGATTCGAGATAGAGGTTGTCGCCGATCGCTTCGAGACCGGCTTCGTTGGGGAAATTCACGAGCTCGAGCTGGCCGACGGTCTGAGGATCGACCTGGCCGTCAAGCTTGACCTGGACCTCGCCGCTCTCGTTGATCGTGATGTCGGTCGCATCCGCGGGCACGACCACTCCGGGGCTTACGATGTAGCCGTCGGCGGTCACGATCTCGCCGTCGGGGCTGAGCTGGAAGGTGCCGGCTCGCGTGTAGGCCAGATTGCCGTTGGGCAGCTCGACCTGGAAGTAGCCCTTGCCCTGGATCGACAGGTCGAGGGCGTTGCCGGTCGAGACTGCGTTGCCCTGGGTGGTGATGCGATAGATCGAGGCCGCACGCACGCCGGTGCCGATCTGGATGCCGCTCGGCACGATGGTGCCGGCGTCCGAGGAGGCGGCGCCGATGCGCCGCAGGTTCTGATACAACAGATCCTGGAACTCGGGCCGCTGCCGCTTGAACGATGTCGTGGTCATGTTCGCGATGTTGTTCGCGATGACCTCGACGTTGAGCTGCTGCGCCAACATCCCGGTCGCGGCGATGCTCAATGCCTTCATGGTGCCGTTCCTTCCTTAAGCCGCTCGGTTAGGCGCTGTTGGTCGAGAGCAGGGTCTCGACCGCCTGACGCTGGAGCTCGTGCAGCATCTCGTTCGATCGCTGCGCCGACTGATATTGGCGTACGAGCTCGATCATGCTCGTGATCTCGAGCACGGGTTGCACGTTCGACTCTTCGAGGGCGCCCTGCAGGATCCTCGCCTCGGTGACGGGCGCCGGCTCCTCGGCGCTCTCGAACAGGCCGCCGCCGCGTTTGGCGAGGCCGTCGAGATTCTCGAACCGGACGATCTCGAGCCGCCCGATGACGCCGCTCTCGGCCGCGATCGTGCCGTCCTGAGAGACCTCGACCACCGTGTCCTCGGACGCGAGCGCAAGCGGCTGGCCGCCTTCGCCGCGCACGGGAAAGCCGTCGGCCGAGATGATTTGCCGTTCGGCATCGAGCTGGAAATGGCCGGCGCGCGTGTAGCGGGGCCCGTCCGGCGTCTCGAGCACGAAGAAGCCCTCGCCTTCGATGGCGAAATCAAACGGAGCGCCGGTCATCGTAGCCGGGCCCTGGGCGTGATCGACATAGACCCCGGCCTCCTGCACGAGGCTGACTTCGGCGCTATCGGGGTCCTGCATCAGGTACTCCCGGAAGGTGAGCCGGTCGCCCTTGAACCCGGTGGTGTTGGCGTTGGCGATATTGTTGGCGACGACCTCCATGAGATCGGAGAGCGCCAACAACTGGGACAGGTTGACCGAGAGCACGCTTTCCATGGCTTGCTCAGAGAGCTTTCGCACCCGATGATCCGCAACCCTCCCGTTGCAGGACTCGTGCCAAAGACCACTTCCTCCGGCTTATCAAAGCGTTACGCTGCAGCTTGGAGGCACTTTTCGAGAGCCGCCCTGGGGGCTTCGGTAGGCCTTGCCGAGCAGATCGTGCCCCCAGCCCCTCCGTCCGTCGGGCGGGCCCTTAAGGAAACCCGTTGTTAACGAGTTTTTCGTAAGCAGATGGGGCTTTCCCTCGGCATCCGGGGGAGGTCTCGCCCGGCGGGAGGTATCGGATGGCGCAAGCTCTGGCCGCGAAGGCGGCGGCCGCGGAGGACACGGAAGAAACCGCGGCCTCCGCCGAAGGCGACGCCCCGAAGAAGCGCAAGCTATTAAGCGGCAAGCGGCTGGTCATCGGCGTGGCCGCGATCGGCGTGCTCGCGGTCGGCGCCTACATGAGCGGCATGCTCGATTCGATCATGGGCGGCGCGCCGGCCGAAGGCGAGCACGCGGCGGCCGAGGAGGCGCCATCGGCGATCTACTACGACCTTCCGGATATGCTCGTGAACCTGAGCTCCGCCGATGGCCGCTCGAGCTTCCTCAAGCTCACGATCAGCCTCGAGATCGAGGACGGCGTGTCGGTCGACGAGCTCGAAAAGCTTCTGCCCCGGATCATCGATAATTTCCAGGTCTACCTGCGCGAGCTCAGGCCCGAGGATTTGAGCGGCTCGGCCGGCATCTATCGGCTCAAGGAGGAGCTGCTCGCGCGGGTGAACACGGCCGTCTATCCGGTCGTCGTGCGTGACGTGTTGTTCAAGGAAATGCTGGTTCAATAGCGGCCCCCGATGGCGGACGAGCCCGCGTCTCCCGAAACGCCGAGTCAGCCCAGCGACAACGACCTCGCGGCCGAATGGGCCTCGATGGTCGAGCAGGAGGCTCAAGCGCCGGCAGCGGCGAATCCGGCCGATTGGTCGCCTGACCACGACCTCGATTCGGCGCGCGTCGTCAATCAGGATGAAATCGACAGCCTGCTCGGTTTCGAACGGGGAGACGACAGCACCGAGAAAGTCGGCATCCAGGAGATCCTCAACAGCACGCTGGTCTCCTATGAGCGTCTGCCGATGCTCGAGGTGGTGTTCGACCGCCTCGTCCGTCTGATGTCGACGAGCCTGCGCAACTTCACCTCCGACAATGTCGAAGTCAGCCTCGATTCCATCACCTCGACGCGCTTCGGCGACTACGTCAACTCGATCCCCTTGCCGGCCATGCTCGCCGTGTTCAAGGCCGAGGAGTGGGACAATTACGCCCTCCTGACCGTCGACAGCTCGCTCATCTACTCGATCGTCGATGTCCTTCTCGGCGGCCGCCGCAGTACGGGCTCGCTGCGGATCGAGGGCCGACCCTACACGACGATCGAGCGCAATCTCGTCGAGCGCATGATCCACCTCGTGCTCGCGGACATGAGCACGGCCTTCGAACCGTTGAGCCCGGTCAACTTCCGCTTCGACCGCCTCGAGACGAACCCGCGCTTTGCGACGATCTCGCGTCCGTCGAACGCGGCGATCGTCGTGCGCATGCGCATCGATATGAAGGACCGCGGCGGAAAATTCAGCCTGCTCCTGCCCTATGCGACGCTCGAGCCGGTACGCGAGCTCTTGCTCCAGATGTTCATGGGCGAGAAGTTCGGCCACGACTCCATCTGGGAGTCGCACCTTGCGCACGAGCTGCACCTGACGCTCGTCGATCTCGAGGCCGTGCTCGACGAGCAGATGCTGCCGCTTGGTCAGATCGTCAACCTGCGTCCGGGCGATACGCTGATGTTCAGTTCGCGTCCCGATTCGCCCGTGGACATGCGTTGCGGGGGCATCGAATTGCTGCAGGGGCGCATGGGACATCTCAACAATCGCGTGGCGATCTGCATCGAGCAGTCCATCGGTGAACGGCGGAGTCGAGAATGACACTGGGCTTCTTGCTCGACGGGCTGATCGTCGCCCTTCTCGGCGCGACGATCGGATTCTGTGTGGTCTTGAACAAACGCCTTGCCGCCCTGCGCAAGGCCCAGGCCGAGCTCGCAGAATTCGGCGCGGCGTTGCGTGAGGCGACGAGTTCGGCCGAGTCGGGCGTGCGGCAGTTCAAGGCGGTCGCCCAGGGCGTCGGCAAGGAGCTGCAGGCGAGCATCGACAAGGCGCAGACGCTGAACGACGATCTCTCCGCCCTCGCGCACCACGGCGCCTCCGTCGCGGATCGACTGGAGCTGGCACTCGAGCGCACGCCGAAATCGGCGGCGCGGCCCGGCGAGCGAGCCCCGGCGCGCAGCCGGGCCGAGCGCGACCTCATCACGCTGTTGCGCGCGGCCCGTTGACGCATTGGCAATAAGGTCGCTCGCCGTGCTGCGCCGCTTACGTCTCCTTCCCGTCGCGATCTTCGCGGCCGTGCTGCTCTTGAGCGTCAAGGCTGGATCGTTCTTCGACGACCTGGAGTCCGTGCTCGAGAGTGTCACGGTCAAGCGCTCCTACGCAGAGACGGCGTCCACGGAGGCGGCGCCTCCGGCGGTCACAGGCGAACCCGCCGGGCCCGCCGAACAGTCGGAGCCGGCACCCCTGGCGCCATCCGAGGCGAGCGCTCCGGCGGCCGAGGAAGCGCCGGCCGCGGCCGAGACGAACCCAGAGCCGGGCGCGGCGCCGGCCGCAAGCAAGGAAACCGCCGAACCGGAACGCCTCGCCTCCGTTCAAAGCGATTTCGATCCCCTGGGCCTCACGAGCACCGAGATCGCGTTGCTGCAGGACCTGGCCGCCCGGCGAGCCGAACTGGACGCCCGCGCCGCCGACCTTGATCTGCGCGAGAAGACCTTGATGGCGGTCGAACAGCAGGTCACGGTCAAGATCGACGAGCTCAAACGCATCGAAGTGACGGTGCAGGACCTCCTCGGCCGCTTCGGCGGGGCGCAGTCGGCCCGCATCGAAAGCCTGGTCAAGATCTACCAGAACATGAAGCCCAAGGATGCCGCACGCATCTTCATGGAGCTCGACACCCATGTGCTGCTCGACGTGGTCGAGCGCATGCGGGAGTCGAAGGTCGCGCCGATCCTCGCCCTCATGGATCCCTCGCGGGCGAAGGAGATCACCATCGAGCTTGCGCTACGTCAGAGCCTGCCCGAGACCGCCTCGTCGGCCGCGACGCCGCCCGCTTCCCCGGGCGCCCCGTAATCGTCCTTAACCGGGCATTAACGGCTTCGGATTACGGTCGTGTCCGTCTTTCACGGGTGCGCGGCAGTTCTGTCATTGTGGGGACGCGGAGCGGAATCATGGCGGTCGACAAGAATATGGCGGTTCTGGTCGTCGACGACTACAAGACGATGATCCGAATCGTGACGAATCTCTTGAATCAGCTGCAGTTCACGAACGTCCACGACGCCACCGACGGCAGTACGGCGCTGGGCAAGCTGCGCGGCGGCAATTTCGGGCTCGTGATTTCCGATTGGAACATGGAGCCGATGACCGGCCTCCAGCTGCTCAAGGAAGTGCGCGCCGACGCGAAGCTCAAGAAGCTGCCCTTCATTATGGTCACGGCGGAAAGCAAGACCGAGAACGTGATCGCAGCGAAGGAGGCCGGCGTCAGTAACTACATCGTCAAGCCGTTCAATGCGGAGACCTTGAAGGCCAAGATCGAAAGCGTTCTCGGCCCGCTCTAGGGGCCGATGGCAGACGGGGCGGTCGAGAGGGGCGTGTGAGAACCATGGCGGCGGACATCTCTTTTGAACGGCGGCTGAACGAGCTCAAGGCCGAGCGGGGCGAGCGCGTCCCGGTCGAAGAGATCGCCGAGGTGGTCGAGCAGCTCCTAGGCTCGCTCGAGGGCGATCTGACCGGCCTCGATCTGCGGCTCTACCGGGAGCTCGAGCAGCTCGCGGCCTACATCAACCGTGCGAGAGAAGAGATCTCTGAGCTGTCGCCGGCGGAGCTGCGGCACGACGAATTACCGGCGGCGGCCGATCAGCTCGACGCGATCATCACGCACACCGAGGAGGCGACGACCCAGATCCTCGACAACGCGGAGACGATCGACAGGCTCGTGAGCGATACCGATCCCAAGCTCCGCGATCCGATCCGCGAGTCGGTGACCCGGATTTATGAGGCCTGCAACTTTCAGGACATCACCGGCCAGCGCATCACGAAGGTCGTCAAGACGCTCAAGCACATCGAGGAGGAGCTCGACAAGCTGCTCCATGTCTTCGGCATCGAGGCCCCGGCGCGACCGAAGAAGGCTCCGGCCGATCCGGCGGACGCCAAGGGGCTCCTGAGCGGACCGCAGCTGCCGGAAGACGCGAACCGCCAGGCCGAGATCGACGCGCTTCTGGCCAACTTCGATTAGCGCTCCGGCGCGCGGCGCCGGGAAGCGCCGTGCCGCGCGGCGCCACGAGGCGGCGATGGCCTGGGGCTCGGCCGGCTCACGGGCCGGAAAGGGCGCATGATCGGTAGCATCCTTCATCGGATCGCAGGATTTTTCGCATCGGCCGCCGCCGTCGCGCTTGCCCTCTCCGTCTGCGCCGCTTCCCAAGCGGCGACGGTGACGACGCGCAGCGGCCTGCACGAGGGCTTTGGCCGCCTCGTCTTCGAGTGGAGCGAACCGACCGGCTATGGGGCGGAGCAGCGGGGTCGCGAGCTGCACCTGCGCTTCGAGCGGCCGGCGCCGATCGATCCCGCCCTGGCGCTCGAGACCTTGTCCGATTATCTGGAGGGCCTGTCTTCCTCGGGCGATCCACGGGTCCTCGTGCTTCGACTCAAGGAAGGTGTCGAGTACCGCGCCTCTGCCTACGATCAGCTGGTCGTGGTCGATTTTTACGAGGGTGCGGCACCGGCTCGAACCGCCGGGCAGGAACCGCTCGAAAGGGTCGGCGTGCGCGTCGGCGCGCACGATGGTTTCGATCGCATCGTGTTCGACTGGCCTGAGCCCGTCGGGTTCGTCATCGAGCGCGAGGCCGAAGCCCTGGCCATCCGCTTCGACCGCGCGGGGGCGCTCGATGCGGGCAGCCTCGCTGAGCGCCTGCCCGATTGGGTGCGGCCCGGGCGGGTCGATCGCCTCGAGGATTCGCTGACGGTCAACCTGCGGGTACCGCCCTCGACCGAATACCACGCCTTCACGGACGGGCCCGCCGTGGCGCTCGATTTAACCCGGCCCGTTGAGCCGATTCCGGCGACGGCGCTCGAAGCCGAAGCCGTCCCCTGGAGTGTCGCCTCGCTTGGCGATCGCCCCGAAGCCTTGTCGGCGAATCCCGCCTATCCGACGTCGCTCGTGGCGCTTGCTCCAGCGGCGGGTCCTCAAGAACGCGCAGCCGAGCCCGCGAGCACGGCACCGGCGCCGGTTGCCACACCGGGATCGGCGCCGAAAGCCTTGAGCGCCGGCCCGGCGCCCCTGATCGCGCCGGCGGCTTCGGTGAGCGCTCCGGGCATCGGCGTCAGCCTGCTGCCGAAGGACACCGGGCTCGAACTCCGCTTCGCCTGGGATCGCCCGAGCGCCGCCGCCCTGTTCCGGCGCGGGGCCCATCTTTGGCTCGTGTTCGATCAGGCCCGCTCGCTGGTGCTGCCGGATCTCGAGGCGCCGTGGTTGCGCGCTCACGGCATCGAAGCGGGCGAGGTTCTCGAGCAGCAGCCCACGAGCGTCGTGCGCTTCGAGCTCGCGCCCGGCTTCGACGCCCGCGCAAAGCGAGCCGGCGAGGATTGGATCGTTGAGATCGCGCGTGCCCCGCAGGCTCCCGAGCACGTGCTTCCCGTTCGGGTCGAAGCAACGGAGGGGGGGATCGCGAGGGTAGTCGTGCCGGAGCAGGCGGCCGGCCCCGTTCTCGCTCTCACCGACCCGGAGGTGGGCGATCGTCTGCTCGTCGTGCCGCTGTCGAAGCCCGGGTACGGTGTCGCGCCGGGGCGGGCGTACAGCGAGTTCGAACTGCTGGCCTCGTCCCAGGGCGTCGCGGTGCGGCCCCTGCGCGACGACGTGCGGGTCGAGACCGCGAGCGAGGGCGTCGTTATCACCGCTGCGCGTGGTCTCTTTCTGTCGCCCTCGAGCGCCGAGACGGCCGCGGATGCCCGTCTTGCGGAACCGCCGCTCGACCTCAAGGCTTGGCGCGTGCCAGACATCAAGACCGTCGAAGAGACCCGGCTTCGCCTGGTGCGCGCGCTCGCGCTCGTGGACGAAGAATTCCGCACCGCGGCGCGGCTCAACCTCGCCTCGTTCTACGTGGCCAACGATTTCTTCGCCGATGCCCTGGGCGTGCTCGAAATGATCGAGCGCGAGGACCCGAACGCCGCGGCTTCGCCGCGGTTCCACGCGCTCAAGGGCGTTGCGCTGGTGCATCTCAAACGCTTTAGGGAGGCGGAACAGGCGCTCGCGTTGCCGGCATTCGAGGGCCGTCCCGACATTGCGCTGTGGCGCGGGCTCGCCGCCGCCGGGCGTAGAGACTGGGTTCGGGCCAAGGAGCTGTTCCGCGAAGCCGATGCGGCCTTCTTCGATCTGCCCACGGCCTGGCGAGGAAGGATCGAGATCGCGGCCGCCCGAGCCGATTGCGAGTTGCGCGATCCGGTCCGCGCCGCCTTTCACCTGAACAAGGCCGAGGAGGCGGGCTATCCGGCGACGCTTCAGGGCCACTTCGACTACCTGCGCGGCTGCACCTACGCGCTGCTCAACAATCCAGAGCGAGCGCTGGCCACATGGGACAAGGTGATCGCGAGCGATTCGGGCGAGGCTCATGCGGAAGCCCGGATCGCACGCACGGAGCTGCTGCTGCGGCGGCGCAACTTGACCGACGAGCAGGCGATCGCCGAGCTCGAATCGATTCGCTTCAGTTGGCGCGGCGATGCAGTCGAGCAGCGCCTGCTCGATAAGCTGGGCGAGCTTTACCTCAAGCAGGGCAACTACGATTTGGCTCTCGCGGCCTGGCGCACCGCAACCGAAGGCTTCGAGGACTCGCCGCTCACCCCGGTCATTAAGAAGCGGATGGCCGAGGTCTTTGTCGAGGTGCACGGTGAGGCGAAGAAGGGCCGCCTCGGGTCTGTCGATGCTGCCGGACTGTTCTACGAATTCCGCAACCTGACGCCCGAGGGGCGTGAGGGCGACGACATGGTGCGTACGTTTGCCGACCGGCTCGTTGCGATGGATCTCCTGCCGCGCGCCACGGCCCTTCTCGAGGCACAGGTCGAGCAGAGATTGTCCGGCATCGACAAGGCGCGGGTCGGCACGCGACTCGCGGTGATCCAGCTGCTCGACGGCAACGCCAGCGGCGCACTCCACGCCCTTAAGATCAGTGACATCGCCCAGGAGGCCATGCCGTTGGCGCTGGCGGCCGAGCGCCGCCTGCTCGAAGCGCGGGCCCTCTTCGGCATCGGCCGGATCGGCGAGGCCCTGGCGCTGCTGGACGGCGACGGCCGCAAGGAGGCGCTGTGGCTCGCCGCCGACATCTACTGGAGCCGGAACGATTGGGCCGCGCTCGCGGCCGCGCTCCTGCCCATCTACGGCGGCGCTCGTGCGCTCCCAGGGTTCGCCAAGGACGACGAGCTTTACCTGGCCAAGCTGGCGCTCGCGCTCGCGTTGTCGGGCGCGCGCGCAGAGCTGGTGGCGCTTGCCGCCGACTATGGCGAGGCGATGAGAGACAGCGCCTATGGCGCGGCGTTCCGCGTCGCGACGGCGAACGACCCCTCGAGCGACATGCCGTTCCTCAGCTTCGTCGACGCGGTTTCCGATATCGCGCCCATCGAGGCGTTCCTCGAAGGTTACCGGCAGAAGATCAAGACAGCCGGCCTCTCGGGCCTCAATTAAATCCTCAATTGGATACTGCGCGCGATGCTTGGGCATCGTGCTCCGGTGCTCGCAGTCGGGGTTGCGCCGCCTTGCCGTGCCCTACGGCGTGAAGACGAAGCTCTCGACCAGGCTGCCGGCCAGCATGTGCCAGCCATCGACGAGCACGAAGAAGATCAGCTTGAAGGGCAGCGAGACCATGACCGGCGGCAGCATCATCATGCCCATCGACAGCAGAATCGAGGCCACCACCATGTCGATGATCAGGAACGGGACGAAGACCAGGAAGCCGATCTCGAAGGCGCGCCGCAACTCGCTCACCATGAAGGCGGGCACGAGCGCGCGCAGCGAGATCTCTTCGGGCGCCTCGGCGGCGGGCTCCTCGGCCATGTCCATGAAGAGCGCGAGGTCGCTCTCGCGCACCTGATTGAGCATGAAGCCGCGCAGCGGCGCGACGGTGCGATCGAACGCCTCGTCCTCCGTGATCTCCTCGGCGATTAAGGGCGCGATGCCGTCGTCGTACGCCTTCTCGAGCGTCGGGCCCATAATGAAGGCGGTCAAGAACAGCGCGAGGCTGATGATGACCATGTTGGGCGGCGTCTGTTGCAAGCCGAGGGCGCTGCGCAGCAGAGAGAAGACGATCACGATGCGGGTGAACGAGGTGACTACGACCAGAATGCCCGGCGCCACGCTCAAGATCGTGATGAGCGCGATCAGGCGGAACAGTTGGCCGGTCAGCGTGCCCTCTTCGCCGCCGAGGTCGAGCGTGAGCTCCTGAGCCCCGGCGGCCCCCGCCGGGAGGACGAGGGCGGCGGCGAGCCCCAGCGCGAGCAGAAGCCGGCGGGTCATGGACGAGGGCCGGAGGCATCTTCGGGTGCCGTGCCTCGAGCGGCCTCGGCCAAGGCCGCGCGGAAATCAGGCTGCGGCGCGTTGCCGCCCGGGCCCGCGATGACGAGATCGTGGCTCGGGCCCAAGAGCAACAGATGTTCGCTCTCATCCTGCGCGATGAGCACCAGCCTCCGCTTGGGGTCGAGCGGCAAGACTTCGAGCACGGCAAGCCGGCGGCCGCGCTTGGGCCCGCTCGGGCCCGTGCGGGTGCCCAGGCCGAAGCGCCGGGCCAGGTAGGCGGCCAGGCCGATCAGCCCGAGCACGAGCGCGAGTGCGAGGGCGAACCTTAAGTAGGCGTCGAAGTCCATGACCCGGGGCGGGCGTGGCTGGTGCGGACTAACGGGTCGGTTTCGGTGTGCCGTAGGCGCGCGCGGCCTGGCGGCCCGCCGTGACCTGGGACAGCTGCTTCTTGATGGTGGTCTGCTGGGCCTTCATCGCCCGCTGGAGGCCTTCGATCTCGTCGTAGAGCGTAATCAGATCGTTGAACCGGGAGCGGGCGTCGGGGCGCGCGGCCTGCGCCATGTCCTGGCAGAGGGCGTGGACCTCGACGGCGAGCGGCCCGGCATCCACCGGCCGTCCCGCGTCGAGATCGGCGCGCAAGGCGTTGAGTCGGCCGCGCACGGACTGAAGCCGCTGATCGATGGCAAGGGTCGCACTCATGAGCTGCGCTCCTGCGCCGCAGTGGCGCCGTTCAGGCGATAGAGGTAGGCGAGGATTTCCGCGACCGCGGCAAAGGCCGGCAGCGGAATGACGCTGTTGATCTCGAGCTCGGCCAGGAGCTCGGCCAAGTCGTGGTCCTCGCGCACGGCGACGCCGTTGGCCAGGGCCAGAGCGATGATCTGCTCGGCCACGGCGCCGCGCCCAGCGGCCGTCACCCGGGGCGCCGGATCCTTGGGCCGCTCGTATTTCAGCGCCACGGCGGCGGCGTCGGTGCGGCGGGAATCGCTCATGGAGTTCGCTAAGAGGCCCTTGGCAGGGGCCGACGGCAGGGTGTTTCGGGCTGCCCCGCCGCCGAGCCTTGCCGGATTGTGCGTAAGCCCCGCTTAACAAACGATTAACCGTCGTGCGCGGCGGAAAACTCGTTGCTGGCGCGGGTCTTTGGCGTCATCCTTTGAGCCGTCAGGGACGTGCGGCCCGTCACCCGGCGGTGGCGGGCACGGACCGGTGCGGCGGAGGCCTTCGCTCGGCTGCGCCGTGAGAGAAACAAGGGAGGTCTCATTCGCCATGCTTCGGATTTTCGCGATTCTCGTGGCGGCGCTGATCGCGCTCGGAACCTTGAGCGCAGCGCCCAAGCCCGCGGCCGCAGTCGACCTCGACAAGCTCGTCTGCGCCATCACCTTCTGGCCCTTCCAGGGGATCAACAAACTCGCCGACGACCTCGGCTACTTCAAGGAGGAGGAGGTCGAGGTCGAGTACATCTTCGACGACGACCTGCAGGTTCAGCTTGCGGCCATGGACGCGGGCCACATCAACTGCAACTCGCGCACTATCGGCGAGTACCAAAGCCGCCCGCGCACGGCGGACACCATGGGCACCATTGTCGCGGCCGAGGACCTGTCGCTGGGCGGCGACGGTGTGGTGGTCGACGGCTCGATTAAGAGCGTGTGCGATCTCAAGGGCAAGACCGTCGCCTTCGAGCCGACGATTCCCGGCATCCTTCTGCTGCAGAAGCGGCTGAAGGATGAATGCAACGGCATGACGCTCGCGGACGTCAACACCGTGCATATCGCGACGGCCGATGGCGTCGCGGTGTTCGGCGATCCCTCGATCATGGCGGTCGCCTCCTACGAGCCGGTGATGAGCCAGATCGTCTCGCAGAGCGGACGCGAAGGAGCCTATAAGCTTGTTGATTCCTCGGCTTTTCCGGGCCTGATCTTCGACGTCTGGTTCTTCCACAACGAGCTGATCGAGAAAAACCCCGAGCTCATCCGCGCCTATCTACGGGCGATCTATCGGGCGGTCGACCACTACCTCGCGAATCCCGAGGAGGACACCAAGATCATGGCGACCTTCTTCAACCTGACGCCCGAGGAGATGGCCGAGGCGCTCGCCGGCGGCAAGTACACGAGCTACGAGGACGCCGTGAAGTACTTCGGCACGCCGGACGCGCCCGGAGAGGTCTTCGGCATCTTCGATCAGGTCATGCAGCTCAACGTCGAGAACGGGACGGCCGACGCCCCGCTCGATGCGCAGCACCACATGAGCAACGCGCTGCTCGTCGGCCTGTTCGACGGCCACACCCGCTGATCAATTCGTGACGATGGTCGGGGGCCGGTCTCGTCGATCCGGTCCCCGCCTCGTTTCCGGGGGAGGCGATGCCACAGCGGGACCCCAATGCGCCCTCGCCCTGGAAATCCCTGTTCATTTTCCGGGGCACGACCACGCGCACGATCGAGCTCGGGCTCGCCGTCGCCGCCTTCGTGGCCGCGATACTCCTGTGGATCGCGATCACTCAGCTGGGCCTGATCAAGGCGCAGTTCCTGCCGGCGCCCTGGGAGATCGTGGCGGCCTTCGTGCGCCTCTTCCGCGACTTCGATTTCATCCACGACATCGGCATCAGCATTTTCCGGGTCGGCGTGGCCTTCGTGATCTCGGCGCTCATGGCGATCCCGCTCGGCGTCTTCATGAGCAGCTTCCGGATCGTCGGCGGCATGAGCGAGCCGGTGATCGACCTCGTCCGTTATCTGCCGGTGCCGGCGCTCGTGCCCTTGACGGTGATCTGGCTCGGCATCGGCGAGGTGGCCAAGATCGCGCTCCTCTGGATGGGCACCTTCTTCCAGCTCGTGCTCCTGATCGCCGATGACGCGCGACGCGTCCCCCACGAGTATGCCGAGATCGGGTACACGCTCGGCGCGAAATCGCGCCAAGTCATGCGCTCGATCGTGCTGCCCGCCATGCTGCCCACCATGGTGGACAACTTGAGGATCACTCTCGGCTGGTGCTGGTCCTACGTCATCGTTGCGGAGATCGTTGCCTCCAACGACGGCATCGGGCACGTGATCTGGGCCTCGCGCCGCTTCGGCAAGACCCCGGAGGTGATCGCGGGCGTGCTCGCGATCGGCATCATCGGACTCGTCACCGACCAGGCGATCCGCTACCTCCATCGGCGCGCCTTCCGCTATCTGCGTTAGGGAGCCCGGCATGCCCGAGCCGTTCCTTGAGATCGATCACGTCGGCAAGTGGTTCCCCGTCGAGCGGGCGCCCGAGCCGATCCAGGTCATCGACGATGTGTCCCTCGGCATCGCGAAAGGCGAGTTCGTGGCGTTCTTGGGGCCCTCGGGCTGCGGCAAGACCACGCTCATGCGCATCATTGGCGGGCTCGATCGGCCGAGCAAAGGCCGCATTCTGCTCGAGGGCGAGGAGGTGAAAGGCCCCGACCGGCGCAAGGGCGTGGTCTTCCAGTCCTATTCGTCCTTCCCCTGGCTCACGGTGATCGAGAACGTGCTGTTCGGCCTCAAATTCCGCACCGATCTGAGCCGCTCCCGGAAGGACGAGATCGCGCAGCACTACATCGAGCTCGTGGGCATCTCGGCGTTCGCCGATTTCTACGTCAACCGGATCTCGGGCGGCATGCGCCAGCGGGTCGCGATCGCGCGCACGCTCGCCGCCGGCCCCGACGTCTTGCTCATGGACGAGCCCTTCGGCGCACTCGACGCGCAGAACCGCGAATTCCTGCAGATTCAGCTCCTCGAGATCTGCGCCAAGGAACGCAAGACCACGGTGTTCGTGACCCACGACGTGGAGGAGGCGATCTTCCTCTCGGAA
This sequence comes from uncultured Hyphomicrobiales bacterium, assembly GCA_964631625.1. GTDB lineage: Bacteria > Pseudomonadota > Alphaproteobacteria > UBA828 > JAPUJA01 > CAZVZP01. The sequence continues at coordinate 7,093 of CAZVZP010000001.1, read as the reverse complement.
CGCATCGTGGTCTTCTCGGCCCGCCCCGCCATCATCCTCGAGGAGGTCAGGGTCGCCGATCACCTGCCGCTCGAGCACGACGTCTCGATCAAGGACAGCGAGGCCTTCATCCACCTGCGCAACAAGATCATGACAATCACCCGCGCCCAGGCGCGGCGCACGGAAGAGCAGTTCGCGCAGACCGCGCCCGGCGCTTGAATCGCGGATGCGCGGGGGACGTCGCCTGTGGCGGCTTAGGCGGCCGCGACCATGCCGCAGCCTACTCGGCGCGCTTGACCCCTCGCGGACTCAGTTCGGCCGCGGCCTTGGCCGCCTCGATGTTCTCCTGGCGGATCTTCTCGAAGATCTCCTTGCGCAGGACGGTCGCCTGCGGCGGGAAGGTGAAGCCGAGCTTGACCGACTTGCCCCTGATCTCGATGACCGTGACCTCGATCGCATCGTTGATCATAATGGCTTCGCCGGGCTTGCGCGTGAGATAGAGCATGGGGTCCTGCCTGGTCCCTGGGATCGTGGGCCACGATCATAGTCTACTCCGCGCCGCGCCGGCCCGTCACCCGGAAGATCGGGGTCGGCGTTGGCGCCCCACCGGGGATCACGCGCGTGGGCGGAGCAAAGCGGAGGGAATGAAATGATCGCTGTCGGGAGGGGAGGAGCGGAGTGATCCTGGTCACCGGCGCGAGCGGCATGGTGGGCCGCGAGGTGGCGCGTGCGCTGCGGGCTCGGGGGCTGCCGATCCGCCTCTTTGTCCGGAGCGCTTTGAAGTTGCCCGCCGACCTCGCCGGTGCGGGCGAGCTCGCGATCGGCGATTTCGCCGAGCGCAAGTCCGTCGATGCGGCGATGCGGGGCGTGGAGCGGCTCTATCTCACGTCCTTCGACGGCCCCAATGCGGCCGAGGCGCAGGCCGAGGTCATCAGGGCGGCCAAGGCGGCGGATGTGCGGCTCGTGGTGCGCCTATCGGCGCCGGCCGCCGATCCGCAAGCCTCGGCGAACTACGCCCACTGCCATGGCGAATGCGAGCGGCTGCTCGAACGCTCGGGGATTCCGTTCGTGCACCTGCGGCCCAACTGGTACATGGACAACTTCCTCTACGAGTACGGGCGGGGCGGAGTCGTGCGGCTGCCGGCCGGGTCGGCGCGCCTGAGCTTCGTCGATGCGCGCGACATTGCCGCGGTCGCGGTCGAAGCCCTGCTCGAGCCCGGGCACGCCGGGCGGACCTATGCGCCGACGGGCCCGGCGGCGCTTTCGCACGAGGAGGTGGTGGCCGAGCTTAGCCGCGCGAGCGGACGGCCCTATCGGTATGAATCGCCTTCGCTCGACGACTACGCGGAGGAGCTTCGCGCCGACGATGCGCCCGACTGGTGGATCGAGGAGATGGTCGATCTCACCCTGCGGCTGCGGCGCGGCGAGAACGAGCCGACGAGCGACCACGTCGAGCGCGTCGTTGGCCGGGCGCCCATCGCCTTCGCGCAGTTTGCCCGTGATCATGCGCAGACCCTGCGCACGAGGCCCTAGGCGGCCTTGCCTTCCAACCCGGCCCGCCCCATGCTTTGAGGACGGACGCGAAAGGCTTGGCCGTGAACGAGGGGGTGTGGAGCGGCGGGTGTCAATGCGGCGCGGTGCGCTATCGCATCGCTGCGCCGGCGGAGCGCACGACCCATTGCCACTGCTCGATGTGCCGCAAGGTTCACGGCGCGCTGTTCGCCACTTACTCGGCCTTTCCCCGCGATCACTTTGTGCTCGAACGGGGCCAGGATGCGCTCGCGACCTATAACAGTTCGCCGGGCGTGCGCCGCAGGTTCTGCCGCCATTGCGGCTCGCCTCTGTTCTTCGACTACGATGGAGGCGAGGCGATCGTCGATGTCGCCACCGGCACTCTCGACGGTGGCGCCCACCCCGGCCACGGGCGCGAGCAGGAGGCTCATATCTTCGTCGCCTCGAAGGCGGGATGGTTCACGATTACCGATGATCTCAAGCAGTGGCCCAAGGACCGCGATCGATGACGGAGCAAGCCTTCAAGCCGCTCCACGGCGGCTGCCAGTGCGGCGCCGTGCGCTACACGCTCCATGAGCCCGCGCGGGAGCTTTATCACTGCCATTGCGAGATGTGCCGCAAGCTGCACGGCGCCCTTTACGTCACCTTCGGCACCGTGAAGCGCGGTGGCATCACGATCGACAAGGGCAAGGCCAACCTGAGGATCTACGACAGCTCGCCGCCCAATCACCGCATGTTCTGCAAGACCTGCGGTTGTTATCTGTTCGGCGACGACGAGCGCTACCCCGAGCTGTTCTGGTTCACGCCGGCGACCTTGGACGGTGGCGCCTATCCGAGCCCGCGAGAACCCGTGCGCCACGTGTTCGTGAGCTCGAAGGTGCCGTGGTATCGGATCGCGGACGATCTGCCACAAAGCGATGATTACTGACGACGCCGGCGCTGTCGCCGAACAGCACGCCGGCAAGGCCGAATTTGTCCGCGCCGGAGGCTGCCAGTGCGGCGGAGTGCGCTACCGGATCACGGCACCGGCGCTTGAGGTCGACCACTGCCACTGCTCGATGTGCCGGAAGATTCACGGCGCCCTGTTCGCGAGCTTCGCCCGGGTGCGAAAGTCGAACTTCATTCTCGAACAGCCAAGCGAAGCGGATCTCGGCGTTTTCAGGAGTTCGGCCGTCGTGCAGCGTCATTTCTGCACGACCTGCGGCTCGCCGCTCTTTATCACGATCTATGGCTATCCCGATCGGGTGTGGCTCGCGGCCGGCACGCTCGATAGCGGTGCCCATCCGGGTCATCCCGCGGACAGAGAGATTCACATCTTCGTGGGCTCCAAGTCGCCGTGGTTCCCCATCGCCGACGGGTTGCCTCAGCACGAGAGATATTGAACCGGGAGCGCACGGGCTCTAGGCTTTATGGGCGAGCGTTGCCGGGGGGAACCGGCGCCAAAGGGAGCGAGAGATGAGCGACGGGGTTCTGACTGGCGGCTGCCAATGCGGCGCCGTCCGCTATCGCGTGAAGGGGCCGGTCGAGGACATGTATCATTGCCACTGCGCGATGTGCCGCAGGCTGCAGGGCGCGCTGTTCGGCACTTACGCGAGCTATCGGGAAGAGAATTTCGAGCTCACGACGCCGGCGGCCAATCTCGCCACCTACGACAGCTCACCTGGCACGCACCGGCTATTCTGCAAGGCCTGTGGCTGCAATATTTTGGGTCGGGCGGACGGCATGCCGGGCCAGGTCTACGTCTCGGTCGCAACCCTCGATGGCGGTGCGGCACCCGAAGGTTACAGGGAAAAGCTGCACCACATCTTCGTGGGCTCCAAGGTCCCCTGGTATCCGCTGCGCGACGGCCTGCCGCAACGGGAGGAGTATTAGAGCGCGGGCGATGGCCGAAGACTTCCGACTCACCGGCGGATGCCTGTGCGGCGCGGTGCGCTACACCCTACGCGCGCCGGCGCTCGAGAGCCATTTCTGCCACTGCTCCATGTGCCGCAAGGTGCACGGCGCGATGTTCGGCGCCTTCTCGGTGGTGGTGGGCCCAAAGTAAACGCAAGATAGGGGAGCCGACAATCTCACGCCCTACGCGAGCTCGGAGCGGCTCCGGCGCAACTTCTGCAAGAGCTGCGGCTGCCATATCTTCGATGAGCTCGTGGGCAACACGAGCGTGGTCGAGCTCGCGACGGGCACGCTCGACGGCGGCGCCCACCCGGGCCATCCGCGGGACAGCCTGCGCCACATCTTCGTCGGCTCGAAGGTGCCCTGGCACGCGATCACCGACGATTTGCCGCAGAATCAAGAGTTTTGAGGGTTCCGGGAAGGAGGCTTGCCGTGGCGGCGTTCGAGCTCAAAGGCGGCTGTCAGTGCGGCACCGTGCGCTACGTGGTGAGCGAGCCGGCGCGCGCGCTTAGCCATTGTCATTGCTCCATGTGCCGCAAACTGCACGGTGCCATCTACGTCACGTTCTCGGAGGTGCCGCGCGCCGGTTTTCGCATCGAGCGGGGCGCGGACAATCTCGCGGAATACCAAAGCTCGCCCGGCAACCACCGGCATTTCTGCCGCACCTGCGGTTGTCAGGTTTACACCGAGATCGATTCGACGCCGAATGCCATCTACTACGCCACGGGCACGCTCGACGGCGGCGCGCACCCGGGCCATCCGAAGGACCGCGAGCAGCACATCTTCGTGGGTTCGAAGGTGCCGTGGTTCAAGATCGCCGACGACTTGCCGCAGAAGAACGAATACTAGAGGAGAAGCAAGCATGACCGAGTTCAGGAGAACGGGCGGCTGCCAGTGCGGCGCCGTGCGCTACTCGATTCACGCCCCGGCAACCGTGACCGAACACTGCCACTGCAGCATGTGCCGCAAGATTCACGGCACCGTCATGGTGACGTTCTCGCATGTGGCCAAGGACAAATTCGTGCTTGAGAAGGGGAAAGATAACCTCTCGGTGTTCGATAGCTCGCCCCCGGTGCATCGGCACTTCTGCAAGACCTGCGGCTGCCAGCTCTTCGCGCTCGACGACGACCATCCGGAAATCGTGGAGGTCGCGACCGGAACGTTCGACGGCGGCGCGCATCCGGGCCATCCGGAGTCTTCGCTCCGGCACATCTACTTCAAATCCAAAGTGCCCTGGCTCGAGGTCAAGGACGAGCTGCCCAAGCTCGACACCGTGTAAGCGGAGGCCCGGCCATCGGAGTGGGCGGGCTTCGGCGCGGGCATCTCAGCAGTTCAATCGGTCAGGAGGAGAGCGGAATGGCAGCCATCCCCCCGCACAGGGAGAGGGCCAATGTGGAAACCTTTCGCCGGCTGTGCGAGTCGGAGCCGGTTCTTAAGGACGTGCGCCCGGCGAGCGAAGTCTTGCCGGGCATGGCCAAGAACCTGATCCTGACCTCGGGCCCGCCGCTGCCGTGGGACAAATATACGGGCGGTCAACGCAACGGCATCATCGGCGGCGCGCTCTTCGAGGGCTTGGCCAAGGACCGGGCGGAGGCCGAGCGCAAGCTCGCCTCGGGCGAGATCCGAATCGACGGCTGTCACGGGCATGGCGCCGTCGGCTCGCTCGCCGGCATCTACACCGCCTCCATGCCGGTGTTCGTCGTGCGCAATGCGGCGTTCGGCAACGTCGGCTACTGCAACTTCTACGAGGGCACCAATCCGCGCCGCCTGAACTACGGCGTGTACGACGAGGACGTGCGCGAGCGGCTCCTGTTCGTGCAGAACGAAGTCGCGCCCGTCTTGAGTGAGGCCATCCGGCGCACCGGCGGCGTGCCGCTGAAACCGATCATGAAACGGGCGCTCCACATGGGCGATGAGCTGCACAGCCGCAACACCGCGGCCGCTCTGCTGTTCACGCGCGAGCTCTACCCCCATTTCCTGGCGCTGGCGGAAGGCAAGCGCGCGGCGGTCGAGAAGACCATTACGGCGCTCACCGAGGATCACTATTTCTTCCTTCGGCTCTCGATGGCGGCCGCCAAGTGCGTTGCCGACGCGGCGCACGGTGTCGAGGGTTCGAGCGTGGTCACGGCCATGGGCTTCTCGTGCCACGAGTTCGCCATCCGCGTCTCAGGGCTCGGCGATACCTGGTTCACCGGCCCGCACGCCACGGTCAAGGCCAAGCTGTTCGAAGGGCACACCGAGGACGAGATCACCTGGATGGGCGGCGAGAGCCCAATCACCGAGACCGTGGGCTTGGGCGGCTTCGCCCAGGCCTGCGCCTTCGCGCTGCAGGCCTATCAGGGCGGCTCGGCCGAGGCCATGGTCGAGCGCAATCGCTCGCTCTACAAAATTACCGTGGGCGAGCACAGCGAGTTTCACATCCCGTTCCTGGGCTACCGCGGCACGCCCACCGGCATCGACATCTTCAAGGTGAAAGAAACGGGTGTGCTGCCCGTGATGGATATTGGAATCGCGGGACGCGACGGCGGACAGATCGGCGCCGGCGTCGTGAGCGCGCCGATGCCCTGCTTCGAGAAGGCGGTCGAGGCGTATCACGAGCGTTACGGCCGCCCGTGACGCGCAAGAGCGCGTCGCCCGGCTCAATGCTGCGCGAGAGGGGACCCGGGGTCCGGGGTTACTTGTTGAAAGAGTTGTCGGACGACCTTACGATTGCGCTGTTCTGTTCGAATCGGTGATCGCGGGCCGGCAGGCGCCGGAAGGGGGCGGACATGAGCAAGCTCGAAATTCCCGCTGTACCGGGCACGGCCTCGGCCGATGAGGTTATGGCCGTCTTGCGCGAGCACGGTTGCGCGCGAATCCTCAATCTTGTCGATCAGGCCGTCATGGACCGGGTGGAGAGCGAGCTGTGGCCGGTGGTCGCCAGAACGCCGGAAGGGACCGGCGAGTTCGTCGGCTACCGGACCCGGCGCGTGTCGGCGCTTATCGCCAAATCCCGCGCATGCGGCGAGCTCGCGCTCAACCCGCTCCTCCGGGCGCTGGCCGACAAGACGCTCGGCGATCGCTGCGACCATCCGCAGCTCCACGTCACGCAAGCCGTCTGCATCGGACCGGGCGAGAAGACGCAACCGCTTCATCGCGACGACGCGATCGTCCCGTTTCCCCATCCCATGAACGGCAAAGAGGCGTTACTGCACGCATTTTGGGCGGTGACCGAGTATACGGAGGAGAATGGGGCGACCCGAGCGGTTCCCAAGAGTCACCTGTGGGACGACGAGCGCCAACCACTCGACAGTGAGGGGGTGAGCGCCGTGATGCCGCGGGGTTCTGCGTTAGTTTATGTCGGCTCGGTCTATCACGGCGGCGGGGCAAACCGCACAAAGGATCAATTCCGGATCGGTATCATTATGGGTTATTCGTTGGGCTGGCTCCGTCAGGAAGAAAACCAGTACCTCGTCGTGCCGCCCAAGATTGCGAAGACACTTCCCGACGAACTCGCCCGCCTGATCGGCTACTCGATCCAGGAACCTTTTATGGGCTGGGTCGAGATGCAGGATCCCCATATCGTGCTCGAGACGGACGACTTCGGCACGACCGCGGCGGCGGACCTAGGCTCGCCGCTCCCGGACGAGGTGCGCCAGCGCCTGCGCAAGGGTGCGGCCTAGAGCAGCATCCGGTCAGTTGGAATCGCTTTCAGCGATCCAACGACCGG